>JAPLPG010000289.1 GCA_026400375.1 Novosphingobium sp. | reverse complement strand
TCGCCGAAAGCCTGCGCCAGGGCGTGTCGGACATCCACATCGAACCCTATGAAACCGCGCTGGTGGTGCGGATGCGGGTGGATGGCGTGCTGACCGAGAAGCTGCGCATGCCGCCGCACGTCGCGCCGGTGCTGGTCAGCCGCATCAAGGTGATGGCGCGGCTGGATATCGCTGAACGCCGGGTGCCGCAGGACGGGCGCATATCGTTGAGTCTGGGCGGAAAACTGGTGGACGTGCGCGTCTCTACCCTGCCCAATCGCGCGGGCGAACGGGTGGTCATGCGCCTGTTGGACAAGGACAATGCCGGGATCGACCTGGCGCAACTGGGCCTCGATCCCAAGGCCGAGGATACCTTGCGCCACGCGGTGGCCGAACCCAATGGCATCGTGCTGGTGACCGGGCCGACCGGTTCGGGCAAGACGACGACGCTCTACGCCGCGCTGCGCGGGCTGAACGATGGGCAGCGCAATATCCTGACTGTGGAAGACCCTGTGGAATACGCTGTGGACGGCGTGGGGCAAACGCAGGTCAACGCCAAGGTGGGGCTGACCTTTGCCGCCGGTCTGCGGGCGATCCTGCGGCAGGACCCCGATGTGGTGATGGTCGGCGAAATCCGTGACAAGGAGACGGCGGACATTGCCGTGCAGGCATCGCTGACCGGGCATCTGGTGCTGTCGACCGTCCACACCAACGATGCCGCAGGCGCCATCACGCGGATGCGCGACATGGGGGTGGAGCCGTTCCTGCTCGCCTCAACCTTGCGCGCGGTGATCGCGCAGCGGCTGGTGCGGCGGCTGTGCCCGCATTGCCGCGAGGCCCGCGAGATCGACGCCGGCATGGCCGAAGTGCTGGGCCTGAAGAAAGTGCGCACGGTGTGGCAGGCCAGGGGCTGCGAACAGTGCGCGCAGACCGGGTATCAGGGCCGCGTCGGCGTGTTCGAGGCGGTGCGGGTGGACGATGCGATCCGCCAGATGATCCACGACAACGCCGATGAAGCGGCGATCGCGCGCCATGCCTTTGCCGATTCGCCCACGCTGGCCAAGGCGGTGCGGCGCATGGTCCGCGATGGCGTGACCAGCGCCGAGGAGGCCGCGCGGATCATGCGGCGCGACGGCTGATGGCGCGCTTTGCCTATCATGCGATCGATCCCAAGGGGGCCGAACGGCGCGGCGCGATCGAGGCGGCGAGCGAGGCGCTGGCGCGCGAGAAGCTGGTGGCCCGCGAATGGTTCGTGGTCAGCGTGCAAGCCGATGCGGCGGCTTCGGCCCGGCGCGCGGCGACCAGCACCAGCGGCATCGCGTGGTTTGCCACGAAGCTTTCGGCCAAGCAGCTGGCGCTGTTCACGCGGCAGCTGTCATCGCTGATGGTGGTCAGCCCGCTGGAAGAGACGCTGCGCACGATTTCGCGGCAGACCGAAAAGCCCAAGGCGCAGGCCATCCTCGCCAATGTTCATGCCGGGATCACCGAAGGCCTGCCGCTGGCCGAGGCGATGCGGCGCGAGGAGCCGAGCTTTCCGCCGATCTACCGCGCGATGATTGCCGCGGGCGAGAATTCGGGCAGCCTGCCCCGGATTGCCGACCGGCTGGCCGACATGCTGGAGCGGCAGGCCCAGGTGCGCGGCAAGATCATCGCGGCGCTGGCCTATCCCATCGTGCTGTCGCTGGTGGCAATCGGCGTGGTGACCGGGCTGATGGTTTCGGTGGTGCCGCGCGTGGTCGAACAGTTCGACAATGCCGCGCGGCAATTGCCGATGCTGACGCGGGTGGTGATCGCGATTTCGCAGTTCCTCAGCGCATGGTGGTGGGCGCTGGCGCTGGTGCTGGCGCTGGGCGTGCTGGGCTTTGCCCGGGCGCTGCGCCAACCGGCGTTCAAGCTGCGCTTCGATGGCGGGCTGTTGCGGCTGCCGTTCATCGGCAAGCTCATCCGCGATGTTCACGCGGCATCCCTTGCGCGCACGCTGGCGACGATGATCGAGGCGCGGTTGCCGCTGGTCGATGGCCTGCGGCTGTCGACGCGCACGGTGTCCAACGCGGTGCAGGCGCAATCGCTGGCGGGCATTTCGGAGAAAGTGCGCGCAGGCGGTTCGCTGTCCACCGCCCTGCGCGAGGCGGGTACGTTTCCGCCGCTGCTGGTGTACCTTGCCGCCAGCGGCGAGGCAGCGGGCCAGCTGGGGCCGATGCTGGAGCGCGCCGCCGATTACCTCGAGCGTGAATTCGAGGCGTTTACAGCGGCGGCCATGGCGCTGCTGGAGCCGGCGATCATCGTGGTGATGGGCACGGCCGTGGCGCTGATCATCCTGGCCATCCTGCTGCCGATCCTGCAACTTCAGAACCTGACCGGACTTTGAGAATGACTGAAATCGAAAACACCCCCTGCGTTGTTGCAACGCGCGAAGCTGCGAAGCCATCCGGGGGCGGCAAGTGCCGCTCTGGATTGCCGCGCGGCGTGCGGCCGCTCGCAATGACGAACGACGAGGGCTGCGAGCCCGAGGCCAACGGGTTCAGCCTCGTCGAGCTGATGGTGGTGATCTTCATCATCGGCCTGTTGGCCACGGTGGTGCTGATCAATGTGCTGCCGAGCCAGGACAAGGCGATGGTGGTGAAGGCGCGCAGCGACATCGCCACGCTGGAGCAGGGCATGGAAATGTACCGGCTCGACATGTCGAGCTATCCGGGGCTGGGCGAAGGGCTGAATGCGCTTAAGACCCCGCCGGCCAATCTGGCGATGCCGCAGAACTATCGTTCGGGTGGCTATGTGAAGGACATTCCGACCGATCCGTGGGGCCATGCCTATCAGTATCAGGCGCCGGGGCGCGATGGAAAGCCGTTCGAGATCTTCTCGCTGGGGGCCGATGGCCAGCCGGGCGGAACCGATCTGAACGCCGATATCTATGCCGGGAAGAATTGACCGCTGACGATGGCTGTGACGGCTTCCATCCCTGACGGCCTGATCGTGCTGCTGCCGGCGCAAGGCGATGCGCCGTGGCGCTGGTGGCGCGTGAGTGCGGCGGGCGTGGGCCGCGAACAGGCGTTCGACAGTGCCGTGGACGCGATCCCGTGGGGCGATGCGGGCGCGGTGACGGTGCTCGTTCCGGCGGCAGAGGCCCCGGTGATCGACAAGCCGCTGCCCGCCATGCCGGTGGCGCAGGCGCTGGCGGCGGAACGGCTGGGGCTGGCGCAGGGCGGGCTCGAAGCCGTGCAACACGTGGCCGTGGGGGCGCAGGACGGACGGCTGCTGGCCTGCCGCGCCGGGGTGGCGGCGATGGATCGCTGGCTGGCACAGGCGGCGGGGCAGGGGATCGATCCGCAAGCGATCGTGCCCGCCGCGCTGGTGCTGCCGCGCCCGGAGCGGGGGCTGATGCTGGCCGATCTGGGCGGGCAGCTGCTGGCGCGCACGGCAGACGCCGCCTTTGCAGCCGAGCCCGGGCTGATTTCGGTGCTGGCGCAAGGGCAGGAGCAATCGGCGCTGGCCGGTGACGACCTGCTCGACCGGCTGGGGCAGGTTCATGCCGCGCCCCCGCTGAACTTGCGGCAGGGGGTCTATGCGCAGCGGCGCGTTTCGGTGTTCCGCAGCGCCAACTGGCTGGGCCTTGCGCGGATGGCGGCCATCGCGGCGCTGATGGCACTGGTGCTGATGCTGGTGTGGGTGGTGAAATGGAACAGCGACAGTTCCGCACAAGAGGCCCGCGCGCTGGCGCTGGCGCAGCAACGCTTTCCGGCGGCGACCGATCTGGACGGGGCAGAGCGCCTGCTGGCGGCGGAACTGGCCCGGCGCGGCGAGGGCGGGGCCAGCTTTGCCGCGCCGGCCGCGGCCTTGCTCGACGTGCTGCGCACCATTCCGGCGGTGACCTTGCGTGATCTTGGCTATGGCGCTAACGGCACCTTGCGCTTCACCGCCGCCGCGCCGCGCGCCGATGATGTGAATGCGGTGCTGATCGCGTTGCAGAACCAGGGCTGGAAAGTGACCGTGCCGCCATCGCTGGCCCCCGACCCGACCGGGGCGACCGTGGCCGCCGTCACGATGAGCGCGCCATGATGGGCCGGGTTTCGACATGGTTCATCGGCCTGACCGGGCGCGAACGCTGGCTGGTGGCCATGGCCGCGGGGCTGACCGCGCTGATCGTGCTGGTCTATGGCATCATCCTGCCACTGGGCAACGCGCTGGACGCGGCGGCGCTGCGCCACCGCGAGGCGACCGTGCGCGCCGGGCGGATCACGGCGGGGATCGCGGCGTTGAAGCGGGCGCCTGTGGCAAAAGCCGTGGCGCTGGCCGGGCCAGTGGAGCAAGTGGCGGGCGCCAGCGCGCAAGCGGCCGGGTTTGTCGTCCAGTCCAGCCAGCGGCAGGGCAGCGATGCGGTGGTGCTGACCGTCCCGGCAGCGCGCGCTGCGGCGGCGCTGGCCTGGCTAGACGGGCTGGCCGGGCAAGGGCTGGCGGTGGAGCAGGTGACGATGACGCCTGCGCCCGATGGCACGGTTGCGGTCAATGTCACGCTGCGATCCAGCCGCGCGCCGGATCAGGCAGGGGGCGGATCGTGATCGGGCGGCTGATCCTGAAGCGCCGGATATTCGTGCGCGATAGCGGGTTGCAAGGCCCGCGCGGAAGCCGGGGCAGGCTGGCGCTGGCTGGCATCGTGGTGCTGGCGCTGATCGTGCTTTTGCCGTTGCGGCTGGTGCTGGGTCTGGCTGCGCCCGACGCTGTTTCCGCGCGCAGCGTCGAAGGATCGGTGTGGGACGCGCGGATTGCCGAGCTCAACGTAGGGCCTTTGCCGCTGGGCACGGTCGAGGCGGGACTGGAGCCGCTGCCCTTGCTGATCGGGCGGGCTCAATTTGCGATTTCGCGCGAGGGGTTTGCGGCCCATGCCTTTGCCGGAGGGGGCATTTCGCGGGCCAGTGGCAGCCTTGCCCTGCCCGACGGGCTTGGTGGACTGCCGGTCTCGGCAATCACGTTCGGTGATTTTTCGGCCGACTTTTCGGGCGGCGCGTGCCGGGAGGCGAGCGGGACGCTGGGCCTGACGCTTACGTCCCTGGGGCCATTGCTGCCCGATGCCATCACGCTATCGGGCAAGGCGCGCTGCGAAAAGGGCGCGCTGGTGGTGCCGATGCGCGGGGCGCAGGGCATGGAGCAACTGACCCTGCGCCTGACCGGCGATGGACGCTGGCAAGCCGATCTGGTGCTTGCGGGCTTGCCCACGGAAACGGCGGACGCCCTGCGCGCCGGGGGCTTTGACGCGCGCCCCGGCGGCATTGGGATTGCGACCAGCGGCGCGTTCTGAACGCACTGGTTTCGGGTGTGGTCCCTCGACAGGCTCAGGACGAGCGGGTTTTGGGCGTGGCGCGTCCTTCGGCAGGCTCAGGACGAGCGGAAGTTGATGCGGGTTTCAGGCAGCGATCTGTCGCAGGAACCAGGCGCGCTGTTCGGCCTGGTCGGTCCAATCGTCGGCCATGCCTTCGGTGGCGTTGTCGCCCGCTTGCGTGGCGGCGTCCTTTACCGCGCGGATCGTCTTGACCAGCGCCACGTTGTCGTCGCGCAGCGCCTTGACCATGTCCATCGCATCGACCTTGGCGCGATCGTCGTCGGTGATGCTGGCCTTGCTGGCGATGGCGCCGATGCCGGTCAGCGTGTTGCCACCGTTCTTGCGGACACGCTCGGCGATCACGTCGGTCAAGGCGAACAGTTCGGCGGCCTGGGTATCGAATAGCAGGTGCAGATCGTGGAATTGCGGCCCGGCCACGTGCCAGTGGTAGCTCTTGGTCTTCAGGTAGAGCGTGAAGTAATCGGCCAGCAGGCCGTTGAGGCTGTCGATCAGGGCCTTTTTGGCATTGTCGCCCGGCATGGTGTTTCCCCTTTAACCTGGATCAGTTTTCAATAGCCCTTCATACGCCGATTGCGGCGAAAGGTTTCACGCATTGTTGCGGAGAGTTTGATCGACGCGCTCGATCAATTGCCGCCGTTCAGCGTGAAAATCGGTTAATGGGGCCTCTTTCAAGGCGGAAGCTGGGTGGTTCTGACCCCGCCTGCCGTTACGGCCGCAGCCAGATGGCACTGTAATCCCGCCATTTTCGAACCATCCCTTGGTTCCCGAACCGGGCCAAGCAGGCATATCGTTGCGTTTGCGCCATGAACACCACGGCGCGTGAAGCGGGGTCAGGGGCTTGCTGGCGTGTCCGACCATATCCGGCCCGTGTTCTGCGGCACTGCAGTGGCTTGTCGTCGTGGAGCACGAATTGCTGCTGTTTGCGGCCATGTGGTTTGCCGTTTTCGCGCTGGACGAACTGATCGTCGATCTGGTGTGGTTCCGCTTGCGGCTTGCCGGCGGGGTGCGCACGCCGCGGCTTTGCGCGCCGGCGCTGGCCGAATTGCGCGGGCTGGCGGCGGTGCTGGTGCCGGCATGGCAGGAGCATGGCGTGATCGGCGACATGGTGCGCCATTCGTTCCGGTCCTGGCCGCAACGCAACTTGCGCATCTACGTCGGCTGCTATCGCAATGACGAGGCGACGCTGGCGGCGCTGGTGGCCGCCGGTGGCGATGCGCGGCTGCGGGTGGTGCTGCACGATTGCGACGGGCCGACCACCAAGGCCGACTGCCTGAACCGGCTCTACCGCGCGATCTGCGAGGACGAGCGACGCTGCGGGCAGCGCGTGCGCGCGGTGATCCTGCACGACGCCGAGGACATGGTGCACCCTTCGGCGCTGTCACTGATGGACGAGGCGCTGGCGCAGGCAGATTTCGTGCAACTGCCGGTGCGCCCCGAACCGGACGCGCAATCACGCTGGATCGGCGGGCATTATTGCGACGAATTTGCCGAGGCCCATGCGCGCGACATGGTGGTGCGCCACCGGATCGGCGCGGCGATACCGGCTGCGGGCGTGGGCTGTGCGTTTTCACGCGCGGCGATAGACCGCATCCTGGTGCGCCGGTCGAGCGCCGAGCCGTTTGCCGCCGAATGCCTGACCGAAGACTATGAATGCGGCTTGCTGGTGAACGAAACCGGCGGCCGGTCGATCTTCCTGCGCCTGCGGGACGAACGCGGCGGGCTGATCGCCACGCGCGAGTTCTTTCCGGGCACGGTGGCAACATCGGTGCGGCAGAAGACGCGGTGGATCCATGGCATCGCGTTCCAGGGATGGGACCGGCTGGGGTGGAAGGTGAAGCCGGGTGACCTGTGGATGCGGCTGCGCGACCGGCGCGGGCCGCTTGTCGCGATGGTGCTGGCGGTGGCCTATGTGCTGGTCGTGCTGTGGCCGGTGATGCTGGTGCTGGAAGCGCGCGGACTGGTGGTGCGGGTGCCGCCGGATGGCATGCTGCAGGGCTTGCTGGCGTTCAACATCGCCAGCCTGATCTGGCGGCTGGCGATGCGCGCGATGTATTCCGGACGCGAATATGGCTGGGCCGAGGGGGTGCGTGCGGTGCTGCGGTTCCCGGTGGGCAACGTCATCTCGATCATCGCCACGCGCCGGGCGTTGAGCGCCTATCTGCGGGTGCTGGCCGGGGGGCGGCTGCGGTGGGAGCACACCGTGCACCGCGTCCACGTGGCGCAAGTGTGCGCAGGCCAGGCCGCGTCTGCCCCCGCCCTGCTGCCGACCCCGTGAAGGCGGGCGCCCGACGCGAGCGGCAGGGCCAGCCGGTCATGGCGCTCGTGTTGATCGTGGCGACCTGGGGTGGCGCAAGGGTGCTGGTCTGGCAAGGCGGGGCGCTGCCGGACGGCGGCCGGGGCGTGGGCGCGGATGCGTTCGCTGCGCCAGCGCCGGTGGCGTCGATGCACAAGAAGGCGGTCCACGACCCAGGCGTGCTGGCGCTGGCGGCCGCGGCGCCTGTGCGGCGGGCGAGGCTGCCGCAGGCGCCGCAGGGTGGTGCGGTGCCCGGACCGCCTGTTGCGCAGGGGCCGGAGCGGTTGGCGCTGCTCACGATCGGTTTTTCGCTGCGGGACTTCAATCCCGCCGTGGCCCCGCCCGCGCGCCGACCGCTGCGGGCGCTGGGGGACGGGCCGGAGCCGGTGCCGGACCGGACTGCGGGGCCGGTGAAGGACGATCCGCGCTGGAGCGGGGACAATTGGCTGCTGCTGCGCGCGGGCAGCGGCGCTGCGGCACAGGCGCCGGGGGCGGCATCATACGGGGCGAGCCAGGCCGGGGCGATCGTGCGCTATCGGCTGGGGCGGGGCGACGTGCCGGAAAGCTATGGCTATCTGCGCACGTCGCTGGCGATCAACGCGCCGGGCAAGGACAAGGAAATCGCGGTGGGTTTCGGCATGAGGCCCCTGGCCCGCCTGCCGGTGCGCGTGCTGGCCGAGGCACGGTTGCAGGACACCGCCGCCAGCCCGATGCAGGTGCGGCCGGTGGCGACAGTGATCAGCGAGTTGCCCGCACTGGCCCTGCCGCTGGGCTTCAGGGCAGAAGCCTATGCCCAGGCCGGCTATGCTGGAGGGCGCGGGGCGACGCCGTTCTACGATGTGCAACTGGCCATCGACCGAGCACTGCCTGTTATCGGGGGGCGCGGGCGTGACGTGCGGCTGGGAGCCGGGGCGTGGTCTGGCGGGCAGGAGGGGGCGGTGCGGCTGGACGTGGGGCCGCGTGCATCGTTCAGGCTGGACCTTGGCGATACCAACCCTGCGCGCGTGGCGATCGACTGGCGGTTTCGCCTTGCCGGAAATGCCAGACCGGCAAGCGGACCGGCGCTGACCATCGCATCTTCGTTTTAGCGGACAGTTTTTTGCCGCAAAAACCGGGCGGGCGGGGTTGCTGGCAGCGCGCGCGGGGCCTAGCGTCTGCCGTGCAATGGATGTCTACCTTCCGATCGCGAACCTTTCTGTCAACGGACTCGTGATCATCGGTCTGGGCGCGTTGACGGGGCTGCTTTCCGGCATGTTCGGTGTTGGCGGCGGATTCCTGACCACGCCCCTGCTGATATTCTACGGCGTGCCGCCAACGGTGGCGGCGGCATCGGCGGCCAGCCAGGTGACCGGCGCCAGCGTTTCGGGCGCCTTTGCGCATGCCCGGCGCGGCGGGATCGATTATCACATCGGTGCGGTGCTGGTGGCAGGGGGCGTGATCGGCACCGGCCTGGGATCGCTGCTGTTTCGTCTGCTGCAATCGCTGGGCCAGATCGATACGGTGATCAACATCCTCTATGTGCTGATGCTGGGCGGGATTGGCGGGTTGATGGCGCATGAAAGCATCACCACCTTGCGCGCGCAGAAATCGGGATTGCCGCAGCCTGCGCGCAAGCGCCGCCACCATCCGCTGGTGGCCAGCCTGCCGATGCGCTGGCGGTTCTACCGGTCGGGGCTCTATATCTCGCCGCTGGCGCCGCTGCTGCTGGGCATGCTGACGGGCATCCTGACCATGCTGATGGGGATCGGCGGCGGGTTCATCCTGGTGCCGGCGCTGCTGTATATCCTGGGCATGGGCGTGAACGTGGTGGTGGGCACATCGCTGTTCCAGATCCTGTTCGTGACGATGGCGACGACGATGATGCACGCGCTGACCACGCGCGCGGTGGACATCGTGCTGGCGGTGATGCTGCTGATCGGATCGGTGACCGGCGCACAAGTGGGCGCGCAGTTTGCGCAGAAGGCCAAGCCCGAGCACCTGCGGCTGATCCTGGCGGCGATCGTGCTGCTGGTGGCGCTGCAGATGGCGCTGCGGCTGGGCTATCGGCCGGACGAGATCTATTCGGTGGTGCCGCTGTGAGCGTTGCGGCGAAGGCGGGCGGGCGAGTTGGGGGCCAACCCGGCGGACGGTGGCGATTCCTTGCGCTGCTGGCCTGCATGGTCCTCATGGGCGCGCGCGACCCGATCCTCGTGCCGGAAATCTCGCAGCACGAAATCGAGGTTCGCCAAGGTTTTACCGGAGCGGACCTGCTGCTGTTCGGCGCGATCCTCAGCCCCGAGGGCAGCCGCGCCGCGCAGGAATACGATATCGTCGTGGTGTTGGAAGGCCCGGTGCAATCGATCGTGCTGCGCGAAAAGCAGAAGCTGGCCGGGATCTGGATCAATGCCGATTCGCTCGAATTCCGCTCTGCCCCGGCCTATTTCGCGGTGGCTTCTTCCCGACCGATTGCGCGGATCGTGGACGAGAAGACGGCGGCGATCTATGAACTGGGCCTCAAATGGTTGCAGCTTTCGCCGATCGGGGTGATCGATCCGAAGGAGCAGCGGCGGTTTGCCGCGGGCCTGGTCGACCTGATGCGCCGCCAGGGGCTCTATCGCGAAGACGAAGGCGGGGTGAAGATCAGCGGGCAGGTGCTGTACCAGGCGCGGATCAGCCTGCCCTCGCGCGTGCAGACGGGGACCTACACCGCCGAAACATTTGCCATCCGGGGCGGCAAGGTGGTGGCATCGGCGATCACCCGCGTGGAAGTGCGCAAGCAGGGCTTCGAGCGTTTCGTGGCGGTTTCCGCCGATCGCAATGGCTGGATCTATGGCCTGTTTGCCGTGCTGCTCTCGGTCAGCATGGGCTGGATTGCGGGCCGCCTCTTCGCCCTTGTCTGACCGTCCGGGCGGCTACCAATGGTTTAGTCGTTCTTAACCAGATGAAGCTATGCCGTACCTCCATGCCAGATCCGGCCAAGAGGTTTGACGCGTAATGTCAGAGATGGGGATGCAGGATTTTGCGGCGCGTGCCGAGGCCGGCGATGGGCGCTTCGAGGCACGCGCGCCGCGCATCCTGCCAGCAGATGGTCCGATATCTGAAAACGCGCATTCGCCGATCGGCTGGGTCCGCGAGATTGCCGGTTCGAGTTCCGCCATCGCGCTTGACCTGTCGCGGCTGGAGCAATGTTCCAATGATCTGGATCCCTCCATCGCGCTCTCGGGCAAGGTCGGCAGCCAGATCAAGATTCGCGTCGGCAATTCGTGGCTGCTGGCCAGCGTGCGCACGCAACGACAGGATTCGTCGGTCGAAGGGGGCATCGTTGCCCTGATCGACTTCCTGGGCGAAGGCGAGGAAGAGCGGCTGACCGGGCGCATCTATGGCTTTCGCCGCGGCGTTACGCGGTTTCCGGTGCCCGGCGCGCTGGTCTATCCGGCAACGTCGAGCGACTTGCGCCAGATCTATGCCAGCGATGGGCGCACCAACATTTCGGTCGGCACCGTGTTCCCCACGCGCGACATCCGCGCCGGGATCTATGTCGATGCGCTGCTGGGCAAGCACTTTGCCCTGCTGGGATCGACCGGGACCGGCAAGTCCACTGCGGCCGCGCTGATCCTGCACCGGATTTGCGAAATGGCGCCTTCGGGCCATGTCGTGATGATCGACCCGCACGGCGAATATGGCAGCGCCTTCCGCACCATCGGCCAGTTGCTGGACGTTACCAACCTGCAGATGCCGTACTGGCTGATGAATTTCGAGGAACACTGCGAGGTGTTCATCACGACGACCGGGCAGGAACGTCAGCTGGATTCGGACATCCTGGCCAAGTGCCTGCTGGCCGCGCGCAGCAAGAACCGGCTGGCCGAACAGATCGGCAAGATCACGGTCGATTCGCCCATCCCCTATCTGCTGTCCGACCTGCTGATCATCTTGCAGAACGAGATGGGCCGGCTCGACAAGGGCACCAATTCGATCCCCTACATGCGGCTGAAGGCCAAAATCGAGGAGATCCGCAGCGATCCGCGCTACCAGTTCATGTTCTCAGGGATGCTGGTGGGCGATACGATGGTCGAGTTCATCTCGCGCATCTTCCGCATGCCGGCCAATGGCAAGCCGATCTCGATCATCGACGTTTCGGGCGTGCCATCCGAAATCACGACGACCGTCGTGGCGGTGCTGAGCCGCCTGGTGTTCGATTACGCGATCTGGGCGCGCGAGGAAGAGACGCGGCCGGTGTTGCTGGTGTGCGAGGAAGCCCACCGCTATGTGCCGAACGAGAAGAATTCGGATGGATCGTCGGTTGGCCGCATCCTTTCGCGCATCGCCAAGGAAGGGCGCAAGTACGGCATTTCGCTGGGCCTGATCACGCAGCGGCCGTCCGATCTGGCCGAAGGCGTGCTGTCGCAGTGCGGCACGATCATCTCGATGCGATTGAACAACGAGCGCGACCAGGCCTTTGTCAAGGCGGCCATGCCCGAAGGGGCGCGCGGCTTTGTCGATACGATCCCGGCGCTGCGCAACCGCGAATGCATCATTTCGGGCGAGGGCGTGTCGATCCCGATGCGCGTCTCGTTCGACGAGCTTGAGACGATGAAGCGCCCGGCTTCGAACGATCCTTCGTTCTATGAACTGTGGAGCCGGGGCGGGGGCGAAGAGCGCGCGGTGGAACGCACGGTCCAGCGCTGGCGGGCGCAGAGCCGGTAAGGGGCCAGAGCAGCGACCGATGCGACTGCATCCATGGCTGCTCCAGGCTGGTGTTCTGCCGCGTTTTCCGAGTCGGCAGGTGATTCCATCTGCTTTGAAAACGCTCTTGGCGGCAGAACTACAGATTGGGCGTCAGCCGTCCTGCCGGATCAGCGTCAGCCTGCGTTTCTTCTTCGCATTGCGCGGGTGGGACCGCGCGCGCCCGCTGCCGCCATTGCGGGCGGCTGTACGCCCAGGCTGCGAGTGCCACGGCGAACAGTGAGCTGACCGGAAAGGCCAGCCACAGGGCGTCGGCCCCAATCCGTGGGTAGAGCGCATAATAGAAGCCCAGCCGCACCGGATACATCACGAAAGACAGGATGATCAGCGGCGTCCAGACCACGCCGCCGGCGCGCATGGTGCCGAACAGGACAACGGTGACGCCGAACAGGACGTAGCTCCAGCTGGCGAGGATCTGGATGTGCCGCGCCTCCTCGACCGCCGGGCTGCCTGCGCCGAGGAACAGTTCGAGCGCGGGGCGATCGAACAGCAGGATCAGCGCGCAGAGCAATCCGGTGACGGTGAGGTTGAGCAGCACGCCCCAGCGGGTGATGCGGCCCAGCCGGTCGTTCAGGCCCGCGCCGATGGCCTGCGCGGCCATGGCGCTGACCGCCGCGGAAATCGCCATCGCCGGCATCTGTAGATAGGTCCACAGCTGCAGCGCCGCACCATAGGCCGCGCTGACCAGCAGGCCCTCGCGGTTGACCAGCCCGATGACGATGATCCCGGCAGCCGAAATCACCAGCATCTGCGCGCCCATCGGCAGGCCCTTGGTCAGGATGTAGCCGAGTTCATCGCGGCGCGGCCACAGCCATGCCAGCTCTGCCCCGCGCAGGCGAAGCGGCAGGTCTTTCCAGTAGACGAAGCTGACGATGCCGATCATCGACGTGATCGAGGCGATCGCCGTGGCCAGTGCCGATCCGGCAATGCCCATGGGCGCAATCGGGCCGATCCCGCCGATCAGCAGCGGGTTGAGCACGATATCGAGCACAACCGACAGGATCATGAACTTCAGCGGCGTGGCGGCATCGCCCCCGCCGCGCAGGCCCATGCCCAGCATGACGGTGATCATCGAGGCCGGCATGGCGACGAAGATCACGCGCAAGTAGGTAAGCGCAAGGCCATAGGTTTCACCGGGCGCGGCCATCACGGTCAGCAATTCGGGCGCGAAGATCCATCCCAGCGAGCCGATCACCAGCGAAAGCAGCACGCAAAAGCCCACGGCGGAACCGAACGTGCGCCGCGCGGCAAGAACGTTGCCCGCACCGAAGGCTTGCCCGATCTTGACCGTGGCGGCCATGCCGAAGCCGAAGGCGGCGGCAAAGACCAGGAACATCACCACGTTGGCATTGGCCGTGGCAGCCAGCGCGCCTTCGCCGAGCATCTGGCCGACCCAGATCGAATTGATCGATCCGTTCAGCGATTGCAGGATGTTGGAAGCCAGCGTGGGCGCCGAAAACAGCACCAGCGTCTTGAGGATCGGCCCGGTGGTGAGGTCGCGACCGCGTGGATTGGCGCCCGGCCGGGGTCCGGCAGGCCTTCGATCGGACAGGGTCGCTGCCAACGGCTCAGTCCTTTTTCAGCGCAGCAAGCGCCGCGAACGCGCTGGAGGCCACATCGCCGCCAAGCTGGTGTTCGGCCCGCGCCTTTTCGGCGTTGGGGCCTTCGGCGAAGGGATCGATGGCCAGCGCCAGGCTTTGCGCCACCGCTTCGCCCAGATCGAAGCTGGTGCCTTCGTATTCGATCTCGTCGCAATCGTCGGCGGTGATCTCGATTTCCTCGCCGGGGGCGTGGGGTGCGGCGGGCGGGACGAAGCGCAGGGCGATGGGTTCGCTGATCGTCACCGGAAAATCCTCGCCGGAAACGGCGCACATCTGGACGATCTCGGCATCGAGGTGGCCCTTGGCCTCGATCTCCTGGCCATCGACCGACAGGTGCAGCTGCGCCCGCATCGAATCGATGGCGGTGATGCCGAACCTGCCGGCAAGGCGGCGGCGGGCGGCTTCGTCGGGCACGAGCACGACCGGTTCGTCACCGATCTGGCGCAAGTCCATGATGTGCTCGAATTCCGGCGGGGACACATCGTGCCGGGTCATTTGCCGATCTCTGCATCGAGCACGCGGAAGGCGGGTACCAGATCGAGCCCGGCGGCAAAGGCGCGGGCGCGGCGGGCGACGAGCAGGGGATCGCTGCCTTCGTGCAGGCTGACATTGCGCATGACGGCCTCGGCCATAACCTGCTCGTCAGGCGAAGTCAGCCCTTCGCGGTAGGCGCCGAGGCGGCCGCCCAGAACGCTCATCAGCTTGCCCATGCGCTTGCCCACCACCAGATCGCCCACGCCGCTTTCGCGCAGCTGGCCGTCCATGTCATCGACGAACAGTTCGGTCAGGCGCACCGAGGGTTCGATCAGTTCGACATCGCGCTCCATCCGGATCATCACGATGGACAGGATCAGGGTGATCATGTCGAATCGCCCGGCCACCGTATCGGCAACGCCGCAATCCCTGTACCATTCCTTCTCGCGCGCGATCTCGACCGTGCGGTGCCACAGCGGGCGGGCCACGGCGCGGTCGTCATCCTTCTGTCCGAACAGCTTTCCTATGAACGACATTGCGCATTTATCCTTGGTATCAAGCCTGCCAGCTTGCAGCCGTTCAGGGACGATTAAATCGGTGCAGTCCAGCACTCATCGCCTGATGCGGGTGCTGGCGGCATTGCGGTAATCCCGATTGGACCCTAAGGGCCTTCTGACAGGGTTTGGCGATAGTGGCTGTGCATCCTCGATGCAAATGGGCATGACATGCCGTGAGTAAAGAGCGGAGTTTGCGAATGCGGAACAGTCGGCTGATGGTGCAGGGTGCCGCGATGCTTGCGCTGTGCGTGGGGGCAGCAGGTTGCACCAGCATCAAGGACCACCGCGGCTACATCATCGATGAAGTGCTGGTGTCCTCGGTCCAGCCGGGCGTGGACAACAAGCAATCGGTGGAACGCACGCTGGGCCGCCCGACCTTTACCAGCCAATACGGCAAGGAAGCCTGGTATTACGTTGCGATGAACACGCAGCAGAAGCCGTTCAACCGCCCGCGCACGGCGAACCAGAGCGTCCTGGTCGTCGATTTCGACGCCAGGGGCAATGTCACCTCGCTCAATCGCGAAGGCATGGAGAAGGTCGTGCGGCTTTCGCCCGAAAGCGACAAGACCGATACGCTTGGCCGTGACCGGTCGTTCTTCCAGGATCTGTTCGGCAACATCGGCGCGGTTGGCGCGGTTCCAGGCGGGCAGGGGCAGGCTCCGGGCGGCACCGGTCCGAACGGCAGCTGACAGGGCCTGCTTGAAATCCGTGCACTGCGCCTCATATCGCAGGCATGGACGATAGCAGGGCGAGCCACGGCCTTATCCAGTGGCACGGCACCACCATCATCGGGGTGAAGAAGAACGGCCGCACCGTCATTGCCGGTGACGGGCAGGTTTCCATGGGCAACACGGTGATGAAGCCGAATGCGCGCAAGGTGCGTCGCATCGGCGCCCTTGACGAAAATGGTCGGGGCAAGGTCATCGCAGGGTTTGCGGGCGCAACCGCCGATGCCTTCACCCTGTTCGAACGGCTTGAGCGCAAGCTGGAGCAGCATCGCGGGCAGTTGATGCGCGCGGCGGTGGAACTGGCCAAGGACTGGCGCACCGACAAGTACTTGCGCAATCTGGAAGCGCTGATGATCGTGGCCGATGCGGAAACGATGCTGATCCTGACCGGCAACGGCGATGTGCTGGAGCCGGAAGGCGGCATTGCCGCCATCGGTTCGGGCGGGAACTATGCGCTGGCCGCGGCCCGCGCGCTGACCGATTATGAAGACGATGCCGAAAAGATCGCCCGCCGCGCCATGCAGGTGGACGCCGAGGTCTGCGTCTTTACCAACGACCGCGTGACGGTCGAGGAAATCTGATGAACGACACCCTTACTCCCAAAGCCATCGTCCGGGCGCTGGACGAGCATATCGTCGGCCAGACCGATGCGAAGAAGGCGGTGGCCGTGGCGCTGCGCAACCGCTGGCGGCGGCAGCGGCTTTCGGCCGAGTTGCGCGACGAGGTGACGCCGAAGAACATCCTGATGATCGGGCCGACGGGCTGCGGCAAGACCGAGATCAGCCGCCGTCTGGCCAGGCTCGCCGATGCGCCGTTCATCAAGGTCGAGGCGACCAAGTTCACCGAGGTCGGCTATGTCGGCCGCGACGTGGAGCAGATCGCCCGCGACCTGGTGGAAGAGGCGATCCGGCTGGAAAAGGAGCGCCGCCGTGAAGCGGTGCGCGAGGCGGCCAGCAAGGCGGCGATGGACCGGCTGCTGAAGGCGCTGGTCGGCGATGGCGCGAGCGAGGCGACGCGCGAAAGCTTCAAGGCGCGGCTGGCCGATGGTTCGATGAACGAGGTCGAAGTCGAGATCGAGGTGGAAGACGCGCCTTCGGCGCCGATGGAGATCCCGGGCATGCCCGGCGGCATCGGCATGATCAACCTTTCGGACATGATGGGCAAGGCGTTTGGCAAGCAGGCATTGAAGCGCCGCAAGATGCGCGTGGCCGATGCCTGGGACAAGCTGGTCGAGGAAGAGGCCGAAAAGCGCATGGACCAAGACGATGTCCAGCGCGAGGCGATCCGCAATGCCGAAACCAACGGCATCGTGTTCCTCGACGAGATCGACAAGATCGCCGTGTCCGACGTGCGCGGCGGTTCGGTTTCGCGCGAAGGCGTGCAGCGCGATCTGCTGCCGCTGATCGAGGGCACGACGGTCGCCACCAAATATGGCCCGATGAAGACCGACCACGTGCTGTTCATCGCCAGTGGTGCGTTCCACGTGGCCAAGCCTTCCGACATGCTGCCCGAACTGCAGGGCCGCCTGCCGATCCGCGTGGAACTGCAGGCGCTGACCGAGGATGACTTCGTGCGCATCCTTTCGGTAACGCGTGCCAACCTGGTCGAACAGTATCGTGCGCTGATCGCGACCGAGAACGTGACGGTGGAGTTTGCCCCCGAGGCGATCCGCGCGATTGCGCGGACGGCGGCGCAAGTGAACGAGACCGTCGAGAATATCGGCGCGCGGCGCTTGCAGACGGTGATGGAAAAGCTGCTCGAGGAGGTAAGCTTCGAGGCGGAGGACCGCGTGGGCGAGACGATCGTGATCGACGAGGCCTATGTGGCAGGCAAGCTGACCGCGCTTGCCGGGAATGCGGACCTTTCGAAGTATATCTTGTGAGCGCCGGTTTGTTCCATTAATGTTCCTTTCATTGATTCGATGGGAGGGCGATGATGGAACTGGCTGGCGGCTGCCAATGCGGCGCGGTGCGATACAAGGTGGATGGCGCGCCGATGCATGTGGCGATCTGCCATTGTGCCGATTGTCGCAAGAGTGCCGGCGCGCCCATGGTATCGTGGGCCATGTTCAAGGCGGAACAGTTCGTGCTGACACAAGGAGCAGTGTCGACGTACAATTCCTCCGGTGGCCCGGCATCATCGATGTGCAGTCGGCCACGTTCGATGACCCCGATCAACTGCCTGCGCAGCTTCACATTCAGACGGCCGAACGGGTGGGCTGGATGGTGCAGGCACACACCCTGCCGGAATTTGCGCGGTTTCCCGGTGAAGAGTAAGAGGCTGGCATGACCTACCAGACTCCCGAAGACCGCCCCGTCTACCGCCTGCTGACCGGCAAGGACGACCGCGCCTTTTGCGAGCGCGTGTCCGAGGCGCTGGCGCAGGGTTGGCGGCTCTATGGCTCGCCGTCGATGACCTATGACGGCGGGATGGACTGCATCAAGGTGGCGCAGGCCGTGGTGTGGCATGAGGCTGAAGTGGTGAAATAGCTTTCGCCATTCCCGCACCATTCGTCATTGTGAGGAGCGCAGCGACGAAGCAATCCGGCGGGATGAAGCGCGATTTCCAGCCTGCGGTCTATATGCTGGCGTCCCGGCGCAACGGGACTCTTTACGTCGGCGTGACCAGCAATCTGCCGAAACGCACATGGCAACACCGTGAGGGCCTGGTTGATGGTTTTACCGCCAGGCACGGCTGCAAGCTGCTCGTGTGGTTCGAAGTCCATGCGACAATGGAATATGCGATTGCGCGTGAAAAGCAGATCAAGGGCGGATCAAGGAAACGGAAACTGGCGTTGATCGAGGCGATGAATCCGCTTTGGCGTGACCTATTTGCCGAGATTTGTGCGTAGCGCTGACCGGCTCTGGATTGCTTCGCTTCGCTCGCAATGACGAATGAAAGTGAAGCGGCACTAGTCCTTCGTCATTGCGAGGAGCGCAGCGACGAAGCAATCCAGTGCGTTTGACGCCTACTCCGCCGCCTCGCTGACTTCCGCGCTTTCCTGCGCCTGGCGCGCCCACATCTCGGCGTAGAGGCCTTCGCGGCGCAGCAGGTCTGCGTGGCTGCCCTGTTCGGCCAGGCGCCCTTGATCCAGCACCAGGATCGTGTCCGAATCCGCAATCGTCGACAGGCGGTGCGCGATCGAGATCGTGGTGCGCTGGCTGGCGACGTCGCGCATGGTGGTGAGGATGTCCTGTTCGGTGCGGCTGTCCAGGGCGCTGGTGGCCTCGTCGAACAGGAGGATCGGAGGGTTCTTTACCAGCGTACGGGCAATGGCCACGCGCTGCTTTTCGCCGCCGGACAGTTTCAGGCCGCGTTCGCCGACTTCGGTGTCAAAACCCTTGGGCAGGCGGGCGATGAAGTCGGCGATGGCAGCCCCGCGCGCGGCGGCCTCGACTTCGGCGAGCCCGGCGCCATCGCGGCCATAGGCGATGTTGTAACCGATGGTGTCGTTGAACAGCACCGAATCCTGCGGCACGATGCCGAGCGCTGCACGCAGGGATGCCTGGGTGATCCGGGAAATGTCCTGCCCATCGACGAGGATGCGCCCGCTCCAGGGATCGTAGAAGCGGAACAGCAGCCGGGCGATGGTGGATTTGCCCGCGCCCGATGGGCCGACGATGGCGACGCGGCTGCCGGCGGGAACTTCGAAGGACAGGCCGTGCAGGATCTCGCGGTCGCGGTCATAGCCGAACACGACGTCTTCGAAGGTCACCGAGGGACGTTTGATGACCAGTGCCGGCGCGCCGGGGGCATCGGCCACTTCGACCGGCGTATCGATCAGGCGGAACATTTCGGCCATGTCGATCAGGCCCTGCCGGATCGTGCGATAGACCATGCCGAGCATGTCGAGCGGGCGGAACAGCTGGGTGAGGTATGTGTTCACGAACACGAGATCGCCCACTGTCAACCGCCCCTGCGACCAGCCATAGACCGTCCACGCCATGGCGCCCGCCATCAGCAGGTTGACGATGATGGCCTGGGCGATGTTGAGCAGGCCGAGGCTGTTTTCGCTCTTCACCGCCGCATCGGCATAGGCGCGGGCGGCCGAAGCGTAGCGCGCCTCTTCGCGCGCTTCGGCGCCGAAGTACTTCACCGTCTCGTAGTTCAGCAGCGAATCGACCGCGCGGGACAGGGCCTGCCCATCGAGCCGGTTCATCTTTTCACGCAAGGCAGAGCGCCATTCGGTGATCGTCCGCGTGACATAGACATAGGCGATGACCGCCACCACCGTTGCGCCGACCAGCCCCAGCCCGAAATTGATCCAGAAGATCACGATCACCGCGGTCAGTTCGATCACCGTCGGCGCGATGTTGAACAGCAGGAAGTAGAGCATCGTGTCGATGCTCTTGGTGCCGCGTTCGATCACCTTGGTCACCTCGCCGGTGCGGCGGGCGAGGTGAAACCGCAAGGACAGGCGGTGCAGGCGGGCAAAGACGTTTTCGGCCAGATGGCGCGTGGCATCCTGGCCTACGCGTTCGAACACGATGTTGCGCAAGTTGTCGAACAGGACCCCTGCAAAGCGGCCCAGCGCATAGGCGAGCACGAAGGCCATCGCCACTGTCAGCGCAGGTTGGGCGCCTTCAGGAAGCGTCATGGCATCGACCGCCTTCTTGTAGGCGAAAGGCAGGGCCAGCGTCGTCGCCTTGCCCAGCAGCACCATCAGCAGCGCGCCGAGCACCCGGCGGCGCAGCACCGCGTTATCGGCGGGCCACAGATAGGGCAGGAAACGCTTGAGCGTGGCCCAGCCATCGTGGCGGGCGTCCTTGGGACTCGTATATGTATCGGGTGGCATGGCTTCTCACATAAGCGCCATGGGCAACTATACCAGAGCCTTGAACGGCGGCGCCGGTGGATATCAGTAGTGTCGATATCAGTAGTTCAGGCCCTGGCGGTCGGCGCTGGCGATCCCGGTGGGCAGGTCGAAGAGGATGCGGCGCGTGGAAAAGTCTATCGCCACGCGGCGGAACATGCGCAACTGCGCCATGCCCAGCAGCATCGCCGGGCGCTTGACCAGCCCGAGCCGGTGAAACGCGGGCGAATCGGCAAAGGCAAGGAAGGTGTTGTGCATCTGCAAGCCGGTGACCTCGATGGTCGAGGCCATGATCAGGTCCGCGCTCAATTGCTGGCCGGTGACCGAATAGAGCATGGTCTGTTCGGCCTTGCGCCGCCGGGTCAGCGCGTTGCGCAGCGCCATGTTGCCGATCGAACTGTCTGACCCGGTATCGATCACGATATCGGTGCGCACGCCATCGACCACGGCATTGGTCATGATCAGCTGACCCGAGCGCCGCCGCGCATTCACGACGATCTCGAACCCCTTCGATCCGCCCAGCGATGCCGCATCGCCGATGGCGATGGTGTCCTTGGGAAAATCGATCAGGACACGCTGTTCCTGCAGGCTGTCGAGCCCGACGATGCCGTCTGCGCCGATGTGCTGCTGTTCCAGCAAGGGCGCGGTGAGGGTGTAATATGTGCGCTTGCCCAGGCTGAGTTCGTCGACATCGACCAGTTCGACGGCTTGCGATCCGGCAACGCCCACGACCACGCCGTTGCCGGTGACCGGCAGGCCGATGTTCGTGGCGACCTGCCGCGACAGCACGGTGCGTTCGGAACCGGTGTCGATCAGGAAGCGAAAGGGGCCGTGCGACCCGATCTGTACGGGCACGGTCATCCGGTCGTGCCTGTCGCCGGTGATCTTGACGAGTTCGGCGTTTTCCGGCGGCACGAGCGTGGGCATTGCGAGCGGCGCCTGTGCTGGCGTCTGCCCTGTTGTCTGCGCTGGCGGATCACTGGCGGCAAGCGTGGGGGAATGCGCCCCTATCGCCGCCGCTGCCCACCATGCCAGAACCCAGCGCATCACCGTTCTCCCGGCTGCAGAGATTACGCCTGTTTCGCCAAAGCTGCCAGCCTGTTCGATCGGGTGCTTAACGCCGTGGCAACCCCCTGCCGCTATGCGGGCAGGATGAGCACAGATTCGGCATCAGCAAACTGGCGCACCCGCGCCGTCGGCATCGCAGAGGCGGCAGCGCGCGTCGTGGGATATGACAAGACGCATATCACCCGCGTGGTTGCCTATCGCGAGATCGACGCCTGGCTGGACCGGCGCGGCACGCGGGCCCTCGATGCGCTGGAGATTTCGGCAGGCTGGAAGTGGCGCCAGCGCCAATGGGGCAGCTATACCGAGATGAACTGGCCAGAGCACGACATCTGCAACGATGTGCTGGACCGCAAGTTCGACGTGATCATCGCCGACAACGTGTGGGAGCATCTGCTCTACCCCTATCGTGCGGCGAAAAACGTGCGGGCGATGCTGAAGCCCGGCGGGGTGTTCATCAACATCACGCCATTCCTGATCCGCTATCACCCGATTCCCACCGACTGTTCGCGCTGGACGCAGCTGGGCATGGTGCATTTCCTTGAAGAATGCGGCTTTGATCCAGCAAAGATCGAAACCGGCGGTTGGGGCAATGCTGCGGCCGTGCGCGGCAACCTGTTCCGCTGGGCACGCGCAGGCTGGCAGAAGCGCCTTGCCAATGACGAGCGGTTCCCGGTGACGATCTGGGCAATGGCGCAAGCCTGATGGCAGGCGGCGAGGAAGCTGCGCCGGTCGCGGTTGTCGTCCTTGCCCATAACGAGGAGCGGCGCATTGCCCGCTGCCTGGCCACGCTGCCGCTGTCCGATCCCGGCTTTGCCGTCCACGTCGTCGTCAACGGATCGCGCGATGGCACTGCGGCCATCGTTGCCGGCATTGCCGCACGCCATGAAAACCTGACCCTGCATGACTGGCCCGAGCCGGGCAAGGCGCGCAGCTGGAACCGTATCGTGCTCGATACCCTGCCACCGGGCCTGCGCGCCGTGGTGCTGGTGGATGGCGATGCCGAAGTCGCCCCGGGCGCGATCCCGGCGCTGCTTGCTGCCCTGGCGGCGCATCCCGAGGCGAACCTTGCCTCAGCCCCGCCACTCAACGGCCGCCGGGCGAGGCATTACCAGCAACTCATGGCGCGGTCGCACGGGGTGTTCGGCGATCTCTACGCCCTGCGCGGCAGTTTCGTGGACGCCTTCCGCCGCCGCGGCATTCGCCTGCCGCTTGATCTGGTGGGGGACGACGGGCTGGTGGGCGCGCTGGCCAAGACCGATCTTGGCCCGCTGTCATCGTGGCGCGAGGACGGCGTGCAGCCGGTCATGGCGGCGGGCTTTCGCTGCGAACCTTTCAGCCCGCTCGCCCTGCAAAGCTGGCGTATGCAGCACGGCCGGATGATCAATTATGCGGTGCGCCATTTTCAGGATCGCATCATCACCGACATCCTGCGCGATCATGGCCCGCAAGGATTGCCCGAGCGCCTCGCCAGCCTCTATTCGCGGCACTTGCCCGGCTTCGCCCCGCGCGGAGGCCTGTGGTCATGGTTCGACCGGCAGGCATTGGCCCGCATGAGGGCCGCCGTGCTCTAGCTGCTCAAGCGGGCTTGCGGCGAATCAGCGCCCAGATCTGGCCGAGCGCCTTGCGGTCGGTGGTGTGGATGGCCGCGCCATAGGCGGCGATGCCCACGGCCACGAGCAGGGCCAGATGCAGCAGCGGCAGGTGATCGAGCCGCGAGGCGACCACCCACCGGTCGGCGGTCCACACGATGGCACCCATGACCGCGCTGCTGCTCGCCGGCAGGGCCAGCGTCCCCCACATGTCGCGAAGACCGATGCCGAGCGCGGGGCGTGACAGCATGATCGTGGCCAGCAGCAGGAGCGGCGCCGCGCCGCACCAGACGGCGGCGACCGCCAGAATGCCGAACTGCGCAGCCCCGACGAACGCAGCCGCGAAGATCGCGGCGCCGGCAATCGCGGTGCGCACCGGCACGCCGGGCTTGCCGATGGCATTCAGGGCCGGGGCGAAGAGAATCTGCAAGGTCATGAAGGGCATGGCCAGCGCCATGAACTCGATCAACGGGGGCAGTTCGTTCCAGGTGGGGCCGAACAAGGTGGCGACGAGCGGCTTGGCGCTGACCGCCATGCCCACGTAGCGCGGGGCGGCAATCAGCATGA
>JAPLPG010000260.1 GCA_026400375.1 Novosphingobium sp. | reverse complement strand
GCTGGCGGGCAATGGCAGCGCCGATGCCGCCGCTGGCGCCGAACACGGCGCATCTCAACAGGTTTTCCATGAAGCCGTTCATGGAGCCTGAGGCGCAGTCCGTCGATATGGCCCAAGGCGCGGCGCTGTGTTGCAGGTATAAGGCAGCTTGCACGAGGGCGAAGGACATACCATGTTCAACCCTGCCCCAATCGCCTGCCCAAACCGAAAGCTGGACTGACATGGCCTCTACTTCCACCGAAACCGCGACCTTCAGCCCCATCACGCTGACGCCGCCCGATCCGGTGCCGATCGTCGCGCCCGCGCAGGCCGCCGGGTTGGTGCCGGTTTCCGAAGAGAACCGCAGCAAGCTGGAAGCCAAGGTCGATGCCTTCGTGGCCGATCTGATCGCGGTCGATGCGCAAAGCCCGGAATTTGGCAAGAAGGTCGATCAGTTGACCAACATGGGCCGCAAGGAAATCGCGCAGGCCGCCGGCATGGCCAACCGCTTCCTCGACCGGCCGGTCCGCGCGATGGACAAGGACAGCGGCGTGGGATCAGATCTTGCCGCGCTGCGCCGCACGGTGGAAGAGCTTGATCCGGGCAAGCAGGGCAAGCTGTCCACCGGGCGCAAGATTCTTGGCATCATCCCCTTCGGCAACAGCGTGAAGAAGTACTTCGACGGCTATGTCTCGGCCCAGGGCCACATCAAGGCCATTCTTGAACGGCTCGCTTCGGGCAAGGACGAGCTGCTGATGGACAATGCCGCCATCGACGTGGAACGCAGCAAGCTGTGGGAGGCGATGGGCAATCTGGAGCAGATGATCCACATCTCCAGGACGCTCGACGCCAAGCTTGAGGAAGCCGCCGCCGATCTCGATCACACCGATCCGGCCAAGGCCAAGGCCATACGCGAATCCGCGCTGTTCTACACCCGCCAGCGCACGCAGGACCTGCTCACGCAGATGGCCGTCACGGTGCAGGGCTATCTCGCGCTCGATCTGGTCAAGAAGAACAACGTCGAACTGGTCAAGGGCGTGGACCGCGCCAGCACTACCACCGTCGCCGCCTTGCGCACCGCCGTTACCGTTGCCCAAGCGATGACCAACCAGCGGCTGGTGCTGCAACAGATCACTGCGCTCAACACCACCACTGCCAACATGATCGATTCCACCGGCAAGCTGCTGCGCGAACAGACCGGCAAGATCCACGAAATGGCGGCATCCAGCACGATCCCGCTGGAAACGCTGCAGCGCGCCTTCCAGAACATCTACGACACGATGGACACGATCGACACGTTCAAGCTGAAGGCGCTCGATTCGATGAAGCAGACGGTCAACACCCTGTCGGGCGAGGTCGAGAAGTCCAAGGGCTACATCGCCCGGGCCGAAGGCGCAGCGCAGGCGCGGGTCGCCGGGCCGGAAACCTCGCCCTTGCTGACGCTGGAGGGCTGATCTGCTGATGGCCAATTCCCCGGCACATGACAGCGACCGGATCATGACGCAGGCGCGCCAATCGCTGGCCAACAACCGCGCTGGCGGGCGGCGCAGCATCGGGCAGCGCTCGGCCGAAATGAAGCGTCGCCACATCGGCAAGAAGGCCGCACGCATGGCGATGGCGGTCGGCGTGATCCTGGTTGGCGCAATGGCCGCCGGGCTGGTGCTCGATGGCGTCGGCTTCACCGGCGTGATGCTGCTGGGCCTCGCCATCGTTGCGGCGCTGTGGTTCTTCGCCTCCTATCCGAAGATGAAAGTGCCCGATCTGGCGTCGATAAACACCGGCGATGTGCGCACGATGGTTGGCCGCACCGAACTGTGGCTTGAAGCGCAACGCCATGCGCTGCCCGCGCCTGCGGTGCAGCTGGTCGATCAGATCGGCGTGCAGCTCGATGGGCTGGGCGTGCAGCTCGAAGGCCTCGACGCGTCCGAACCTGCCGTGGCCGAAGTGCGCAAGCTGGTGGGCGAACACTTGCCCGGCATGGTCGAAAGCTACCGCAAGATCCCCGCGCACTTGCGGCGCGAGGAGCGCGGCGGGCGCAATGCCGATCAGCAGCTAGTCGATGGCCTGGGCAAGATCAGCACCGAAATCGATACGATCACCCGCCAGCTCGCCTCGGGCGATATCGATGCGCTGGCCGTGCGGGGGCGCTTTCTGGACTATCGCTATGGCGCCGGAATCGAAGGCGAGCTAGAGGCGGCGCCGCAACTCGAAGGACCGAAAGCCAGCTGATGCGCCTTGCCATTCCCCACTCGCTCGACCGCGAAGAGGCGCGCCGGCGCCTGCGCGAAAAGGCCGCGCAGGCCGCCGCCAAGGCCGATGGCATGGCCGAAGTCACCACGACCTTTGCCGATGACGATCATCTGGTGATGACCGTCAGCGCCATGGGCTACACGCTTGATTGCGGGGTGGAACTGGCGGAAAAGGAGCTGATCGTCGAAGTCGACATCCCCGCCAGCCTCGGCTTTGCCAAGCGCATGATCGAAGGCATGATCCGCGAGAAGAGCGGGAAATTGCTGAATTGATCTATGGCCCCATAAACCGCTCGCCCTGAGCCTGTCGAAGGGTGCCCACCCCACGGTTGGCGCCAGCGTCCTTCGACAGGCTCAGGACGAGCGGGTCTGGTTCATGTACCGGCGGCCAATGCCGCCAAGCCGCCCCTCAGATCTTCCGTTCAAGCTCCAGCAGTTCCTGCGGCAGGCGCAGCGAATTGGCGGCGATGCGTGTTTCCAGCAGCAGATAGATCAGCGCCGCCATCAGCATGGCAATCGCCAGCGAAAAGGTGATGCCGGTCAGGTTTCCGGTTTTCAGATCGGTCAGCTCGCCGATGAACAGCGACCCCACGGTCACGCCGATGGCCAGCCCTGATACCACCAGCAGCAGCAGCGCCCGTCCGATCAGGTGGATGCGCCGGTCGACATAGCGCAGTTCGATCACCACCAGGTCGTGCTCGCGCCCGGTCGTCTCGCCATGCTGGCCCTGCAGCGTGCGCGACCGGTCCACGATGCGGCCGAGCCGCGTGGTCAGGATGTTCATGATGTTGCCGATGGCCACAAGGACGAACACCGGGGCCAGCGCCAACTGGATCGTCTGGGCGATCACGCCGGTATGGACGGGGATCATGCGGGTCCTTGCTCTGACTGGCACAATGCCTTGCCATGGCTTTTGCCTGTCCGGCAAGCCGGATACGTCTGCGTTTGCAGATGTGCCAGTGCGGCCCGGCTTTGCGACACGATCATGCCGGACAGACAAGATATTCGATACGATAAACCGTGTGGCGCGCATAAGCTGCGCATGCCGCACAGGTCGCAAACACGCAGGCGAACGGGGAACGGACATGACCACTTTTGCAGCCACAGCGCCCGGCCACGCGCCTGCCGCCGCACTCGCCAATCCGGTCGCTGCGCGCACGCGCCTGCTGGCCATCGATGCCTTGCGCGGCTTGGTGATGCTGTTCATGCTCGTCGATCACGTGCGCGAAACCTTCTTCCTGTACATGCAGGTCAGCGATCCGGTCGATGCCACCACCACCGATCCGGGGCTGTTCTTCACGCGGCTCCTGTCCACCTTCTGCGCGCCCACATTCGTTGCGCTGACCGGGCTTTCGGCCTGGCTCTATGGCCAGTCGCGCAGCAAGGGAGAGGTCAGCGAATTCCTGCTCAAGCGCGGCATGTTCCTGATCTTCCTCGAACTGACCGTGATCGGCCTGTCGTGGCCGACGCAGACGTTCGAATTTCCGCCCGCGCGGTTCTGGTTGCAGGTGATCTGGGCCATCGGCATTTCGATGGTGGCGCTGGCCGCGCTGCTCCATCTGCCGCGCAAGGCGCAGGTCGGCCTCGGCCTTGCCATCGTCTGCCTGCACAACCTGCTCGATCCGATCGTGCTGACGGCGCAGGACAGCGGCTATGCCATCTGGGCGGTGCTGCACCAGCGCTCGGTGATCGATCTGGGGCTGGGCCTTACCGCCAAGACGACCTATCCGGTTCTGCCGTGGATCGGCGTGATCCTGCTGGGCTATGCCTGCGGGCCGTGGTTTGCCAAGGGCAGCGATCCGGCGCAGCGCCTGAGGCGGCTGATCCTGCTCGGCTTCGGCATGATCGCCGCCTTCGTGCTGATCCGCTATGCCAACGTCTATGGCGACAAGCCGTGGTTCATTGCGCAAACGCCGCTGCGCACGGTGATGAGCTTCCTTGCGCTCACCAAGTACCCCCCTTCGCTGCTGTTCCTCCTGCCCACGGTCGGCACCGGCGTGCTGCTGCTGGCCCTGTTCGAGAAGTATCAGGATAGCCCGGCACTGCCGCACCTGGCCTATCTCGGCGGGGCGCCGATGTTCTTCTACATCCTCCACCTATACACGCTCAAGGCGATCTACCATGTCGCGCTGATGCTCTACGGCCCGGTCAAGGGCACCGTCTTCGGCGTGGACAACCTGTCCACCGTGTGGATCTGGGTCTTTGCGCTGATCGTCCCGCTTTACCTGCCCACGCGCTGGTTTGCCGGCTTCAAGCAGCGGCGCAAGGACATCTGGTGGCTGAAGTACCTATGACGATGAAACCGCAATCCCCGTCCTACTGGCAACTCAGCACGCCCCCCTTCGCCGGGGGAGAGCGGGGCCGCGTCGAGGGCGAGTGCGATGTTGCCGTGATCGGCGGCGGGTTCACCGGCCTGTCCGCCGCGCTGGAACTGGCGCGCGGCGGGGCTAGCGTGATGCTGCTCGAAGCGGGGCGCATCGCCAGCGCCGCGTCCGGGCGCAACGGTGGCCAGTGCAATGCCGGCACCGCGCATGATTTCGGCGCGCTTGCCTCGGCCCATGGCCTTGATCTGGCGCGCAAATGGTATCTCGCCCATGTCGATGCGGTGGAAACCGTCGGCCGCATCGCCGCGCGCGAAGGGATCGATTGCGATTTCGCCCGCTGCGGCCGCGCCAAGCTGGCGGCCAAGCCCGAACACTTCCCCAATCTCGAAGCCGCGTACGCCCTGCTGACGAAAGAGGTCGATCCCAACGTCCTGCTGGTCGGCCCCGGCGAACTGTCATCGGAAATCAACGCGCAAGGGTTTCACGGCGCGCTGGTGCAGACCACCAGCGCCCAGTTGCACCCGGGCAAGCTGGCGTTGGGCCTCGGCGAAGCGGCCGTCCGCGCCGGTGCCAGGATCTGGGAAAACGCCCCGGTCGAAGCGATGGAGCGCACGCCGGCCCAGGGCTGGAAGCTCACCACCCCACGCGGCATGGTCCGGGCACGGCAGGTCCTTGTCGCCACCGGCGGCAACAGCCCCTATCCGCCCTTCGGCTGGTTCCGCCGCCGCATCGTCACGGTCGGCAGCTTCGTGATCGCCACCGAACCCTTGTCGAACAACCTGTCGCAGCATCTGTTTCCGACGCGGCGCAACTATGTCACCAGCCGGATCGTCGGCAACTACTTCCGGCTGACGGCCGACAACCGCCTGATTTTCGGCGGACGCGCGCGCTTTGCGCTGTCCAACCCGGCCTCCGATGCCAAGTCGGGCCGCGTGCTCGAAGCCCGGATGCGCGAGATGTTTCCCCAACTCGCCCAGATCGGCATTGCCGCCTGCTGGGGCGGCGCCATCGACCTTACCGCCGATCGGCTCCCCCGCGCGGGCGAACACGATGGCCTGTTCTATGCGATGGGCTACAGCGGCCACGGCGTGCAGATGGCCACCGCGATGGGCGAACGGATGGCGCGCGTGATGGGCGGCGATCCCGCGGCCAATCCCTTTGCCGACTTGTCGTGGCCAGCGATTCCCGGTCATCTGGGCAAGCCGTGGTTCCTCCCCATGGTCGGCGCATGGTATCGCCTGCAGGATTGGCTGCACTGAGCCGGTCTTCAGCAACAAAAATTTTGCGATCCAATTCAAAGGTTTGGATCGCCCTGCCGCAAGTGTGACGCTTGCATTGATGCCGTGCAAGGCATTCAATCGGCGGCAGGAGGATCGTGCCTTGTCCACCCATCGCCTGCTCATCGCCTGTGCCGCCGCCCTGTTTGCCAGCAGCCCCGCGCTCGCCTCCACGCTCATCGTCGGGGCCACGGTCCACGATGGTTCAGGCGCACCGGGGCGCAAGGCCGCCGTGCGCATCGACAAGGACCGTATCGTCGCGGTCGGAACCTTGCGCCCGCGCAAGGGTGAAACGGTGATCCCCGCCGATGGACTGGTCCTTGCCCCCGGCTTCATCGATGCGCACAGCCATCACGATCGTGGTGATTATGCCGACCGATCGATGCCGCTGCTGCTGGCCCAGGGCGTCACCACCATCGTCATCGGGCAGGACGGCGATAGCGATGCGCCCACCGCCGAGGTTGCCCGGCGCTTCACCGCGCGCCCGGCATCGATCAACCTTGCCACCTACACCGGCCACGGCTTCCTGCGCGAAAAGGCGATGGGCGCTGACTACAAGCGCACGGCGACCCCGGCTGAAGTCACCGCGATGCAGGCCCTCCTTGCTGCCGATCTGAAGGCTGGCTCGCTCGGCCTGTCCACCGGCCTCGAATACGACCCCGGCATCTATTCCGCGCACGACGAACTGCTCGCCCTCACGCGCACCGCAGCCAGGGGCGGGGGCCGCTACATCAGCCACATGCGCAACGAGGACGTGACCTTCGATGCCGCGCTCGATGAACTGCTCGACCTTGGCGAAAAGACCGGCATCCCGGTGCAGGTCTCGCACCTCAAGCTCGGCGTGGTCGATCGCTGGGGCACGGCCCGCGCCACGCTGGCCAAGCTCGATGCGGCCCGCGCGCGCGGGATCAAGGTCACCGCCGATGTCTACCCTTACGAATACTGGCAATCGACGTTGACCGTGCTGTTCCCCAAGCGCGATTATACCGACATCGCGACCGCGCGCTTTGCCTTGACCCACCTGACCACGCCCGAAGGCATGCTGCTTGGCTTCTACGCGCCTGATCCCGCGCTGGTCGGCAAGACCATCGCCCAGATCGCGACAGAGCGAAAGCAGGAGCCCGCGGCCACCTATCTTTCGCTGATCCAGGCATCCGAAGCGTGGAAGGCGGCCCATCCCGATGGCGGCCGGGCCGAAGCCGTGATCGGCACGGCGATGGACCCGCGCGACGTGGCCGATTTCATCGCCTGGGACCATAGTGTGATCTGCTCAGATGGCATGGTCGGATCGCGCCATCCGCGCGGCGCCGGGGCCTTTGCCAAGGTTCTGCGGCTCTACGTGCGCGAACAGCACCGCCTCACGCTTGCCCAGGCCATCCACAAGATGACCGCACAAACCGCGCAGCAACTCGGCATCACCGGCCGCGGCCTGATCCGCCCCGGCTACAAGGCCGATCTGGTGGTGTTCGATCCAGAAAAGGTGGCCGACCGCGCGACCGTGGAGGACCCCGGCGTGCTGGCCGTCGGCATGATGATGGTCATGGTCAACGGCCAGGTCGTGGCCGACCAGGGGCGTCCCACCGGCGCCTATGCCGGCCAGTTCCTGCGGCGCGGGGTGAAGTGATGCAGCCCCGCTTGCTGCAAAGGCGCAGCGTCCTTGCCGCCGGTGCGGGCCTCGCCGCCGTCGCCTCGGCGCGGGCCATGGCCGCTCCGGTGCTATCGGCCAGCAACTACGGCCTGACGCTGGCCAAGGCACAGCGCCGCAACGGCTGGATCGAGGTCGACGCGGGCGCCTTTGAAGCCAATATCGATGCGGTGCGCGCGTGGGTCGGCCCGGCGCGGCTCTGCGCGGTGATGAAGGCCGATGCCTATGGCAATGGCATTGCGCTGCTGATCCCGGCAATCCTGCGCAAGAAGATCACCGATGTCGCCATCACCGCCAACGACGAAGCCCGCGTCGCCCGCGCGCTGGGCTATCGCGGCCGCCTGATCCGCATCCGCACCGCCACGCCCGAGGAAATGGAAGACGCCTTCGCGCTGCGGGTGGAAGAAGCGCTGGGCAATCCGGAAGCGGCCGCCACGCTCGAAGGGCTGTGGCGCAAACGCGAACGGCGCGCGCCCCTGCCGGTCCATCTCGCGCTCAACGCCGGCGGCATGTCGCGCAACGGCATCGAACTTTCCACCCCTTACGGCAAGGCCGATGCCCGTGCCCTGCTGGCGCGCAGGGGCCTGTCGTTCCGCGGCGCGATGACGCATTACCCGAGCGAGGAGGCCGAAGACATTCTCGGCCAGTTGCGCCGCTATCAGGAAGACCTCGCGTGGCTGGCGGGCGAGGGGCTGGCCACCAGCGGACTGCTGCGCCATACCGCCAACACCTTCGCCGCACTGACCCTGCCCCCAACCCGGCTCGACATGGTGCGGGTTGGCGGCGCGATCTATGGCGATCCCGGTTCGGTCAGGACCGACCGCTTCATCCAGACGATGGCGATCAAATCGCGCGTTGCGGCGGTCAACCACTACCCCGCCGGGCAAACCGTCAACTATGACCGCACCTACCGACTGGAGCGCGAAAGCTGGCTGGCCAACATACCCATCGGCTATTCAGACGGCCTGCGCCGCAGCTTCAGCCACGCCAACCGCCCGGAATTCGCCACCGAAACGCGCAATCGCACGCAAGTCCTGATCCGCGGGCAGCGCTTCCCCGTGGTCGGCCGCGTCACGATGAACACGCTGATGGTCGACGTGACCGGGATGCAGGACAGCATCCGCCTCGATGATGAAGTGGTGCTGTTCGGCGCGCAGGGCGCAGAGCGCATCACCCAGGCCGAATTTGAAACCAACGGCAGCGCCTATGGCCCGGAAATGCTCGCCGTGCTGGGCGCTACCCTGCCACGGGTGCTGAAGGCGCCAGAAACGGCAAGATCGGCCTGACGTCACCGCCGCCCCGGACATGATCCGGGCCGACGAGATAATGACGGTGGTTAGCTCCTCAGAACCACATCCGCAGGCCCACCACGGCGCTGACCTGCGAAGCGGATTCGCCGCCGGCCCGTGTCAGCCGCGCCGTCTCGCCCAGCTTGCGTTCCCAGTGCACGCCGACATAGGGCGCAAATTCGCGGGCGAATTCATAGCGTAGCCGCGTGCCGAGTTCGATCTTCTCCAGCCCCGCGCCAATGCCCAGTTCGGGCACGTCCTGTGCCGATGCGTCGATTTCCACCGATGGCTGCAGGATCAGGCGCTGGGTCAGGCGCATGTCGTGCTCGGCCTCAAGCCGGAAATGCACATCGCCCTTGTTCGACACGAAGGCGTGCGCGCCCACTTCGAACCAATAGGGTGCCAGCCCTTCGAACCCGATCACGCCATAAGTGTGATCTGGCCCTGCGCCAAAGTCCTGCCGCACGCCCAGTTCAAAATTCCACCACGGATCAATGGCATGCCGCCAGCCTGCGCGCACTTCGGCAGTTTCCAGCGGCTCGCCAAAAGCGGCCTCGCCCTCGGTTTCGAACGAGAGCCGGTCGATGTCGCCGCCGACCCAGCCCATGACCTGCCAGGCATATCCGTCCTGACCATTGCGCGGGCGGTATTCCAGCCGGTCGGCGATCAGGGCATTGCCGAAGAACGCCCCTTCCTTGTCCAGCGCGGCGCGGGCTGCGGCCATGCGCTGCCTGTCCCAGAAGGCATCGGCGGGATGGTCTGTCGGCACCGGGGGCGGCGGCGCATTGCCCACGTCGCCGTCGGCCACGGTCGGCATCGCATGGCCCATGTGCGCGGAATGGTCCATCGCCGGTGCGGCGTCTGGCTGTGAGTCTGGATGGGCGTCTGGCTGGGTGTCCGGCCGGGCCTCTGCCTGCATCGCCCCCATATCGTGTCCGGCGTGGGGATCGGCTGCGGGCGATTGCGGCATCTCATGCGCCGAATGGTCCATGCCGGTCATGTCGTGCCCGGCGTGGGGATCGGCCTGTTGCGCCATGGCGGGCGCGGTAACCAGCAAGGCGGCACCGGCAAGCAGCAGAGCCTTCACGCTGCGGCTCCTTCTGCGCGCACGGTTACCACGCGCATCATGCCCGCGTTCATGTGCAGCAGCATGTGGCAGTGAAACGCCCAGTCCCCTTCGGCATCGGCGGTCAGGTCAAAGCTTGCCTTGCCGCCCGGCAGCACGTTCACCGTGTGCTTGCGCGCCCGGTTGCCCGGCTCACCCGTTACCAGTTCGAAGAAATGCCCATGCAGATGAATGGGATGCGGCATCATCGTGTGGTTGATCAGGTTCACCCGCACCCGCTCACCCTTGCGGAACGGGATCGGGTCGGCCCCGCCGGCAATCGTCTGCCCGTCGATGGACCACATGTAGCGCTCCATGTTGGCGGTCAGGTTCACGTCGATCTGGCGGGTCGGCGTGCGGGTATCGGGGTTGGGCGTGCGTGATCGCAGGTCGGCATAGGTCAGCACGCGATGCTCCACGTCCTCAAGCCCGGTCGGCTTGTCGGCGAGGCGATCGGCGGGCGTCGGCGAAATCGTTGCCACGCCCGGTCCCGGCTTCACGCCCGGCGCCAGCGAAAGATCGCGCATCTTCATGGAATGGCCGTCCATGCTCTCGTTCGCCGGCTTGGTCAGGTCGATCTCGCCCCCGGTGCCCATGTCCATCCCGCTCATGTCCATGCCCATGTCGCGCATGGTCAGCACCGGCCGGGCGCGGCGGGCGGGAATTGCCCCGGCCATGCCGATTTGCGGAGCCAGCGTGGCGCGCACCATGCCCGACCGGTCAATCGCCTCGGCAATGACGCCATATGCCGCGTTTTCCGTCGGTTGCACGATAACGTCGTAGGTTTCGGCAATGCCGATCTGGAATTCGTCGGTTTCCACCGGCTGCACGTCACAGCCATCGGCGGCCACCACCGTCATCGCCAGGCCGGGGATGCGAAGGTTGAAGTTGGTCATCGACGAGGCATTGATGATCCGCAGCTTCACCCGCTCCCCGGCACGGAACAGCCCGGTCCAGTTGGCCATGCTGTCATGTCCGTTGATGACATAGGAATAGGTCGCGCCGGTCACGTCGGAAATGTCGGTCGCATCCATGCGCATCCTGGCCCATTCCAGACGATCCTTCAGCGACTGGTCCTTGCCCTTCATCAAGCCGCCCACGGTCTGGCGCTGCCAGTTGTAGTAGCCACCCATCGTTTTCAGCCGTTTCAGCTGCTTGTGCGGATCGGTCGGGCTCCAGTCGGCCAGCACCAGCACATATTCGCGGTCAAACGGCACGGCTGGATCGCTCTGCGCCGGATCGATCACGATCGGGCCATAAAGCCCGACCGCTTCCTGCATACCCGAATGCGAATGATACCAGAACGTGCCCGGATGCAGGATCGGGAATTCGTAGGTGAAGGTTTCGCCCGGATCGATACCGGGAAACGATACGCCGGGCACGCCGTCCATCTGGAACGGCACCAGCAGCCCGTGCCAGTGGATGGACGTCTGTTCCTTCAAGGTGTTGGTCACCGCGATGCGCACCCGCTGCCCTTCGCGCAGGCGGATCAGCGGGGCGGGGATCGTGCCATTGACGGCCACCGCCGCAGCAGACCTGTCACCCACCGCAAACTTGGCCGCGCCGATGGTCAGGGCAATGGTTTCGCCCGATAAAGTCCCGCCCGAATTGCGCCCGGCCAGCGGTCCGGCGGCGGCGGAATGGCCACCATGGCCGGATTGCGCCCACGCGGGGAACAGCGGCGCTGCGGCAAGAGTGCCTGCTCCCACAAGCAGGCGGCGGCGGTTGAGAAGAAGAGCGTTGTCCATCGCAAGCAGATACGCAATCGCGGGCGTTATCCCTCAAGAATTTCGGACAATTTCTGCCGCGCGCGATAAATCCGTGTTTCGACGGCCTTTTCCGTCAGGCCCAGGACTTGCGCGGCATCGGCCATGCTCATCCCTTCCAGCCGGCACAGGATCAGCGCGTCCTTGAGATTGGCCGGAAGGGCGGCCACGGCAGCGGAAATGCGCGCCACTTCGCGTGTGGAAATCGCCGCTGATTCAGGATCTTGCCCGTCATCGGCAATGTGCAGTGCATCGTCCAGCGGGCGGGCCATGCGGAACAGGCGACGCACCGCCCGCCGCCGCGCCCAATCGCGACACTTGTTCAGCGCGATGCGCAGCAGCCACGCGCGAAACGGGCGGTCGGGATCGAACCTGTTCAGCGAAGCGAAGGCTGAGATGAACGTCTCCTGCGCAATGTCGAGCGCCTCGCTCTCCTCGCCGACATGATGGCGGGCGACGCGGTAGACGGCCTCGCGGTGGCGCGCCATCAGTTCGCTGTACGATGGCTGGTGTCCGCCAAGCGCGCGCATGACCAGTGTGCGGTCATCTGCAGGCGCGTGGGGATCGTTCATGGGCGTCTAGGTGCTGCCAGGTGCATCTAGGTGCATCTAGGTGTTGTTCGGAGATGTCAGCGCGCGGACGATCTCCCGATCAAAAATCACCTGCTGCGAAGGGTTTAGCACTGCCCTCATGGCAAACACGTGGGCCAGGGTCGCCTTCTGCAATTCGCCCATCGCCATGTGCGATGCATCGACCGCCGCGCCCACTTTCGGGCCGATCTGCTGTTCGGTCTCGATCGCCCGGGCCAACGCGATGTTGGATTGCCGCAGCGCCGCGTCGAGCGTCTTGCGGCGGTTGGAAAAGTCCCGCTCCAACTGGTCGATCCGCGCCTGCTGCCGTGCGGTCAGGTCCAGCCGCTCATGCATCAGGTGGTGCAATTCGCTGCCATGGTGGGCAGGCATCACCCCCCGCGCAAAATGGCTGGCGGCAAGCGCCACGGCGGCAGACAGCACCGCGACCAGGACATAGCGCAGACCCGAAGCCATCAGTCGGCCAGGAGCTTCGATGGCGCGTCCTGCGGCACGCCGAACAGAGGTTCTGCCTGCGCCGGCGCTGCGGGCGCTACTGCGCCGACAATGCCGACCACGGCGGCGGCGGCCACGGCCAGCACCATGCCGCGCCGCGCCGTGGCCCGTTCGCGGTGCCGCGCAAGGCCTAGAAATACATCGCTTTCCAGCGATGCGAGCGCCGGTGGCGGGGCTTTGGCGGCAAGAGCGCCAAGAAGGTCGTCGATGTCTGCCATCGCAGGCGGGGTCCTCGGGAGTTGCGCTGTTCTTGCCTATTACGCGCCGGATCGGCAAATCCCTCAACACAAAAATTTGCAGCGGGATGAGGGGTTGCGCAAAGCCGTGCGTAAACCCGGCAGCATCCCGGAATTGAAAGGACTTCTCATGCGTCGTCTCGCCCTTCTTGCCGCCCCGGCCCTTGCCCTGCTCGCGCTGCCCGGCGCGGCGCTGGCCCATCCCAAGCTGCTGTCGTCGACCCCTGCGGCCGATACCGCAGTGGCCAAGCCGACCAAGTTGACGCTGACCTTTTCCGAAGACCTCGTCGGCCCGCTTTCGGGCATCGAACTGGTGATGACCGGCATGCCCGGCATGGCCAACCACGCGCCCATGCCGATCAAGGGCTTCAAGAGCGAGGCCAAGGGCAAGGTCCTGACCGTCACCCTGCCACGCGCGCTGCCCGCAGGAACCTATAACCTGAAGTGGCATGCGGTGGCTGCGGACCAGCACCGCATCGAAGGGCAATACAACTTTACGGCACGCTAAGCCGTTGGAAACAGGGCCCCTTATCGCAGCACGGGCAGTGGCCTACATCGCGCTGCTGCTGGTTGCAGGGGTGCCGCTGCAGGCCTTGACCGCAGGGCGGCAGCTATCCGGGCACAAGCGGACAGCGATGGCCTTGCTGGCGTTGCTGGCAGGGGCCGCGTCGATCTGGTGGGCGCTGGAAAGCGTGGCCGCGATGGCGGGCTTGACGCTGGCCGCGCTCGATCAGCCGACCGCCGAGGCGGTGCTGGCGGCAACGCCGCTGGGCGCGGTGATGGAGTGGCGGCTGACGGCGCTGGCCAGCGTGATCGTGGCGGCGATCGTGCCGTTAAAGGCCTTGCGCCTGCCGGTCATGGCGCTGGCAGGCGCGGTGGCACTGTGTTCGATGGCGCTGACCGGCCATGCCGGAGCCAGCGAAGGGGCGCTGCTTCGCTGGGCCGATGGGGTGCATCTTCTGGCCGCAGCCCTGTGGATCGGCGCGCTGGCGGTGTTTGTGGCCGATGCGGCGCGGCGCAAATCGGATCCGCAGGCGTTGGCGCGCTTTTCCCGCACGGGCAGCGTGGTGGTGGCCATGCTGGTGCTGACCGGCGTGGCCAACACGCTGGCAATCGCCGGTTTTCCGCCAGTCCTGACAAGCCGCTGGTTCGGCCTGCTGGCGATCAAGATCGCGCTGCTCGCGCTGATGTTGGCGCTGGCGGCCAGCAATCGCTGGCGCATCGTGCCCGCGCTGGAACGGGGTGAGGCGGGGGCTGAGGCCCGGCTGCGACGATCCCTGCTGCTGGAGCTTGCGGCGGGGCTGGGGGTGATTGCCGTGGTGGCGATGCTGGGCGTGCTCGATCCGGCGGGTTGAGCCTTTGGCTGGGGACATGTGGCAACAAAGAATTCCCGCCTGGACGCTTGACCGCACCGGGCTTTGGCTTAGCTCTCTTGGCTTGCGCATTGCCATGCGGGCAGGTTGCAAAAGGGAGAGTGCGAATGTTCAGCCATGTGATGGTGGGCGCCGACGATATCGACGCTGCCAAGACGTTCTACGACGCCACGTTCAAGGCCTTTGGCGGGCCCGAAGCGATCACCGATCCCAAGGGGCGGTTGATCTATCAGCACAATGGCGGGCTGTTCATCGTGACCAAGCCGATCAATGGCGAACCTGCCTGTGGCGCAAACGGCGGCACCGTCGGTTTCCGCATGAGCCCGGAACAGGCCAACGCCTGGCACGCAGCAGGCGTGGCAGCGGGCGGCGCGGCCTGCGAAGATCCGCCGGGACCGCGCGAAGGATCGCCCTATTACCTCGCCTATCTGCGTGATCCGGCCGGCAACAAGCTGTGCGCATTGGACATCATCGCCTGATGACGCTGGAAACGGTCTCCACGAGCAAGGCGCACGGCGGAACGCTTGGCGTCTACAAGCACGAGTCCACCGCGACGGGGACGGGAATGACCTTTTCGGTCTTCCTGCCCCCGAGTGCGGAAACGGCGGGCGCGAAGCTGCCGGTGCTGGTCTACCTTTCGGGGCTGACCTGCACCCATGCCAACGTGACCGACAAGGGCGAATATCGCCGGGCCTGCGCGGAACTGGGCATCGTGTTCGTCGCGCCCGATACCTCGCCGCGCGGTGAAGGCGTGGCCGATGATGCCGCTGCGGCCTATGATTTCGGGCTTGGCGCGGGGTTCTATGTCAACGCCACGCAGGCACCGTTTGCGCAGCATTACCGCATGTGGGACTACATTGCCGAGGAACTGCCCGCGTTGCTGGGCACGCACTTCCCGGTGGATCTTGCGCGCATGGGCATCACCGGCCATTCGATGGGCGGACACGGCGCGCTGACGCTGGGGCTGACCTACCCGGACCGCTTCAAGTCGCTCTCCGCCTTCGCGCCGATCGTGGCGCCGGGGCAGGTGCCGTGGGGCCACAAGGCGCTGGGCGGATACCTCGGCGAAGACCGGGCGGCATGGCGCGCGCACGATGCCGTGGCGCTGATCGAGGATGGCAAGCGGCCCGCAGGCGCAGTGCTGGTCGATCAGGGCGAGGCCGACGGCTTTCTGGCCGAACAACTGCGCCCCGAATTGCTGGAGGCGGCCTGCAAGGCGGCAGGCATAGACCTGACGCTGCGCATGCAACCGGGGTACGATCACAGCTACAACTTCATCTCGACGTTCATGGAAGACCATGTGCGCTGGCATGCGGAGCGGTTGTAGGGAGGCGTAGCCTTGCAGCACTGAGGTGGTACACCCACCCCAACCCCTCCCTCAAGGGAGGGGCGCGAGACCTATCGAACCGCAGGTGAGATCAGGGTCAGCGGGCAGGGTTTCCGGCCTCTCGAGGCGGTGGTTCGCTTCTGGCAATCATCAAGGCGCCGACGCTGCCTTACTCGTCGCATTCGTCATTGCGAGGAGGCAAAGCCGACGAAGCAATGCAGCGGTTGCGCTAAGCCGCTCTGGATTGCTTCACCCCGCTGCGCGAGGCTCGCAATGACGAACTGGTGTATTGACACTGTGGATACGCAGGCGCATCTTCGGTGTATGGGCCATGTCAGCAATATCGTTCCGGGCAACACCGAGGCCAAGGGCAGCATCAATCTGCGAATCGATGCAGGGGTGCGCCAGTTGATCGATGAGGCAGCGGCGGTGCTGGGCAAGACGCGCACCGAGTTCATGGTGGAATCGGCGCGGCGCGAGGCGATTGACGTGCTGCTGGACCAACGGCTGTTCGCGCTGGACCCGGAGCGGTTCGACGCTTTCATGAACGCGTTGGACAATCCGCCAGCGTCGGGGCCGAAGCTGCGTGCGCTGATGCAGCGGGTGCCTGCGTGGGAGAAGTAGAGGCGGGAGTCCAGCGCCTGTCGCCGCCCGTTCCGCTCGACGCCAGCCATGATCTTTCCGCCTTCGATTGCGGGGAACCGGCCCTCAACGATTGGTTGCGCCATCGCGCGCTGAAGAACGAAAGCCGCTTTTCACGGACCTATGTGGTGTGCCTGGGTAATCGCGTTGTCGCCTACTACTGCATCGCGGCAGGCGCGGTGGAGCGCATGGCCGCATCGGGCAAGTTGCGCCGCAATGCGCCCGACAGCGTTCCGGTTGCGGTAATCGGGCGGCTGGCGGTGGATCGCAATTGTGCGGGGCAGAGTCTTGGCGCGGACATTCTGGCCGACGCCTTGCGGCGGATTGCTGTGGCTGCGCAGAGCATCGGCATCGCTGCGGTGCTGGTGCAGGCCAAGGACGAAGCAGCCAAGCGGTTCTATCTGCGTTGCGCTGAGTTCGTTGCGTTTCCTGGCGAGAGCAGGACTTTGTTCCTGCCAATCGGGACGATTGCCAGTTCGATCGACTGACCAACGAGGCCTCTCCGTTAGCCAGGGACGGAAATTATCCCCTCAAGGATAGCTCACCGTCGTCGCCACCTTGGGCAGCGGGATGAATTCTGCCTCATCGCCCGGCACTTTCGGAAAGCGGCCTTCCTGCCAGTCGGTCTTGGCCTGGTTGATCCTTTCGCGGCTGGAGCTGACGAAGTTCCACCAGACGTGGCGTTTGGTGGTGAAGGCTTCGCCGCCCATCAGCATCACGCGGCCGCCGGTTTCGGATTGCAGTTTCAGCACGGCGCCGGGGGCGAGGACGACGAGGTCGTAGAGGGCGAGGGGGTGGCCGTCGATGCTGGCCTGACCGCCGACGAGCATCACCGCGCGTTCGTCGGCCTCGGCATCGATCGGCAGGGCGCCGCCGGGGGCCAGCAGGATGTCGGCGTAGATCGTGGCGGCGTGCTGGGTGGTGGGGGCGGTCTGGCCCCACAGCGTGCCCATGATGACCGTGGCGCTGGCGCAGACGTCTTCTATGACGGGGAGCTTCGTGATCTGTTCGAAGGCGGGGGTTACGTCCTCTGCGCCATCGGGCAGGGCGAGCCAGGTCTGCAT
>JAPLPG010000288.1 GCA_026400375.1 Novosphingobium sp. | reverse complement strand
GCGGCGGCCCATGGCAGGCCCGGCAATCACGTTCTCGCTCACCGCCGCGCGCGTGAAACCTTGCGGAGCCAGGATCGGGGCGTCCTTGGCCATCAGCGCGGAAAAGGCGCCCGCGCCGCCAAAATGATCGACGTGGCTGTGGGTGTAGATCATCGCACTGACCGGCAGCCGTGCGACTTTTGCCGAGATCAGGTCATAGGCCGCCGCCGCCGTTTCCGTTGCGGTCAGCGGGTCGATCACGATCCAGCCCTGCTCACCGCGCACGAAGGTGATGTTGGCCACGTCGAACCCGCGCACCTGCCAGATGCGGTCGGTCACCTTGAACAGGCCTGCCTTGCCCAGCACCTTGGCATGGCGCCACAGGCTGGGATGGACACTGCCCGGCGCATCTCCCCTGGCAAAGGCAAAGGCTGCGGTATCCCACACCGGCTTGCCCGCGGCATCGCGAATGACCGGGTCCTTGATCGTCGCCATGAAACCACGCTCGGCAAAATCGAAGTCACGGGTGTCGGCCATGGGCAGGCTCGCCATGGCCGCAGCATTGGCCTTGCGCGTCACGTCGCTTGCCGCATCGGACGCATGCGCCGGCATTGTGGCCAGCAGCAACAGCACGGCACCCATAATCGCGCCGCGTCGTGGATTGATTGCACGCATACTCTCTCCCGGCCCCGTTCTGCGTAGGGTTTCCGGGAGGAGTTTGATCTTAATCGATCGATTAGGGAAGCGTAAAAAAGCGCGCCCCGCCGCCGATCAGGCGGCCAGCTGATAAGGCGCAATTTCTCCGTTCAGGTACAGCTTCTTGGCCTTGGCCCGGCTCAACTTGCCCGAACTGGTGCGGGGCAGGGTGCGCGGTGGCACCAGTTCGACCACGCAGTTCATGCCGGTGATCGAACGCACCTTGTCGCGGATCTGGTCTCGCAGCTTCACCCGCTCCACCGGATCGGACACGCGGCAATGGACCAGCACGGCGGGAGCTTCCTCGCCATTTTCGGTCTCTACCGAGAAGGCGGCGATATCGCCCTGATGGAAGCCGGGAAGCTGCTCCACCGCCCATTCGATGTCCTGCGGCCAGTGGTTCTTGCCGTTGATGATGATCATGTCCTTGGCGCGGCCAACGATGAACAGGTAACCCTTTTCATCGACATAGCCCATGTCGCCGGTGTCCAGCCAGCCATCGACCATGCAGGCGTCGGTCGCTTCGGGGTCGCGGAAGTAGGAATGCATGACCGAAGACCCACGGCACCACACCTTGCCGATGTGATGATGGGCCAGGGCGTTGCCGTTTTCGCCCTTGATCGCCACTTCCATGCCAAGTACCGGCACGCCGCAGTTGACCATGGCGCGGTAGCGGGCCGGGCGCGACAGATCGCGGGGCGTGCCCGACAGGCGCTCTTCCTCGACCAGTTCCACGCGGATGCCTTCGCCCGGCGGCATGACGGTTACCGCCAGCGTCGCCTCGGCAAGGCCGTAGCTCGGCAGGAAGGCATCGGCGCGGAACCCGGCATCGGCAAAGGCATTGACGAAGCTTTGCATCACATCGGGGCGGATCATGTCGGCACCGTTGCCCGCCACGCGCCAGCGCGAAAGGTCGAAGCGGTCGGCCACGTGGCTCTGGCTCGAAATGCGGCGGGCGCAGATGTCATAGCCAAAGGTGGGCGAATAGGAGAGCGTCGTGCCCTGGTTGCGACTGATCAGATCGAGCCACGCCAGCGGACGCCGAGCAAAATCCTCGGTCTTGAGGAAATCGACCGAGACGCTGTTGGCAATCGGCGAGAGGAAGCAGCCGACGAGGCCCATGTCATGATACCACGGCAGCCACGATACCGCGCGGTCCGGGTTGTCGATCTTCATGCCATGCGAATGGCCGGCCAAATTGGCCAGCAGCGCGCGATGCGTCACCGCAACGCCATGCGGAAAGCGGGTCGATCCGCTGGAATACTGCAGATAGCTGATCGCATCGGGATCGGGCGTGGGCAGTTCGGCGGTGCTTTGCGTCCCGGCGTGGAATTCCTCCCACGAAAGCCCGGTGCAGCCCTGCCGCACGGCGGCAGCGCCGGCCATTTCCGCAATTTCATCCGGATAGACCAGCATCTTCGGGTCGGAACTGGAAAGCTGGACGGCAAGCTGGTCGATATAGCTTTCCTTGCCGCCAAAGCTGGTCGGCAGCGGCAGCGGCACCGGCCAGGCACCCGCATACATCGCGCCACAGAAGATCGCGGCAAAATCCGGGCCGGTCTGGGCCACCAGGGCAACGCGATCGCCCGGCACCACGCCCAGCGCCATCAGCTTGCGCGCGGCAACCAATGCATCTTCGCGCAGTTCCGAATAGGGATAGACCCGCGCCAGATTGCCCCGCGGATCGTGGAAGTTGAAGCCCAGCACGCCCTTGGCGGCATAGTCCAGCGCATCGCAGAACGTATCGAAATCCGCGTATCGACGTGGCTGCACATCGACATTCGGTGTGGGAACGAGGGTCGCCTGTTCGGCAACAGCGTTCAATACAGTCATGCGATACCCCGATGTTCTTTCTATCGACCTGCGGGCATCTGCGCGCCCACTTCTGAACGGCCCATTACTGGCCCGCGGTGCGAAAATCACGCAATCACGGCTCGGACGTTCTCATTTAACTCTGACTGTGGCACGAATGTGGCGCATGAGGCGCTATTCCCCAGACAGCTCGTCGCGCAAACGCGACCGAAGCCCGGAAAGGCCCGCCCAGCGGCCCCTCCCGAAGCCGATCGACGCCGCGCGCCTGAACGAGATGGCGCTGTCCTATGTCGCCCGCTTCGCCACCAGCGGCGGCAAGCTGGCGGATTACCTGAAGCGCAAGCTGCGCGAGCGGGGCTGGGAAGGCGAGGAGGAAGCCGATATCGCCGGCATCGTCGCGCGCTTCGTGGACCTTGGCTATGTCGATGATGCCGGGTTCGCGCGCGGCAAGGCGCAAAGCCTGTTGCGTCGCGGCTATGGCGTGCGGCGGATCGATCAGGCACTGGGCGCTGCGGGCATTGCCGAAGACCTGCGCGAGGATGCGCGCGGCAGCGAGGGCGAGAGGCGGCGCGCGGCGCTGGTCATGGCACGCAAGCGGCGTTTCGGCCCGTTTGCCGCAGATGGCCGGGTAGGCGGCAGGCTTGACCCGGCGCTGCGGGAAAAGCAGATCGCCGCGATGTTGCGCGCAGGGCACCCCCTTGCACATGTGCGCGAGGTGGTGAATGCCGTGTCGGCACAGGCTCTGGAAGAGTGGATCGATGAAGCAGATGAATAGATTCGTGGCATGTGCCGCTCTTGCGATGATCGCCGGCTGTTCGCCCGGCGCCGCAGATGCCGGGACGAAGGCACCCGCGGTTGCGGCGTCCAGCGCGGTCCACCCGATTTCCGGCTTGCAGGTCGCCCCCGTGACGATCACCAGCGGCGCCACGCGCCATGTGTTCAAGTCGGAATTCGCGCGCAGTTCGCAGGAGCAGGCCAAGGGCTTGATGTTCCGCACCAGCCTTGGCGATGACGAAGGCATGATCTTCCTGCGCAACCCGCCCGATCGCGCCTCGTTCTGGATGCGCAACACCGTGATCCCGCTGGACATTGTCTTTGTCGGTCTTGATCGCCGCATCCTCAACATTGCGGCCAACGCCGTACCCTATGATGAAACGCCGCTCACCTCGGCCGGCCCGACCCTGGCGGTGTTCGAGATCAATGGCGGCCTTGCGGCAAGGCTGGGCATCAAGCCGGGCGACAAGGTCGAATGGTAAACGTCGATAGCGCATCATTCGGGTGCACTACCCGCTTGCCGACTCCCCACATCAACGGCTAAGCGCAGGCATCATGAGCATCCTCGGCAAAATCTTCACCTGGTGGAATGGCGCTACCGTGACCACCCTGCTCGACACCGCCCTGAAGGGCGAAAAGGTCGGCACCGACGCGCAGGGCAACACGTATTACCGCGCAAGGAAGCTGCACCCGAAGGGTCATCCCTTTGCCGGGCGTGAGCGTCGCTGGGTGATCTACAACGGCTCCAACGATGCCAGCCGCGTGCCCGCCGAATGGCATGGCTGGCTGCACGGCAATTTCGATGGCGTGCCCGAAAGCAACCTGCCGCCGCCGCGCATCTGGGAAGCGGAATTCACGCCCAATGCCACCGGCACCTCGTCCGCCTATCGCCCGCAAGGCGCGCTTGAGCGGGGCGGCAAGCGTGCGGCCGCCAGCGGCGATTACGAAGCCTGGGTTCCGGAAGCCTGATGCCATCGGGGGCACCGTCGGCATGCCATGCGCTCGCCCTGGCGTGCGCGGTGCTGCTTGCCGGGTGCAACAGGGAATCGGCTGCGCCACCGCCTGAAGCGGTCGAAACCGGCGTCCCCGCGGCGGCTGCATCGGGCGTTGCGGTGGAGAACGCGTTCGGCACGCCGATCAAGGATCGCGTCGCCACTCTGGGCTTTCTCAACAAGCGCAACAACATCACGCAGGACATCGTCCTGAAAAGCGGCGAATCGCGCCGCATCGGCAACGCCATCGTAAAGCTCGCCACCTGCGAGAAGACCGCGCCCTGGGAAGACCCGCCCGAGAGCGGCGCTTTCGTGCAACTGTTCGTGGAAGAGCGCGCGACGACGGACCAGCCGCTCGCCTGGCGCAAGGTCTTTTCCGGCTGGCTGTTCCGTAATGCGCCTTCGCTCAACGTGGTCGAACACCCCGTCTACGATGTCTGGGTGAAAGACTGCGCGATGAGCTTCCCGGGTGAGGAAGAGCCCGTGGAATCGGCGCGCAATGCGGCAAAGCCCTCGGGCAGCCCCAGCGCGGCCCCTTCGCCAAGACCGACGCCGAGCGCATCGGCCAGTGCCCGCGCGCCATCGGCTTCGCCTGCCGAAGAATGACGCTGCGCCGCCGAGAGCAGTTGCAGGTACTGGCTCTGCGGGATCTCGATCGCGCCCAGTGAGGCGAGGTGGGACGTGGTGAACTGGCAATCGAGCAGTTCGGCGCCGATTCGCCGCAGGGCCGCCACCAGCCACGCCAGCGCCACCTTCGACGCATCAGGTTCGCGGCTGAACATCGATTCGCCGCAGAACACGCGCGCGAATCCGACGCCATAAAGCCCGCCCACCAGCCGTCCTTCGCGCCAGCATTCGATCGAATGGGCGTGGCCGTGTTCGTGCAGGCCGATGTAGCTTTCGCGGATGCGGGTGCTGATCCAGCTTTCCTCTGCACCAAGGCGCGGCGCGGCGCAGGCATCGATCACCGCCTCGAAGGCGGCGTTGCAGGTCACCGAAAAGCGCTCCCGCCGCAGCGTGCGCGCCAGCGAATGCGACATGTGGAAGCCGTCGAGCGGCAGAATCGCCCGCATCCGCGGCTCAACCCAGAACACCTCGGGATCGTCACGACTGTCTGCCATCGGAAAGATCCCGGCGCGATAGGCCTTCAGCAAAAGGTCGGGCGGGATGGTGTGGGGATCGTTTCTGGCCATAATCTGCAAGAATGTGTTTCGGTCGGTTGCATCCCCCGCGTCAACCCTTTAAGGGCCGCCTCGGCACAGGAGTGTAGCTCAGTTGGTAGAGCATCGGTCTCCAAAACCGAGGGCCGTGGGTTCGAGTCCCCCCACTCCTGCCATTTCCTTGCAAAAGTCAGGGAATTTCAGATATTTGGCAGTGTAATGACCGGGCGGGGACCATCGTTCCCGGTCCTCGTCACATATCCAGCATTTCATCGTCCACGCAGATTGCGCACCGCCAACAGGCTATCTTGGCCCGATCGCGTCTCGATTGGTCAGTTGGCCTGGCGATCCCACACCAGTTTTCCGCCGACGAAGGTCAGATCCACTCTGGTCTGCAGCAGTTGCTCGGCCGGCACGGTCAGCGGATCGCGGTCCAGCACGATGAAATCGGCAAACTTGCCCGGTTCGATGCTGCCCTTCCTCGCTTCATCCCAGGTCAGCGCGGCGGCCTTTGCCGTGTAGAGGCGAATCGCCTCTTCGCGGGTGATCGCCTCCGCCTTGGCAAACTGGTGCCCTGCCATTCCCTTGCGGGTGACCGCCGCATAAAGGCCGACCATCGGTCCGATCGGCAGGTTGTCGCTGCTCATCACCACGTTGACGCCATAGCTGATCGGCGTGGCGACCGGGTTGATGCGGTCGAGCCGCTCCCCATCGAGCACCTGCAGATAGCGCCCTTCGAGATTGTAGGTGAAGTTGGGCTGGGCCGTGGTCCAGATCCCGTCAGCCGCCATCGTCCTCATGGTCTGCTCTGTCGGCAGCATCGTGAAGTGCGAAAGAAACCAGCGGTGATCCGCCTTCGGCCGTGCCGACAGCGTCCGGTGATAGGCGCTGGCAACCGTGTCGATGGCCTCGTCGCCGATGGCGTGGATGCCCAGCTGCCAACCCAGGCGGGCGGAGGTGTCGACCATTTCCTGCAAGGCATGCTCGGTCATGAAGGTCGTGCCGCGAAAGCCCGGCTGACCCTTGTAGTCCTTTGATGTGCGCGCCGTCGGGCCGGTGAAGCCGCCGTCATAGGCACTTTCGCCAATCGGCCCCAGCTTGAGCCGATCGTCGCCAAAGCCGGTGTGGTGGGGAAACTTCTTCAGCCGTTCGGCCCCCGGATACATGATGTAGAGCGTGGCGCGGGGCAGGTCTTCGCCCTGCTGGTCGTAGATCGTGCGCAACTGCCTGAACGTATGGCCGCGCACCGCGTTGCCGCCGCCGCCCGCCAACCCGCCGCGCTCGACAGGCTCGTCGTCGATCGTGGTCCAGGCTTCCATGAAGCTGGTGATGCCCAGCGCCAGCAGGTCCTTCAGCGCACGGACATAGCTTGGCCGCATCTGCTCGGCGCTGTCTGCCGGGACAAGACGGAGCAGCAGGTCGGTTCTCTCGCGAATCATGCCGTTGGGCACGCCATCTGCGCCGCGCTCGATCAGCCCGCCATCCGGATCGGGCGTCGCCGCGTCGATCCCGGCCAGCTTGAGCGCGAGGGAATTGCCGACTGCGCTGTGGGCACCTGCGCGCACCAGGACCACCGGATTGTCCGGCGCGATGGCATCGAGGTCGGCGCGGGTGGGATTGCGCTTTTCGGCCAGCAGAGCCTCGTCCCAGCCCGATCCCGCAACCCATTCGCCGGGTCCGAGTTCCCGGGCCTTGGCCGCGACCATGGCCCCGAGCTCGGTGATCGAACGGGCCTTGTCCGGTTCGATCGAACGGTGCGACACGCCCTTGAGATGAAGATGCGCATCGATGAAGCCGGGCATCAGCGTGCGGCCCTTCAGGTCGATGGTGCGCGCCGCCTTCCACTTCCTGCCGATCTCCTTGCCGCCCACCGCCACGATCCTGCCGTCTTTGACCGCGACTGCCGACTTGACGGCAAACGCCTTGTCCACGGTGATCACCTTGCCATTGATCAGGACAAGGTCTGCCGTTGCGGCCGGGGCTGCCGCAACCGGCAGCGAGCCAGCCGTCATGGCCAGAGCCAACAGTACAACGGACTTCGGATATTTGCTCATCAGGACGGCCCCCATGCCTGGATCGTTTTTGCGCCTGCTCGTCTGCCATGAATGGCAAAACGGCGTGCCAACGGACCTGATTCGAACAGATGCGGCAATACGCTTTTTCCGCCCGCCTGCGCCTTCGGCTTCCGGGGTTTGCGGCGCATGAGGCGGTCGGGAACCGCGCCTTGCGGTGCACACTTGCCATCGGGGCCGCCTGCGACTAGATAAACGGGACTTCCGACATCGGAAAATCGCCAGCCCCTCCCGGACCTGTCCGGGGCGGCGATTTCCCCTAGGCGGAAGAAATGATTTCAACGCGGCTGATGTCGCAGCAAGCAAGGCGTTCGATCAATGGCCAAGACCAGCCCCGGCGAGTTCTTCAACCAGGTGAAGGCCGAAGCGCGCAAGGTCGTCTGGCCCACACGTCAGGAAACCACCACTACCGCCATCTTCGTCGGCATCATGATGCTGATCCTTGCGGTGTTCTTCCTTGGCATCGATTCGCTGTTCGGCATGACCGTCAAGTTCCTGCTGTCGCTCGCCTGATCGCAATCTACAGGATCCGAAAGAACAACATGGCCCGCTGGTACATCATTCACGCCTATTCCGGTTTCGAGAACAAGGTCAAAGAGGCGATCATTTCCGAGGCGGAGCGCATCGGCCTGTCGCAGCTCGTCGAAGCGGTCGAAGTGCCGACCGAGACCATCACCGAAGTGAAGCGCGGCAAGAAGGTCCAGGTGGAGCGCAAGTTCATGCCCGGCTACGTTCTGGCCAAGCTGGCGATGAACGACGACATCTATCACCTCGTCAAGAACACGCCCAAGGTCACCGGCTTCCTTGGCACCAACAACAAGCCGCAGCCGATTTCCGACAAGGAAGCCGCCCGCTACTTCGGCGCGCGTGAACAGGCCGCTGCCGAGCCGCGCAAGAGCGTGGTGGTCGATTACGAGATCGGCGATTCGGTCAAGGTCAACGCAGGGCCTTTCGCCACGTTCAACGGCGTGGTCGAGGAACTGGACTTCGACAAGAGCCGCGTGAAGGTCTCGGTCTCGATCTTCGGGCGCGCAACGCCGGTGGAACTGGGCTTCGAGGAAGTCGAACTGGTTCGCTGAGCTTTCGCAGCACTTGCAATTCCGGGCCGATGCGTTATCGGCCCGCGCTTCGCAAGGCTTCGCGCCTTGTGATTCCCTGCGGGAGTTCCGGATGTTCCGGCGCGCTTGACCGCTCACTCTGAGGTCCGGGTTTAACAGGCCCGGCCAACAGGAAGAAAGGAGGCCCATCGTGGCCAAGAAGATTGAAGGCTATATCAAGCTGCAGGTTGCAGCTGGCGAAGCAAAGCCCTCGCCGCCGATCGGACCTGCGCTGGGTCAGCGCGGCGTCAACATCATGGAATTCTGCAAGCAGTTCAACGCTGCCACGCAGGAAGTGGAAAAGGGCACGCCGCTCCCCACCGTGATCACCGTCTATGCCGACCGCTCGTTCACCTTCGTGACCAAGACGCCGCCGGCCACCTTCTTCATCAAGAAGGCCGCAGGCATCAAGTCGGGTTCGAAGACCCCGGGCAAGGCTTCGGCCGGCACGATCACTCGCGCGCAGCTGTCGGAAATCGCCCAGGCCAAGATGAAGGACCTGAACGCGAACGACATCGACGCCGCAACGAAGATCATCGAAGGCTCCGCTCGCGCGATGGGCCTCACCGTGGTGGAGGGCTGAGACCGTGGCAAACCTGACCAAGAAGCAGAAGTCGCTGACCGAAAAGCTGGGCGACAACCAGAAGCTCTATTCCGTCAATGACGCGATCAAGCTGCTCAAGGACCTCAAGAGCGCCAAGTTCGACGAGAGCCTCGAAGTTTCGCTGAACCTCGGCGTCGATCCGCGCCACGCCGACCAGATGGTTCGTGGCATGGTGTCGCTGCCTTCGGGCACCGGCAAGGATGTCAAGGTCGCCGTGTTCGCCCGTGGCGACAAGGCCGAAGCCGCGCTGGCCGCCGGCGCGGACAAGGTCGGTGCCGAAGACCTGCTGGAAGACATGCAGGCCGGCAACCTCGACTATGGCCGCGTCATCGCCACGCCCGACATGATGGGCATCGTCGGCCGTCTCGGCAAGGTGCTGGGTCCCAAGGGCCTGATGCCGAACCCGAAGCTCGGCACTGTCACCCCGAACGTCGCCGATGCGGTCAAGGCAGCCAAGAGCGGCCAGATCGAATTCCGCGTCGAAAAGGCCGGCATCATCCACGGCGGCATCGGCAAGCTCTCGTTCTCGGACGAAGCCCTGCGCGCCAACTTCGATGCCTTCGTCGATGCGATCGTCAAGGCCAAGCCTGCTGGCGCCAAGGGCAAGTACCTGCGCAAGGTCGGCCTGTCGTCGTCGATGGGCCCCGGCCTGAAGATCGACGTTGCCGAAGTGCACGGCGGCTGATCTCCCCCATAGCCTTCTGGGCGTCCCCGCGAAGGCGGGGACCTCGGGCGGTATCACGCACACAAAAATGGCCGGGGAGGGAAACCTCTCCGGCCCTTTTTATGTGTGCGCTTCAGCGCTAGGAGCAGGCGATGCCCGAAGACGAAGCGCCGCTCAACCCCGTCACCGCCGCCCGCTTGCAGGTGGAGGCCGTGATACCCCTTGAAAAGCGCGGCCCCGGTTGGGATCGTCATTGGCGCGAGCTTGAGGCCTATGCCCAAGCCGCCATGGCAGGCGCGACGGGGGACTGGACCGTCAATCCCCGGCCGTGACTGCTCCGGCCGCAATGTTGGCGCGCGTATAGCATTCCACGACCAGACTGATCGCGCGCCCATCGCCCAGCCGCAACGCCGCGCGGTGTGACAGCACGGTCCCATCGGGACACTCCGCCACAGGCCCGCGCCGCGAAGCCAGCCGCTCGCGCCGGAAGCCGAGCTGGGCTACGACCTTGCCGAACGGCACGTCGCTCGTCTCCAGCGTGCGGTTCATCGCGGGCGTCAGGCGTGATGGCACGTACCAGTTGTGCGCGAACGACAGCACCGTGCGGCCGCAGGTGAGCTGTACATGGCGGTAGCCCACCGGCTCTGTGCTGCTCACGCCCAGCGCCGTGCGGATGTCTGGCGTGGCGGGGGCCTGTGCCGTTCTGTCGGCCAGCGCGCGGATCAGCGGAGGACTGGCGATCCGCCGGGCCTCGCACCATTGCCCCAGCGCTGCCGTTGCGCTGTCATTCGCGGCCAGCACCTGTTCGAAGCGGGAGAGATCGGGTCCTGCGCAGCCGCCCAGCAGCACGGCGATCAGAACCGCGGCGATCGGAACCCCGTCAGGGCGCAGGCGCAGGGTCCACCACCCGGCGCGCGGTGATGATCCTGACCGGCTTGGCCAGGATCTGCCCGCGCATGATGCCCTCGCCCTCGGTCTCGGAAATCGGCGCGGCGAAAATCGCGCGCACCACGTCCATGCCTTCGATCACCTGGCCGAACGCGGCATAGCCGGCCTTGGCCTCCGGATCGGCGGAGTCAGGCTGGGCATCGAGGCCCGGCTGATCGGACACCATGATCGAAAAGTCTCCCGTCGCGGTGCCGGGGGCATAGCGCGCCATCGACAGCGTTCCAGCCTTGTGCAGGATCCCGGTCTGGTCGGTCGGCTCGTGCGCGATGGGCGGCAGGTTGCGCTTGGGATCACCGCGCGTGCCTGCCTGGATCAGGCCGTTGGGCTGTTCGCCCCATTTCAGGTGCATCGCCCGATAGAACACCGTGCCATCGAAGCGCTTCGTCTCGGCATAGCGCACGAAGTTGGTCGCGCTGGCCGGCGCGCGCTTCACGTCCACCTGCACCACGATGCGTCCCGCTTCGGTCTCCAGCGCCACGCGCACCAGATCGGGCAGCGCGGCCTTGGACGGGGCAGGGTAGGCCGGGGTCGCCGGGCGCGGCGCAGGCGCGCGCTTCTTGACCGGCGCAGCGGCCATCAGCGCGAAGGCGAGGGGGGCGAGCAGGGCAAGGCGCCGGTCAAGCATCGGCTTCAGATTCCTCCGGCCACTGGCTCGCGGCCCAATGCCGTCAGCCCCTGCTCCAGCGTTCGCACGCAATCGGCAATCTGGCTCTCGCTGACCGAACGCACCACGAAGTTGGCCCCGGTGCGGCCTTCGCGGAAGAAGGGATAGCTGCCGATCTGCACGCCGTCGAAAGCCTTCTCGGTCTCGCGCAGCAGGTCGGCAATCTCGCTTTCGGCAACCCAGCAGCCCAGGGTGGCCGAAAGCAGCGGCAACCCGCCTTCCAGCTGGCCGGTCAGCCCGTCGAGCATCTGCGCGGTGATCCCGGGCACGCCTGCCATCAGGTAGACATTGCCCGCGCGGATGCCCGGCGCGCCCGATACCTTGTTGTCGATCAGGTCCGCACCATCGGGCACGCGCGCCATGCGCAGCCGGGCATCGTTCAGCCCCCCGCGCGTGGTATAGTAGCTTTCAAGGATCGCGCGCGCCTTGGGGTGGATGACCACGTCCACGCCCAGCGCCGCTGCCACCGCATCCACCGTGATGTCGTCATGCGTCGGGCCGATGCCGCCGGTGGTGAACAGGTAGTCGTTGCGCGCGCGCAGGGTGTTCACCGCCTCGATGATGGCGTCCATGTCGTCGGGCACCACGCGCACCTCGCGCAGGCGGATGCCCTGAACGCCGAGCCATGTGGCCACTTGCGCGATGTTCTTGTCCTGCGTGCGGCCGGACAGGATTTCATCACCGACCACAACCAGGGCGGCGGTCCATATGCGGGATTCGTTGGTCATATGGCGAAGGCTTACCGCATGGCACCCCTGCGCAAAAGCGCTATTGCGCTTCTTGCATATGCGCCTTGTGCACGGTTGTGCCGCTGGCATTGCTCAACTGCAGCACGCCATCCTCTATCGGGTCCTGCCGCATCCACGCCACGTCACGCACGTAATCCTGATTCAGCCGCCAGCGCATGTCGCTGGCCGACTTGGGCAGGAGATGGCGCGCGCGCTCTATGTATCCGGATGAAAAGTCGTAGATGTCGTCTTCGTCGAGCTGGTGGTCGGGGGCCAGCTTCGGCACCGCCAGTTGCGCATCCTTCGCCTTCATCGCATTAAGCACGTCGCAGACGTAGCGCGCGTTGATATCCGCGCGCAGAGTCCACGAAGCGTTGAGATAGCCGAATACCGCTGCCATGTTCGGCACGTTCGAGAACATTGCGCCCTTGTAGTAATAACGTTCGGCGAAATCGATCGGAGCGCCATCGAGGCTCAGCGCGATCTTGCCCGCCATGACCATCTTCAGCCCGGTGGCGGTGACGATCACGTCGGCCTCCAGGTGCTTGCCCGATTTCAGCATGATCCCGGTCGCATCGAACCGCTCGATATGGTCGGTCACGACGCTGGCCTTGCCCGCCTTGATCGCCTTGAACAGATCGGCATCCGGCACCAGGCACAGGCGCTGGTCCCATGGATCATAGGGCGGGGTAAATGCCTGCGCGTCGTACTTGTCGCCCAGCGCAGCCTTGATCTTCCTGGTCAGGAATTCGCGCACCTTGTCGGGCCGGGCACGCGCCCGCTTGAAGAAGAAGTTCTGCATCTTGACGTTCTTCCAGCGCGTGATCCTGTATGCCAGCTCCTCGGGCAGGAACTTGCGCAGCGTGTTGGCGATGCCGTCCTTGGCCGGGCGCATCGCGTACCACGTCGGCGTCCGCTGCAGCATGGTGACGTGCGCGGCCTTGGCCGCCATCGATGGTACGATTGTCACTGCGGTGGCGCCCGATCCGATCACCACCACGCGCTTGCCGGCATAATCGAGGTTTTCTGGCCAGAACTGCGGATGGACGATCTCGCCCTGGAAATCCTCGCGCCCGGCAAACTGCGCTTCGTGGGGCTTGTCGTAATCGTAATAGCCCGACCCGAGATAGAGCCAGCGCGCGGTCACGCGGCTGCGCTGGCCGTCGTTGCTTTCCAGCGTCACCACCCACTGCGCCGCAGCGCTGTCGAAGTTGGCGCTGACAACCTTGCTGTCAAAGCGGATGTGGCGGCGGATATCGCGCTCGTCGGCAATGCGGTTCAGGTAGTCGAGGATCGCCGGGCCATCGGCGATGGACTTCTCGTGCTTCCACGGTTCGAACACGAAGCCCAACGTGTGCATGTCCGAATCCGAACGCACGCCGGGATAGCGGAACAGATCCCACGTGCCGCCGATCTGCCCGCGCCGCTCGATAATGGCATAGCTGCGATCCGGGCAGAGCATCTTCATGTGCGCGGCCATGCCGATGCCGGAAATGCCTGCGCCCACGATCAGCACGTCGATGTCGGGCTGAACTGCGGTGATGGTGGCCTGCTGTGCGCCCACGATCTCTCTCCATGGTTTCTATTTACAGGGATGTTAACACACTCCTGCGCGATTGCCAGTGCCCCGAAGGTTTGCCACTGAACGCACATGACCGTGATTGCCGCCCGCCGCTATCGCAATGGCACGCCCGAAAATCTGGCGATCGAACTGAACGGCGTGCCCGCGCCCGAACTGCCGCCGAACAGCTTCGACTGGATCGGCCTGTGCGAGCCTGATGCTGTGGAAATGGACATCGTCCGGCGGCAATACGGCCTCCATCCGCTGGCGGTCGAAGACGCACTGAACCCGCGCCAGCTGCCCAAGGTCGAGATCTACGGCCACACCCTGTTCGTGGTGGCGCGCACTGCCGAACTCGAGGCGGGCGAGAACATCGGCTATGGGCAGACCGCGTTCTTCGTCGGCCCCGGCTATCTCATCAGCGTGCGCTTCGGCAGCACCCGCGCCCATCTGACCTTGCGCACCGACCTTGAATCAAAGGGCGATCGCCTGGCCGAAGGGCCGGACTACGTGCTCCATGCAGTGCTCGATTTCATCGTCGATGGTTACCTGCCGCTGCTCGAACGGCTGGAGGAAGTGGCGCAGGAGATGGAGGAGGCGGCGATCGACGTTTTCCCCGAACAGGCTGTGATCCGCCGCATTTTCCGCCTGCGCCGCCAGTTGCGCCGGTTCGAACGGGTCATCGGCCCGATGCAGGAAATGTGCGAGAAGCTGGTCGTCGCCGATCTGCCCTGCATCGACCCTGAGGCGCGCATCTGGTTTCGCGACGTGCTCGATCACACGCGCCGCGCCATGGCCCGGATGCGGGGCCTCAAGGAAACGCTTGCCGCCATCGTCGAAACCGCAGGGCTGCTCGAACAGCACCGGCAGGGCGAGATGACCCGGTCACTGGCAGCGTGGGCGGCGATCCTTGCCGTGCCCACGGCCATTGCCGGCATCTACGGCATGAACTTCGATTATCTGCCTGAACTCAAATGGCATTACGGCTATTTCGCCGTGTGGGGCGCGATCATCACGATCTGCGGCGGGCTGTGGCTGCGCTTCCGGCAGATCGGCTGGCTCTAACGCCCGATAGTGATGGGGCTTCCCGGCGGCGGCGGCTTGCGGAACAGCGGCACCCGCTTGCGCCACAGCTTCAGCGCTTCCCAATGGATGCCTGCGGTAACCTTCAAGGTCGCCAGTGGATAGGCCAGCGCGGTCTTCAGCAGGCTGCGATCGGTCAACGCGGCCTTGCTGGCGGTGTGAATCGCCGCAAGCACCGGCCCTGCATCATCCGAAACCGTGATGCCCAGCGCCAGCTTTTCACCTGGCGGCAGCACGCGGAACGCATAGGCCATGTCCATCGGCAGGAAGGGCGATACGTGAAAGCGCTTCGGCGCGAACTGGTGCAGCGTCTGCGCGCCGTCGCGTGCGGGGATCACGTAGTTGTGACGCTCGCCAAAGGTATTCGATACTTCATAGATCACCGCCCGCAGCGTGCCATCCCGGCCGTGGCAGAACCAGGTGTTGAGCGGGTTGAAGGCATATCCCAGCAGGCGTGGCATGGTCAGCAGCCGGATCGGGCCACCGTCTGTGGCTATGCCCGCTGCCTGCAGCAGGCTTTCGGCATGTGCGCGCAATGCGCGTCCATCGCCGTGGTCGGAATCATGAAAGGCGAACAGATTAAACCGGTTGCGCGAAAACAGCCGCAAATCAGCCGCCAGATCGTCGATCCGGTCGATATCCAGCAACAGGTGGAACACCCGATAGCGCAGCAGATGCCGGGCCGGGCGCAGTCGCCGGTGCAGGACGTGCCCGTGATAGAGCGCATGGTCCACGGGTCAGGCCGGCTCCGGTTCCGCCACGCGCTGCGCCGGTCCAGCCTGATGCGTCACGTGAATGCGGCCGGACTCGTTCTCCACCTGCCACGGGCGACGCAGGCCGCCGAGTTGCTCGGCCACCGCTAACCCGGCCTGCAGCCCGTCTTCATGGAAGCCCGCGCCAAACCACGCACCGCAGAACCACGTGTTGCGCTTGCCCTGAAGTGCCCACAACCGGCTCTGAGCAGCACCTGCCTGCGCATCGAACACCGGATGATGGTAGATTTCGCGCCGGTACACCCGGGCAGGATCGGGTTCGACCAGCGGGTTCAGCGTGACGAACATGTCGCGCGGCGTCGGCAGGTGCTGCAACCGGTTCATCCAGTAGGTCACCGAAAGCTGGTTGGTCCGGTCGCCGCGCTGCGCGGCATAGTTCCACGCCGACCACACCTTGCGCCGCCGGGGCATCAGTGCCGGATCGCAATGCAGCACGGCCTCGTTGCGGCGATAGGGGAAGGCGCCCAGCAGGTGCGTCTCGCGCGGATCGGGATCGGCCAGCATCGCCAGCGCCTGATCGGCATGGGCTGCGATGACAACATGGTCGAAGCGCTCCCATCCGCCTCCGGCATCCAGCTCCACCGCGCCGTCCGTCCGGCGGACCTGCCGGACCGGCGATGACAGCCGCACCCGCTCGGCAAAGGCGGCGCTGATCCGCTTCACGTATTCGCGGCTGCCACCGTCTACCGTCCGCCACCGCGGACGTTCGCGAAACTGCAGCAGGCCGTGGTTTTCGAAGAAACGGATGAAGGCAGCGGCCGGGTGGTGCGGGATGTCCTCTACCGGCGTGGACCAGATCGCGGCAGCCATCGGATAGAGGTGATCATCGCGAAAAGCCGCGCCGCAACCCAGCCCGTCAAGGTAATCGCCAAGGCCCAGCTGGCCAAGTTCGGGCAGATCGCGCGGGGCCGCCTTGTAGAACCGCGCCACGTCGCGCAGCATCGACCAGAAGCGGGGGCTGACCATGTTGCGCCGTTGTGCAAACAGTCCGCGCAGATCGCCGGAATACTCCAGCTTGCCACGGTCGAGCGAGACGCCAAAGCTCATCACCGTCTCGCGCGTGGGCACGTCGAGATGCCGGAACAGCGCCGTCAGGTTGGGATAGGTCCGCTCGTTGAACACGATGAACCCGGTATCCACCGGCACGCCATCGGCCACGACCGTGTTGCTGTGCCCGCCCAGCCGGTCGGCCGCTTCGAACAGGGTCACCGCGTGACGCTGCGACAGCAGCCACGCAGCGGACAATCCCGATATCCCGCTTCCCACCACCGCAATATTCAGCGCACGTCCGTCGCCCATCAACCAGTCCCCCCTAGGTCCGGTACCCATCCGTAGGCCGACATATCGGTTCCCGGCTTATTGTCGAGCGCTCCTCTGCTGACAGATTGACATGCGCCGCATCCTGATGACTGAATATCGCCCGTGACTCTGCTATCTTTCGCCGCCGCGCTGGTTGAACGCCTGCCCTTGCCCGATACCCTGGCTCGTCTGGGCGTGGACTTCATGTGCAACCAGCGCCGCCGCCAGTTAAGCCGTACCCAGCCAACCGACGCGGCCTTTGCCACCTGGATGGCGCAGCGGCCCGTGGCCGAACATACCGACGCTGCAAACGAGCAGCACTACGAACTGCCGCCCCGGTTCTTCGAATTGAGCCTGGGGCCGAACGCCAAGTATTCCTGCTGCCTCTATCCTGCGGGTGACGAAACGCTGGAGGAGGCAGAGCTTGCGGCCCTCGCGCAAACCGTTGCTCACGCCGCGCTGGCCGACGGGCAGGACATTCTCGAGCTTGGCTGCGGCTGGGGTTCGCTCAGCCTGTTCATGGCCGCGCGGTTCCCCAATGCCCGGATCACCTCGGTATCGAACTCCCGCCCCCAGGGCGATCACATCCGCGCGCAGGCCGCCGCCCGTGGCCTTACCAACCTGACCGCGCTGACCGCCGACATGAACCGGTTCCAGCCCGATGGACGGTTTGACCGCGTGGTATCGGTGGAAATGTTCGAACACATGGCCAACTGGCGCGAACTGCTGGGACGGGTGCGGGGCTGGCTGCGGCCGGACGGGCGGCTGTTCCTCCACGTGTTCAGCCACGAACGCTACCCCTACCGGTTCGATCTGGAGGACAAGTCCAGCTGGATCGCGCAGTACTTCTTCACCGGTGGCGTGATGCCCAGCCACGGCCTGATCCACCAGTTCGGCGATCTGTTCACGCTGGAAGACGATTGGCGCTGGGACGGCACCCATTACGAAAAGACCGCTCTCCACTGGCTGGCACTGTTCGATGCCCGCGCCGACGCGATCCGGCCCGTGCTCGAGTGCGTCTATGGCGCGGATACCGATTTATGGATGCGCCGCTGGCGGCTGTTCTACCTCGCCACGGCGGGGCTGTTCGGAAACAGCGGCGGGCGCGAATGGGGCGTCAGCCACTGGCTGCTCAAACCGGTCGGCCAGAATAGGTAAATCGGCATTTCTACGCGCTTTTACGGATGCCTTCCGCCGGACTAGGCTCACTCGACTTAACCTAAGGTAGTGCCTCTCCTCTTGACGGACAGGCCATGCTCAAGCGCGTACAAACCGACCAGATCGAATTGGGAATGTTCATCCACAAGCTCGAAGGGAGCTGGTTCAGCCACGCGTTCTGGAAAAGTCGCTTCCTGCTGGACGATCCGGAAATGCTGGAAAACCTGCGCGAAAGCGCGGTGGCCGGCGTCATCATCGATACCGAGCGCGGCATCGATCTTTCCGAACCGGCCGTTACGGTCGATTCCGCCACGCTGTCTGCCCGGATCAAGCGGGCAGCAGCGCCCGCCGCCGCCCGCGCCGTCGCGCCCGTTCCGCAGCGCACCGGCTTTGTCCGGCCAACCCCGGCCATGCCCATCGCGCGGGAATTCGGCCGGGCCAAGCGCACCGTGGGCGATGCCCTGAAGGTCGTCAGCCGCACCTTCATCGAGATGCGGCTGGGCAAGTCGATCCGCTCCTATGGCGTCGAACCGATGCTCGACAATGTCTATGCCTCGGTCCAGCGCAACCTTTACGCGTTCAACGGCCTGCTCCGCTGCCAGAGCGACAGCGAGCCGGTCTATCGCCATTCGCTGGCGGTCAGCGCGCTGATGATCGCGCTGGCGTCACACCTGCGGTTCTCGCCCGCCGATATCCGCGACGCAGGCATGGCCGGGCTGCTGATGGATGTTGGGGCAGGGCAGCTTCCGGTCGATCTGGCAACGGTCGGCGGCGACTACACGCTGCTGCGCCAGGAGTTGCGAGAACAGCACGTGCTGCACGGCTACACCTTTCTCAAGGCGGCAGGCGATATTCCCGACGACGTGCTGCGCGCCGTGCTGCAACATCACGAACGGCTGGACGGCAGCGGCTATCCCCAGCGCCTGACCGGCCCGGTGATCGACCAGCTGGGCAGGATGGCGGCGATCTGCGACACCTACGACACGCTGATTTCCGGCGGCGATCCGGCGCAACGCCTTGATCCTGCCGAAGCGATCACCCGCCTGCGCGATCAGCCGGAAAAGTTCGACGCAACGCTGGTCGCGCGGTTCGTGGAAACGGTGGGCATCTATCCCATCGGCTCGTTCGTCCGCCTGCGTTCGCAGCGTCTGGCCATGGTCGTCGATGAGGATCCTGTCGATACCGGCCTGCCCACGGTCCGCACCTTCTGGTCGCTGCCACAGGGCAAGGGCCTGAAGGGCGAGACCATCGAACTGGCGAACTGTTATGGCGAAGATGCCATCGAGGGCGTGGCCGACCTCGCCGGGCTGGACCTGCCGGATGTTGCAAGACTGCGCGAGAGCCTCCTGAAGGCCGCGTGCAAGGAAGCAAGCCAGGCGGGCAAAGGTTAGGCGGGCGCAGCCTCGTCGCGCCCGGCCTTGCCGGCAAATCCGTTCAGCCCCAGCCACCATTGCAGCGCAATCACGCCGCCCTTGGCGGGTTGCAGCAGGCTGCCCAGCAGAACCACTGCCAGCACCGCCACGATCAGCATCATCGCCCAGGCCGACAGCGCGCTATGCAACCCCAGTGCGATGATCACCGGGGCCATGATGTGTCCGGTCAGGATGATCGCGATATAGGGCGGGAAATCGTCGGCCGCGTGCAGCGTCCAGTTCTGCCCGCACATCGCGCAGCGCTCCACCGGCTTCAGGATCCTGGCAAAAAGGTGCGTGCCGCCACAGCGCGGGCACGTGCCCCGCACCCCGCGCCACAGCGCCCCGCCCAGTCCCTGCGGGAGCGTGGCGCGGTCTATGGGCAGGGCAAGGTCGGGCATCGCTATTTCGCGAACGGATTCTTGGGGCTGCGCAGCGTCATCCGGATCGGCACGGCATCGAAGCCCAGTTCCCGGCGGATGCTGTTGATCAGGTAGCGCCGGTAGCTTTCGGGCAGTTGTTCCAGCCGTGTGCCGAACAGGATGAAGCCCGGGGGCCGGGTCTTGGCCTGCGTGATATAGCGCAGCTTGATCCGGCGGCCGCCGGGCGCAGGCGGCGGATTGGCCGCCAGCGCATCGTCGAACCAGCGGTTGAGCGCCGCCGTGGCGACCCGCTTCGACCAGGCGGCGCGGATTTCGAACGCCGCCTTGAGCAATTCGTCCAGCCCCTTGCCGGTGCGGCCGGAGATGGCCAGCAGCGGCACCCCGCGCACTTGCGCCAACCCGTCTTCAAGCGCGGCCCGGATGCCCTGGAACAGGCCCGAAGGGTCTTCGGCGATGTCCCACTTGTTGATCGCGATCATCAGCGCGCGACCTTCTTCGAGCACCATCGAGGCGATCTTGAGGTCCTGATGCTCCAGCCCGCGCGTGGCATCGAGCATC
>JAPLPG010000285.1 GCA_026400375.1 Novosphingobium sp. | reverse complement strand
TCTTAAGCGTGCTCTTTTTTGCGCGCTTTGGAGCGGTCGATGGGGCAGATCACGGTGTTTTCGGGGCCGGAACGGCGCCGGCGTTGGAGTGACGAAGAGCGGCTGCACATTCTGACCGAGGCGTTTTCGCCGGGGGCCTGCGTCGCGGAGGTTTGCCGACGGCACGATATCTCGACGGCGTTGATCTACACTTGGCGGCGCAAGATCCGCGAAGCTCAAGCCGAGCCGGCGCAGGACATGCTGCAGGCACCGAGCTTTGCCGAGGCAGTAGTCGTGGAGGACGAAGGAGCGGCCCGCCCAGGTCTGCAACCCGCGATGATTGTCGAGCTGGCGCGCGGTAAGCGGGTGAGCATTTTCGCATCGGCCTCGCCGGCGCAGGTGGCTTCAGCCCTGAAGGCGCTGCGGTGATCCCTCCCGGTGCGCGGGTGTGGATCGCGATGGGCCACACCGATATGCGTCGCGGGATGCAGAGCCTGGCGGCGATGGTGCAGCACACTTTCTCGCGCGACCCGTTCGCGGGCGATCTTTGGGTCTTCCGGGGCCGCAGCGGCGCGCTGGTGAAGATCATTTGGCACGACGGGATCGGCATGTCGCTTTACGCCAAGCGCCTCGAGAAGGGGCGTTTCATCTGGCCCTCGGCAAAGGACGGCGTGGTGTCGCTGACGAGTTCGCAGCTTGCCTGCCTGCTGGACGGGATCGACTGGAGGAACCCGCAATATTCCTGGCGTCCGCAAAGCGCGGGATAGCTTTGGATTAGCCTATTTTCGGCTTGCGCGTGAGCGGCGGCGATGATTCACTCGATGCCGTGGAAGCCGCCGTTTCGCCCCTTCCGAACAACGTGGAAGCGCTTCAAGCTGCTTGCGATGGCGACCCAGAGGGCGGATGAAGCGGAGGCCGCCTTGGCCAATGCCCGCGCCCGCGAGACCGCAGCCCAGGCGATGATTGCGCATCTCAAGCTGCAGAACGCCAAGCTGCGGCGCGAGCAGTATGGCCCCAGCGCCGAACGCACCGAGCGACTGCTTGCGCAGATGGAGCTCGAGCTCGAAGATCTCGAAGCCGATGCGGCCGAGGACGAGCTCGCCGCCGAAGCTGCCGCGGCGAAGACGACCACCGTCATCGCATTCGAGCGCAAGAAGCCTGTCAGGAAGCCGTTCCCCGATCACCTCCCGCGCAAACGCGTGGTCGTCTCCACGCCGTGCTCGTGCCCAGCCTGCGGCAGCGACCGCTTGTCCAAGCTCGGCGAGGATGTGACCGAGACCCTTGAGGTGATCCCGCGCTCCTGGAAGGTCATCCAGACGGTACGCGAGAAGTTCGCTTGCCGGGACTGCGAGAAGATCACGCAGCCGCCGGCGCCGTTCCACGTCACTCCCCGCGGTTGGGCCGGGCCCAGATTCCTCGCCATGCTGCTGTTCGACAAGTACGGCCAGCATCAGCCGCTCCACCGCCAGGCCGAGCGCTTTGCCAGCGAAGGCGTGCCGCTCAGCGTATCGACGCTCACCGACCAGATCGGCGAGGCCTGTCTCGCGCTCATGCCGATCTACCAGCTGATCGAGACCCACACGCTGGCCGCCGAGCGACTGCACGGCGACGACACCACCGTGCCGATCATGGCCAAGGGCAAGACCATCACCGGGCGATTGTGGGATTACGTGCGCGACGACCGGCCCTTCGGGGGCAACGATCCGCCCTCGGTCGTCTTCTACTATTCGCGCGACCGGCGCGGCGATCACCCACGACGTCATCTTGCGGCCTGGTCCGGGATTCTGCAGGCGGACGCCTATGCCGGCTACAACGAGCTTTACGCTCCGAACCGGCAGCCGGGGCCGATCCTCGAGGCTGGATGCTTCGCGCATGCGAGGAGGAAATTCTTCGAGCTGGCTGACGTCGAGGGCGCGGCACGCAAGAAGAGCCGCGGCGAGAAGGCCGGGGTCGTCTATCCGATCGCGCTCGAGGCTGTGCAGAAGCTCGATGCCCTGTTCGCCATCGAGCGCGACATCAATGGCAAGAGCCCGGCCGAGCGTCTCGTCGTCCGTCAGGAACTCAGCGCGCCGCTGATGGCCGAGCTGCACGAATGGTTGAACGCGCAGCTCGCCCGGATCTCGCGTAACCACGATCTCGCCAAGGCGATCAACTACATGCTGCGCCGCTGGGACGCGTTCACCCGTTTTCTCGGCGACGGCAGGGTCTGCCTATTGAACAATTCCGCCGAACGGTCGCTGCGTTGTGTGCCCCTCGGACGCAAATCGTGGCTGTTCTGCGGCTCCGATCGCGGTGGCCAGCGGGCGGCGGTCGCCTACTCGCTGATCCAGACCTGTCGCCTCAACGACGTCGATCCCCAGGCCTGGCTAGCCGACGTCCTCGCCCGCATCGCCGATCATCCCATCAGCCGGATCGACGAGTTGCTCCCGTGGAACTGGCGGTCCGCTAAGGTCGATCTCGCCGCCTGACCCAACTTCGCCGCGGTCCTCGGCGTATGCTTACGGAGTATCAGCGGATTCTAGAGAAATATGGCCTGCAAGTGTCGATGCTCCACACTCAACACCCTGGCTACATTGTGTTCGAAGATCAGTATCAGGTGGTGGCCTATCCATTTGCTGATACACCGTGCTGACCTTCCGCTAAGCCCTTTGCTTGGCTTCAAAGCCGCCGTTCGCAAATCGAGGTCGTTGCAGTCTTTGAAGAGCTACTGCACCGCTTCCCTGTAGCGGACATTGGCGTGTTCAGTATAATGGCTTCATGAAACGGTTTCTTTTTTATTTTCGGCCCGGATGGGAGCCAAGCATGCTCGCGCGCTGCCAATTTGACTGCGACGAAGAAGCCGCTACTTGTGGGGCAACGCTAACCTATCCCATCAAAGGATTGCCGTGGCGACGAAATATTATGCGCTCCTATTCATTCGAGCTCGAAATGGGTGTTATAGGTCTCCTGTTTGCGGAAATCTCACGCATCAGGCGTGAATGGCCCGAAGAGTGTTTGTCAGAAGGGTTATGGAGTGACTTCACTGACAAAGCTAACACCGTGACCCGCGACAGGGCAACCGGAACGCTATGTTACACTCTTGGCATATCTCGTGGCGATGGCAGCACCGAAGATTACTACTGCCTTCGTGAAAATTCAGAAGCGCTATTATCGTCAAAAATTTTCAATACGTTCAGCGTATTAACATCCCCATATGAGCTTTTGCGCTAACGGTGCCCTGACATCGGAGGCGGCAGCTATGCGATCCTCATTCTTAGAAACCCGCCAGCCCGCTTCCCACCCAATTCCCGTCGCCCAAGTTCTTCACGCCGAATCTTAAAACGAGACGTCACCCCGGACTTGATCCGGAGTCCTGCTTTATGCGGGAGCGCCGCGAAAGAAGAGCGGGATCCCGGGTCAAGCCCGGGATGACGTAGGGAGGAGTGCATTTCTGGCGTTGGGCACCAGCCCCTACTTCCCCAGTGGCTTTGCCGATGACCGCATCTGCTTCCGCAGCGCGCCCGGCATCCAGCGGGAGGCGAAGGCCAGTTTTCGGGCGGTCTTGCCGACCACGGTGTGCAGCCGGGTCCCGTGCACTGCAGCCCACGCCGCTTCGGCCACTTCGCTCACCGGGGTGAGTTCGAGGCCGGCGCCCAGCACGCGGGTGCGGATGTCTTCGTTGCTGGCGCGGTTGGGGGCCTTGTCCAGCAGCGGGGTTTCGATGAAGCTGGGCATCAGGTCTCGCACGGCGATCCCGTCCTCGGCCCATTCGCCATCGAGCGATTCGGTGATGGCGCGCACGCCGAACTTGGTGGCGGAATAGACCGAGGCTCCGGGCGAGCCGTAGATGCCCGCCGCGCTGGCGGTGTTGAGCAGGCACGATCCCGGCCCGCTCGCCTTGAGCCACGGGTAGGCTGCCTGTGCGCCGAAGATCACGCCCTTGAGGTTTATGTCGAGCGTGCGCTCGATTTCGTCCTTCGTCAGATCAACGATCGCGCCGCCGATCGGAATGCCGGCATTGTTGAACACCGCATCGATGCGCCCGCCCGATGCCCTGGCGCAATCGGTCAGCGCCTGGTCCCATGCCGCGCGATCGCGCACGTCGAGCTTGTGGCAGGAGCTTTGCGCAGGCGGCAGCAGCGCGGCAGTTTGCGCCATGCCTTCCTCGTCCACATCGGCAAGACCGACGAACCAGCCACCCTGTGCGAAGCGCTGCGCCACGGCGCGGCCGATGCCCGACGCGCCGCCCGTGATGAAGATCGTCCTTCCCGCCACTGCCATCCCCTGCTCACATTATTGTCAGCAGCAGATTACAGCGCCGGGTTGTTATAGCAATGCCAGGTGAAGATCGCCGCCGCACCGCGATGGGGGCGCCATTGTTCGGCCAGCGCGCGGGTGTCCTTTTCGCTTGGGCGCTCGGCAAGGCCCAGCAGCTTCCCCAGCCCCACCTGCACTGCAAGATCGCCGGCCGGCCAGATGTCGGGCCGCCCTTCGGCAAACAGCAGGTAGATCTCGGCCGACCAGCGCCCGATCCCCTTGATCCTGACCAGTTCGGCAATCGCCGTCTCGTCATCTGATGGCAACGCAGCGAGGTCCAGTCCGCCCGAAACGACCAGCTCGCAAAGCGACCGCGCATACCCCTGCTTCTGGCGGGACAGGCCGCAGGCGCGCAAGGCATCGAAATCCGCCGTGCGGCGGCATATCGTCTCCCAGCAAGGCTTCCAGCTTGGCCCAGACCGACGCTGCCGCCGCCACGCTCACCTGCTGACCGACGATTGTGCGCAGCAGCGTGCGGTAGCCGGTTTCGCGGATGCGCGGTTCGGGATAGCCGACGCGGGCGATCGCCGTGGCCATGCCGGGCGAGCGGGCGGCAATGAGATCGAGCCCCTCGCGGATTGCCTCGCTTGAAAGTCCCACCCTATTACTCCGCATCCGTGATTTGACCGGATCGGCAGTTGCCAAAGCCGGAATGGCGCGATAGCAGCCCGGTCCAAGGGCGAACAGGGGGCGCGGGGATTGCGCTAGGCCCATCGCCATATTTGGAGAACGGACGATGCCGAAGATCGTGGTTGTCAATCGTGCTGGTGAAGAAACGACTGTAGAAGCCGATGCCGGCCTTTCGGTGATGGAAGCGATCCGCGACAACGGGTTTGACGAACTGCTGGCCCTGTGCGGCGGCTGCTGCTCGTGCGCCACGTGTCACGTCTATGTCGATCCCGCCTTTGCCGACAAGGTTTCGCCGATGAGCGAAGACGAGAACGACCTGCTCGACAGCTCGGACCATCGCAACGAAACCTCGCGCCTGTCGTGCCAGGTGCAGTTGACGAGCGCGCTCGAAGGCCTGCGCGTGACGATCGCACCGGAAGACTGATCTTCACCGGCCTTGTGCAGACAAAAAGGCCCGCCTCCGCAAGGAGCGCGGGCCTTTTTTGTTGCGCGGAAGAGTGAGGATCAGTGGCAAGCGATGGCGAGCGCAACCACGCGGATATCCTTGTGATGGTCACCGATCGTGCATGGCCGTGGCATAGGTCCTTCAATTCACCGCATTTTTCCACGGCAATCACGTTTTTCAGGGAACAAATTCCGTCCTCGAAAGTGCCGGAGCATCAGATCGCGCCGCGACGGATCGCAGAGCGTCATCCGGGCGCAAGATATCAAGCCCACGATGGTTTCTTCAGCAATTAAAAATTACGTTAACGAAGGTTATGTTTCAATAAATTCCAATTTGCGACGAAGCGTTGCCGAGGTGTTTTTTCGACCGACTTTCAATGCCTTGTTGCAGGCTCACAACACCAGCTGGCGTAATAGCCACAATCTTCCTTTCACGTTTGAAAGCGTGGGTTTGCCTAGCCAAACAGGGGCTTCTCTGCCGCCGACGCTATGGCTTGCCGCACTAAACCAAGGCGCCGCAGCCGGGTGGCAGAGCCTGTCTCCAGTTCATGGCGGCAGGGGTTCAGGACAAGAGGACTGCCACGTGAACATGAAGTATCTTTCCGCGCTCCGGTCGGGCGCAACACCGCTGGCGATGGGCTTCGCGCTGATCTCCACCGCCGCCTCGGCACAGGACGCCACGACGGCCGCCGCCCCGCAAGGCGTCGATTGCAGCACGCAACCCGATGATCCCAGCTGCGGTGATGGCCAGGCCATCGTCGTCACCGGCTCAATCCTGCGCCGCACCGATACCGAGACTGTCTCGCCGGTCACGACCGTTACGCAGGACAACCTCGACCAGCGCGGCATTTCGACCGTCCAGGAAGGCTTGCAGTCGCTTGCTGCCAACAATGGCCCGGCGCTGACCAACTCGTTCACCGCCAATGGCGCTTTCGCTGCAGGCGCATCGGCCATTTCGCTTCGCGGCCTTTCGACGAACTCCACCCTGGTGCTGTTCGATGGCATGCGCGCTGCCTACTACCCGCTCGCCGATGACGGCTCGCGCAACTTCGTCGACCTCAACACCATTCCGGACGACATCGTCGACCGCGTTGAAATCCTGCGTGACGGCGCCTCTTCGTCCTACGGTGCCGATGCGATCGCCGGCGTGGTCAACATTATCACCAAGCGTGAATTCAAGGGCGTGCGCGCACGCGGCGAAGCCGGCGTGTCCGAACGCGGCGATGCCCCGCAGTACCGCCTGTCGCTGACGGCCGGCGTTGGCGACATCGCGGAAAATGGCTACAACGCCTACGTCTCGGGCTTCTACTACCGCAGCAAGAAGCTGATGAACCGCGACCGCGAATATCCTTTCAACACCGATGATCAGCGCGGCGTCTGCTCGCCCGATGGCGATTGCGGCAGCGATGACCGGCTCAATTCGCCAACCGCCACCAGCTTCACCGGCACCGGTGGCCCGCTGCTGGTCCGCCCTTATGATCCGACCAACACGACCGCGCTGGGCCGTTTCCAGCTGCTCAACACCGTTGGCTGCGACAGCCCCTACAACCTGACGCCGGCGCAGATTGCTGCCAACGCATCAGCCCCCCTGTCCACCTGCACGACCGACATCACCCGGCGTTATGGCGTTATCCAGCCGGATATCGAACGCTGGGGCGTTTCGGGACGCGTGACGGCAGCGCTTAGCGACAGCATCGAAGCGTATGGCGAATTCAACTTCGTCCAGAGCAAGTCGTCCTACACCGGCCTGCCAGAGCGCATCGCGGTCAATGCCAACGCGGGCATCCTGTTCCCCGGCTTCTCGACCTCGACCAACTCGGCCACGCGCGCCCCCGGCTCGTTCCAGCTGACGCTGCCGGTCTTCGTCTGCGCCAATGGCGTCGGCGATGCGAGCGGCCTCAACACCGGTTGCAACGCCACCAACGGCACGCTGAACCCGAACAACCCGTTTGCCGCAGCCGGACAGCTTGCGCGCATCCAGGGCCGCCTGTTCGACCAGGCAACCTACAACGAAACGCGCAATCGTGCCTATCGCGGTGCCATCGGCATCAAGGGCGACCTGACTGACAACATCAACTTCGATTTCGGCGCGACGGCGATGCACAACGACCTGCAGCGCACGCAGGTCGGCTATGTCTACATTGCCAACCTGCTGTCGGCCATTGCGCGCGGGACCTACAACTTCGTCGATCCCACGCAGAACACGCAGGCCCAGAACGATTTCGTTCGGCCGACGCAAAGGCTGAACGCAACGTCGGACCAGATCCAGTTCCAGGGCACGCTTGGCACGGATCTGTTCCAGCTGCCCGGCGGACCGCTGCAGATCGCGGTTGGTGCCGGCGCTCGCTACGAAGCGGTCGACGCGCCTTCCGGCAACCCCGACTACTTCGGCCCGACGCAGCGCTACTTCACGCTCAACGCCTTCGGCACCAAGGGCAGCCGCTGGGTCTACTCGGGCTTCTTCGAAGCCAATGCGCCGGTCCTCGACCAGGTCGAAGTCAACGTATCGGGCCGCTACGACAAGTATTCGAGCGGACAGGATGCGTTCTCGCCCAAGGCAGGGATCAAGTTCAAGCCGATCGACCAGCTGCTGATCCGCGGCACGTACTCGCGCGGCTTCCGCATTCCGTCGTTCGGTGAGGCCAACGCCCTGCCGACCACGGGCTTCGTGACCAACTCGGTCAGCAACTTCAACAATGCCTATCTGGCGCAGTATGGTTGCAACACCGGCGATGGTCCGAACGGCTACAGCACCTGCCCGACCTACATCCGTTCGGGTTCGTATGGCCAGACCACGCTGGCGTCACCCAACCTGCAGCCCGAAAAGTCGCGCAGCTTCACCGCTGGCGTATTCTTCGAGCCGATCCGCAACCTCAGCTTCTCGGTGGACTACTACAACATCAAGAAGACGGGCGTGATCACGACGCCGTCCAACACGCCGGCTCTTGCCGCCTACTACAGCGGCCAGGCCATTCCCGACGGTTACACCGTGATCCCGGATGCCGTCAGCCCCGACTTTCCCAACGCAACGCCGCGCATCGCCTTTATCCAGGCGCAGCAGATCAATGCGGATACGCAGCGGGTTTCGGGTCTGGACTTCCAGATCGATGGCCGGGTTCGCCTGACCGATTCGATCCAGTTCACCAGCCACCTCGAAGCCAGCTACATCCTGAAGCTGGAATCGGATCTCACGGCCAGCGGTGGCGGGCTTGAACGCTACGACGGCACGCTCGGCAACTTCAACCTGACCGCAGGTTCGGGCACTCCGAAGTGGCACGGGTACTGGCTCAACGGCTTGCAGTTCGACGATAACGTGGAATTGAACACCACCGTAAACTACTTCGGCGGCTACAATCTCTCGGCCATGGACCAGGGCACCGACTACAAGGACTGCGGCCTGAACCCCGGCTTCAGCCCCACCGGCTGCGACGTGCCGCGCTACATCACCTTCGATCTGCAGACCCGCTTCAAGGTCAACGATCGCTTCACGCTGTCGCTGACCGCGCTGAACCTGTTCGACAACATGCCGCCGGTCGATGTCGTGACGTATGGTGCCTACCTCTACAACCCGATCCAGGGCGGTCAGGGCATCCTCGGTCGTTACTTCAAGGTTGGCTTCCAGGCCGACTTCTAAAGCAGATTCCGATGCGACTGCATCGGCCCAGCTGCTTTAGATTCTTGTTTTACCGCGTTTTCCGAGTCAGCAGGTGATTCCACCTGCTTTGAAAACGCTCCAAGTCCCGCGTGACTGTAGTCCCTACGTCACGCATCAAACTGAAGGGGCGGCATCTCACGATGCCGCCCCGCTTTTTATGGCGACGAACCCGCACAACCGATCGACAGGCATGGCCGCACCCCCCGGCCACCCGACCGTGAGGCTCAACTTCGAACTTCGGATTCAGGACGTTTTAGACGCGCAGGCCGGCGGTCTCGTCCAGTCCCGCCATCAGGTTCAGGGTCTGCACGGCAGCGCCGCTGGCGCCCTTGCCCAGATTGTCGAGCACTGCAACCAGTCGCGCCTGTTCGCCATCGGCGCTGCCCATCACGTGCAGCCTCAGCCCGTCCCACGGCTCCATCGAGCCGCGCAGCAGCAACTCGCCTTCGGCCGGCGGCTCCTGCGCCACGGTCACGATCCGCGATTCACCATAGAACTGCGTCAGCGCCGCGCGCAGCAGTTCGGCGGGTACATTGCCGGGCATCACGCTCAGCGGCAGCAGCACTTCCACCACCATGCCGCGGTGTGCGGGAACCACCGCAGGGCTGAACAGGGGTGCGATCGCAAGGCCAGCATAGCGTTGCATCTCCGGCACGTGCTTGTGCCCGAAGCTCAGGCCATAGCCGCGCCAGGCGATATCGCCATCGTCCTCGAACCGCTTGATAAGCGCCTTGCCACCGCCCGAATAGCCGGACACGCCGGTGCAGGTATAGGGCCACGCCGAAGGCAGCAGCCCGTTATGAACAAGCGGCGCCAGCAGGGCGAGAAACCCGGTGGGATAGCAGCCCGGATTCGAAACCCGCCGCGACTGGGCCACGGCTTCACGCCCGACAAGTTCGGGGAAGCCATACGTCCAGCCATCGGCAACGCGGTGCGCGGTCGATGCGTCGATCACCCGGGTCCGGTCGTTGCGGATCATCGCCACGGCATCGCGCGCGGCATCATCGGGAAGGCACAGGATTACAACGTCAGCGTCGTTGATTGCCTCTGCCCGCGCCGCATCGTCCTTGCGTCGTGCATCGTCGAGCGCGATCAGCGCGAATTCGCTGCGCCCGCCCAGGCGGTCGGCAATCTCGAGGCCGGTCGTGCCTGCTGCGCCGTCGATGAATACCGAAGTGGTCATGGGCAAGGCTCCAGCTGGGCAAGTTCGACATAGCCGACCAGCAGATCGGCCCGAGCCTGGCCCCAGGCCCAGCCGCCGGAGATATCGAGCACGTCGAACACTTCGTCTGCCGCCAGCGTGCGCAAGGCCTCGCCCTCGGCCTTGCCCGCAGCGCGCAACGCGCGTTCGGCCTTGACCACGTGCGGCATGGGCACGGCATAGTGCGGAACGAAGTATCGGCCCGCCAGCCCGATGTGCGCCAGATCGCCCCGCACCGGCAGATGCGGCTTGTCCGAACGATCGGCCGGGCGTGTCAGCGCAAGCGGCCCGGTCGGCACGTCAGTGGAAAGAGGCATGGCGTCAACAGTCAATTCAGGGTGCCCCCGCAGCAGGAAAGCGGGGCGATTAGCGGCCTGCGCGCTCTGAGGCAAGTTATGCTGCATTGCCGCCGGTGCTGCAACAATAGCGCGCCTTGAGCAGGCCCCAGACGGCGCGCAAGCCCAAGGCGTCGCCGCCCTTGGGCCGCCCCGGCTTTGCCGCCGGGCGCCACGCGAACGTATCGAAGTGCGCCCAATCAATGCCTTCGCCAACGAACCGGTCAAGGAACAACGCGGCCACACTGGCTCCGGCAAAGCCGCTGGCGGGCGAATTCTGCATGTCGGCCACATCGGATTTCAGATACTCGCGATAGCCTTCGTGCAGCGGAAGCTGCCAGCAGGGATCGTCCCGCTCCAGCCCCGCCGCGATCAGGCCTTGCGCGGTCTGCGCCTGTCGCGCGAACATCGCCGGCAGATCGGGGCCGAGCGCCACCCGCGCCGCGCCGGTAAGCGTGGCGAAATCGATCATAAGTTCGGGCTTCAACTCGCTCGCGCGGGTCAGCGCATCGCCCAGCACCAGCCGCCCTTCGGCATCGGTGTTGGTGATTTCCACCGATATCCCGGCGCGCGAACGCAGGATGTCCCCGGGCCGGAAGGCATTGCCCGAAATGGCGTTTTCCACTGCCGGCACAAGCAGATGCAGCCGGATCTTCAGGCCCATCGTCATGATCAGCCCGGCCAGCGCAATGGCATGGGCCGCACCGCCCATGTCCTTCTTCATCAGCGCCATGCCCGATGATGGCTTGATATCCAGCCCGCCGGAATCAAAGCACACGCCCTTGCCCACGATGGCCACGCGCGGATGCCGGGGATCGCCCCACTCCATCTCGATCATACGCGGCGCATGGCTGCGCGCCGCCGCACGCCCCACGGCATGGACCATCGGATAGTCCCGCTCCAGCGCGTCGCCCGCACTGACGTGCACTTCGGCATGGTGGCCGCGGGCCAGCGCGCGCACTTCGGCTTCGAGTTGCAGCGGGCCCATGTCCTCGGCGGGCGTGTTGACCAGATCGCGCACCATCAGCACCGCCACCGCTTCGGCCAGCGCAGGCTCGATCAGCGCCACGTCCCTGGTCAGCAGAATGCGCGGTTCGGCGTCCTTGGCATCCTTGCGGTAGCGATCGAAGCGGTACTGGCCGGTCACCCAACCATGCAGCGCCTTGCCCGGTCCGGCCTCGGCGCCCGGTCCTGCGCGGCGATAGGTCCCGCCCGGCAGCACATCGGCGAGCTTGGCCAGGCACCATGACGACAGATCATGCACATTTGCCACGCCTGCCACGGCAAACCACCCGTCCCCATCGGGCACGATCGCGTGTTCGTATCCCCCGCCCTCGAACTTCTGTGCAGCCAGCGCGGAACGCTGCGCACCGTTGAGGCTTTTGAGGAAGTCAGGCAGCGTGGCCTTGTCCACCAGGTGAAGGGCAGTGGCCTGCTGGCCGCGATCAGGCTGGATCAGCGCGTTTCTGTCAGTCATGTTGGCAATGTTCATGCCGCACAGTGCAAAGAGTTGCGAGAGGAAACTGCCCGATGCGCCCAGTTCTTGCCGTCGTTCTACTGGGGTTGAGCGCCTGTTCGGTAAAGGAAGACAGCGAGGTGCCGGAAGCGCGGGAGACCGTAACTGCCGTCGATGCTGCGCCAGCCCCGCCGCCACCGACGCCGCAAACGCCGGTCGCAGCGCGCGAGGTTCGCGAGGACAACGACATCTATGAATTCAGCTATGCCTATCCGGCGGCGGCAGGCGCCATTCCGGCGTTGAAGGCCCTGCTCGACGCCGAGCTTGAAAAGGCGCGTGCCGGATTGAAGTCGGAAGCGACCGAAGGCCGCAACCTTGCCAGGCAAAACGGCTTTCCGTTCAATCCCTACAGCAACAGCGTAGAATGGAAAGTGGTGACCGACATGCCCGCCTGGCTCAGCATGTCGACGCTGATCGGCACCTACAGCGGCGGCGCGCATCCCAACTATGCGTTCGACAGCCTGCTGTGGGACCGCGTTGCCGACATGCGGCGCGCACCTGCCGACCTGTTTGTTTCCAAGGCCGCCCTGCGCGACGCGATCCGCGATCCGTTCTGCAAGGAACTCGACCGCCAGCGCGCACGGAAGCGTCAGGGGCAGGATGCGGGCGAGATCGACGAATTCAGCAAATGTATCGACCCGGTTGCCGAAACGGTGATCCTGGGCTCGTCCAACGGGAAAGCGTTCGACCGGATCGGCGTGCTCGTCGCGCCTTACTCCGCCGGACCCTACGCCGAGGGCGATTACGAGGTTACCGTGCCGGTGACGCAAAAGGTGCTGGCAGCGGTCAAGCCGGACTTCAGACCTTCATTCGTCGCCCGGTAGCAGCAACCCGGCCGAGATTGCCGCGAACACCTCGCATTATCCAGCAACCTTCGCTACATGGGTGTCATGACACAATATTTGACCGTAGACGACCACGACGTCCTGATGCGCGACGGCACCATCAAGCTGCACGGCCCTGCCGGGTTCGAAGGCATGCGCAAGGCAGGGCGCCTTGCCGCGGAGATTCTCGACGCATTGGCGCCGCTGGTCGTTCCGGGCGTCCGCACCGACCATCTGGACGACGTGGTCCGGCAGATGACGCTGGATGCCGGCGCCATACCGGCCACGCTGGGCTACCGCGGCTATGCACACTCCTGCTGCATTTCGGTGAACCACGTGGTGTGCCACGGCATCCCTTCGGAAAAGACCCTGAAGGACGGCGATATCGTCAACATCGACGTCACGCCGTTGCTGGATGGCTGGCACGGTGATTCCAGCCGCATGTACCTGGTTGGCGATGTTCCGCTCAAGGCGCGCAGGCTGGTCGACGTCACTTACGAATGCCTGATGATCGGCATTGCCCAGGCCCGGCCAGGTGCCCGTCTGGGCGATATCGGCGCAGCGATCCTGGCCCATGCCGAACGCCAGCGCTATGGCGTGGTGCGCGAATTCTGCGGACACGGCCTTGGCCGCCTGTTCCATGATTCGCCTGAAGTCATCCACGCGGCGCGCGCGGGCACCGGGCCGGAACTGCGCCCCGGCATGTTCTTCACCATCGAGCCCATGATCAACCTGGGCAAGCCGAGCGTGAAAATCCTGGACGACGGCTGGACGGCGGTAACGCGCGACCGGTCGCTGTCGGCGCAGTTCGAACACTCTATCGGCATCACCGAGGACGGCTGTGAAATCTTTACCGCCAGCCCGAAGGGTCTGCACCAGCCACCCTACACAAGTTGATGTGCCCAAAAAAGAAGCAGCGACTGCGCAAAATTTGAGCATTAAATAATCAAGCCTGCGCAATCTTGCGCATGGAATTTCTGTGCATTCGATTCAATTCTTGCCCGGACCCGGATTTTACGGCTTTCGCGATGCAGCATGATCGCCTAGTGATTTGTCACGGCGCGTGGCACGATTCTTGTAAAGCCTATGTCACGCTCAGGATAAATCGCCGGTTTGCGCCCATTGTGCTCCGGCCCGCGTTGCAGGGGTCTGAACGACGTGAAAAAGGTCGAAGCGATCATCAAGCCCTTCAAGCTCGATGAAGTAAAAGAAGCGCTGCACGAAATCGGCGTATCGGGCATCACCGTGACCGAAGCCAAGGGCTTTGGCCGCCAGAAGGGCCATACCGAACTCTATCGCGGCGCAGAATATGTCGTCGATTTCCTGCCCAAGGTGAAGCTCGAAGTGGTCGTGGCCGATGCCCTGGCCGACCGCGTCGTCGAAGCGATCGCCTCTGCAGCCCAGACCGGCCGCATCGGCGATGGCAAGATCTTCGTGATCCCCGTCGAAAGCGCGCTGCGCATCCGCACCGGAGAGCGTGACGACGACGCGATCTGACGATCGCCTACGTTTTTGGCCCTCTCCGGCACATGCCGGAAAGGGCGTCAAAGCGGGGGTAGGCCTGTGGACGGGCACGCCTCCAGAAAACCCCAGATACCCCCCGAACCTCTCCCAGGGGGCATAAAGAAGGACCAGCGATGGCAAGTGCAAAGGACATTCTCGCCCGTATCAAGGACGAGGAAATCGAGTGGGTCGATCTGCGCTTCACCGATCCGAAGGGCAAGTGGCAGCACCTGACCATGGTCGCCGGCCTGATCGGCGAAGATGAACTGGAAGACGGCCTGATGTTCGACGGCTCGTCGATCGAAGGCTGGAAGGCCATCAACGAATCGGACATGATCCTCAAGCCCGATCTCGACTCGGTCTTCATCGATCCGTTCTCGGCCTCGCCGATGCTGATCTGTGGACCGATCCGTTCTCGGCAACGCCGATGCTGATCCTGGTGTGCGACATCGTCGAACCCTCGACCGGCGAGCTCTACGCCCGCGATCCGCGCTCGACCGCCAAGCGCGCAGAAGCCTTCGTCAAGGCTGGCGGCTTTGGCGACACGGTCTATGTCGGTCCCGAAGCCGAATTCTTCCTGTTCGACGACGTCAAGTTCTATGACGGCTACGACGGCAACGGCTTCAAGATCGACGATATCGAACTGCCGACCAATTCGAACCGCGATTATGACGGCGGCAACCTCGCCCACCGTCCGCGCGCCAAGGGTGGCTATTTCCCGGTCGCCCCGGTCGACAGCTGCGTCGACATCCGCGGCGAAATGGTTTCGACCATGATCGAAATGGGCCTGCCCTGCGACAAGCACCACCACGAAGTGGCTTCGGCCCAGCATGAACTCGGCCTCACCTTCGGCACGCTGGTGCAGACGGCTGACCGCATGCAGGTCTACAAGTACGTCGTGCAGCAGGTCGCGCAGGCCTATGGCAAGACCGCCACGTTCATGCCCAAGCCGATCAAGACCGACAATGGTTCGGGCATGCACACCCACATCTCGATCTGGGAAGCAGGCAAGCCGCTCTTTGCCGGCAATGGCTATGCCGGCCTTTCGGAAATGTGCCTGTACTTCATCGGCGGCGTGATCAAGCATGCCAAGGCGCTGAATGCCTTCACCAACCCGACCACCAACAGCTACAAGCGTCTGGTGCCGGGCTATGAAGCGCCCGTGCTGCTCGCCTATTCGGCCCGCAACCGCTCGGCCTCGTGCCGCATTCCCTATGGCGCTGGCGCCAAGGCAAAGCGCGTCGAATTCCGCTTCCCCGATGCGATGGCCAACCCTTACCTGTGCTATGCCGCGCTGCTGATGGCAGGCCTCGACGGGATCAAGAACAAGATCCACCCGGGCGAAGCCATGGACAAGAACCTCTACGACCTGCCGCCGGCAGAGCTCGCTGAAGTTCCGACCGTGTGCGGCAGCCTGCGTGAAGCGCTCGACAGCCTTGAAGCCGATCATGACTTCCTGCTGCAGGGCGGCGTCTTCACCAAGGACCAGATCGAAGCCTACATCGAACTGAAGTGGCCCGAAGTGATGCGCTGGGAAACCACGCCGTCGGCGGTCGAGTTCGACATGTACTATTCGCTCTGATCCAGCCGATCAGCGAAAAACGATGGGGCGTCCGGGAAACCGGGCGCCCCTTTCGATTCCCCGGCAAAAAATCTGCAACAACGCGCATCGCTGTGATTTTATCCACAGTTTGCGATGAACCGAGATGAACGGTGATTGCGGCAGGATGAACCGATGGTCCGGGGACTCCCGAAATCCGCCGAAATCCTTAGTCATGCTGCCCATGACAAGAAACGTGGTCGCAGCCTTTCTCGCCCTGTTCTCCTTCGCGGCAGTCCCCACCGTGGCCCATGCGCGCCTGCAGTGCGTGGCCTATGCCCGGCAGATTTCCGAAGTGCAGATCAGCGGCAACGCCCGCGAATGGTGGACCAATGCAGAGGGCCGCTACGAGCGTGGCCACCAGCCCAAAGCTGGCTCCGTCCTCGCCTTCAGCGGCACGCGCGCCATGCCCTATGGCCATGTCGCCGTGGTCCGCAAGGTCGTCGATGATCGTCACATCCTGATCGATCATGCAAACTGGTCGGGCCCCGGAATGGTCGAACGCGGCGTCATGGCGGTCGACGTTTCGCCGGCCGGAGACTGGAGCGAAGTGCGTGTGTGGTTTGCGCCCACCAGGTCGGTCGGTCTGCGCACCAGCCCCGCCCAAGGCTTCATCTACCCGCATTCCCAGACGGCGGCAGCTGCCCCTGCCCCGGCCACCCAGGGCTGATTGGCCGGTTCAGCACGGTTGAACGAAAAAGCGTTCAGCCGATTGCGGCCGCTGCGATGATCGTTTCCGCACCGCCGTCCATCAGCGCTCTGGCATCGGGCGCGGGCATCGCCTCCCAGAACAGGTGGCCCTGGATCATCTGGCAACCCGCCGCCTGAACCAGCGCCCGCTGCATCGGCGTTTCAACGCCCTCGGCCACGACTTTCATCCGCAGGGTGTGCCCCAGCGCCACGATGGCGCGCAGAATCGCGTGCGCATCAAGATCGGCTTCGATGTTCTGCACGAACGAACGGTCGATCTTGATCCGGTCGAATTGGAACGATCGCAGATAGCTGAGCGAGGAATAGCCGATCCCGAAATCGTCGAGCGCGATGCGAAAGCCGCGGTATTTCAGACCCTTGAGAACCTCGATAACGTGTTCGCTGCGATCCAGCATGATGCCCTCGGTCACCTCAAGAACGTATCTCCGGGGGTCCGCGCCGGTTTCGCGCACCAGATCGTCGATCGATTGCAGGAAATCGCTGGCCATGATCTGCAGCGGTGACAGGTTCACCGAGATATCGCAGTCGGGCCAGTCGCGGCATTCAACAAACACGCGCCGCAACACCCATGCGCCCAGCGGAATCATCAGCCCGGCCTGCTCGGCAACGGGCACGAACAGGCCGGGCCGGATCGACCCGCGTTCAGGATGCGGCCAGCGGAGCAGCGCCTCGAAGCCTTCGATCGTGCCATCGGCTGCCGTCACGATGGGCTGAAACGCCAGCGTCAATTCGTCGCGTGCAATGGCGCGGCGCAGTTCCATCTCCATCTCGCGCCGCAATTTGACCGATGCGTCCATGTCGCGCGTGAAGCGGCGGTAACGGGCGCGGCCGCGCTGCTTGGCGCGATATAGCGCGATATCGGCGCGGCGCAGCAGCTCGCCCGGGTCCTCGCTCTGGTCCGGCCCCCAGCTGATCCCGCAGGACAGCGTGATTTCAAGGCTGTGCCCGGATATGATAAACGGCTCGCGCGCCAGCGACATCAACTGCCGACCCAGCATGTCCGCCGCCGTCCGGCCGCCCGTGCTGCGACGCATCAGCACGAATTCGTCACCGCCGAAGCGCGACAGGAAATCTCCGAGCGGCAGGGATCGGCGCAGGCGAATGGCCACCTGGCGGACCAGTTCGTCTCCCACGTGATGGCCCAGCGTATCGTTCACCACCTTGAACCGGTCGATATCGACATAGGCGACGAAAACGTCTCCCAGCTCACGGCGAGCCACGCATGCTGCAAGTTCCTGGCGCAGGCGCTGCATGAAGTGCGCGCGGTTCGGCAGGCCCGACATCGCGTCATGCAGGGCGTTGTGCTGCGCCTGGGCCTCGCTCGCCATGAGTTCGCTGGTCGTGCGCCGCATGCGCCGCACGATGATCGCGCCGCCGGCCACCACGCCGACGAAGAACAGGATGTAGATCGCCAGCAACGGTGCCGTCTGGCGAAGGATGGCGGGACCGGGCGGCTTGGACTTCCAGCCGATCCACCCGATCGTGCCGCCGCGCGTATCGGTGATCGCCAGCAGATTGCGCTTCACCGCGGTTTCTGGCGCCATCGTCACGCGCACGTCGTCCAGCAGCAACGATGACTGCAGATCGGCTATGACCTTGCGATCGACCTTGCGCACCAGCACGATGTAATCGGGCGCGCATTTCAGCAATGAGGGCGTCACGTCGGGCACGACCGAGGCGACGGCGATGATGGCCGGTCGTCCATCGATCCGGAACATCGCCGAAGCACCGACCGACAAAGGCAGCCCTTTCTTGCCAACCGGCCAGTTCAGCGGTCCGAGCCGGCGCCATGCCTGCACATCGCCAGCCACCACGTCCTTGCGCAGCGATTGGCCGATCAGGTCCTGCACCGTCTGTTGCAACTGATCGTACCTGCAATCCTGCGAAAGCTGCGCGCCTTTCCAGCAACGAACCATCTGACCATTGCCCCGGACATGGTAGATATGGTCAACGTGGTGGCTGCCCCAGAAATAGCCCGCGATGAAGTTCCTCGACCACGCCTCGGCATCGGGGGCATTGAGCTTGGTGACAGCCTCGTCCCACACCAGCTGCAGTTTACCGGCGTCGAGAATCTGCCTTTCGCTGCGCTCGATGAACCGCTGGACGAGATGCTGCTCTTCCTCCCGCGCGAACCGGTCGGCAATGTCGGTAGAGTTGCGAAAAGCGGCCACAAGCGCGGCCGTCAGCGCGACCAGCGCAAGAAAGGTAGCCACAACGATCCATCCGGCGCTCGAAGCATCGGATGCCTGCCGACGCCCGGCGCTCATGGATCGTGTTTTCCCCATATTCGGTAACTTAGACAAAGGGTTGCAAAGAAATGGTTACCAAATGGTACGCGCCAAGACCAGATGCCTTGAAAGATATGATTCATCTGCGGCAACGGAACCTGTCGCCCGTTCGGGGATTTGTTGCTTCATCCGGTGCGGGCAGACGTCCGGAATGAGGATCTGGAGACACCAACGATGCTGCTGACAATCGCTCTCGTCCTGTTCGTCCTGTGGGCGCTCGGCGTATTCGCGTTCAAGATCACGGCGGGCGTGATCCATCTCGTGCTGGTCGTGGCCCTGATCATCGGCCTGGTGCAGCTGTTCCGCGGGCGCAGGGTCTGAACGACTGACGCCGGATTGAGGGAATCTGCCAAGGCACAAGGGTTGCGGAATGCAACTGTGCTGCCTAACTTTCTTGGTGACGGCAGGCCGCACATCAGGCGGCCCATCCTTTCCGGGAGAATGATATGCGTGAGCGGCTTCAGCACTACATCAATGGCATGTGGGTCGACAGCGAAGGTGGCAAGCGCCACGAAGTGATCAACCCGGCCACCGAAGAAGCCTGCTGCGCCATCACCCTTGGCACGCAGGCCGATGTCGACAAGGCCGTGGCCGCCGCACAAGCTGCGTTCAAGACCTTCAGCAAGACCACGCGCGAAGAGCGTCTGGCGCTGATGGATCGCATCGTGGCCGAATTCAAGAAGCGCGCGCCCGACCTTGCCGTGGCGATGGCCGAGGAAATGGGCGCACCGGTCAGCTTTGCCGGGACCGGGCAGGTCGGCGCCGGCATCGGCGGCTTCCTCGGCACGATGGCGGCACTCAAGAATTTCAATTTCATGGAAGACAACGGCGCATACAAGGTCGCCTATGAACCGATCGGCGTGGTCGGCATGATCACGCCGTGGAACTGGCCGCTCAACCAGATCGCCCTGAAGGTCGCCCCGGCCCTGGCGGCAGGCAACACCATGATCCTCAAGCCGTCGGAAGAATGCCCGACCAACGCGGCGATCTTTGCCGAAATTCTCGATGCAGCGGGCGTTCCGGCGGGCGTATTCAACCTGATCCAGGGCGATGGTCCGGGCGTTGGCACGGCCATCAGTTCACACCCCGGTATCGATATGGTGAGCTTCACCGGATCGACCCGCGCAGGCATTCTGGTGGCCAAGGCCGCCGCCGATACGGTCAAGCGCGTGCATCAGGAACTCGGCGGGAAATCGCCCAACCTCGTCCTGCCAGACGCCGATTTCGCCGCGCACCTGCCCGCCACCGCGTCCGGCCCGCTCGTCAACAGCGGCCAGTCGTGCATATCGCCCACCCGCATCCTCGTCCCGCGTGAGCGCGAGCAGGAAGCGGCGGCGTTTGTCTCGGCGATGTATTCGGCAACGCCGGTCGGCGATCCGATGCAGCAGGGGCAGCACCTCGGCCCGGTCGTCAACAAGGCCCAGTTCGACAAGATCCGCGGGCTGATCCAGTCTGCGATCGACGAAGGCGCCAAGCTGGAAACCGGCGGCGCCGACCTGCCAGCCAACGTGAATCGCGGCTACTACATCAAGCCAACCGTCTTCTCTGGCGTGACACCCGACATGCGCATCGCGCAGGAGGAAATCTTCGGCCCGGTCGCCACGATCATGGCTTACGACAGCCTCGATCAGGCCATCGAGATTGCCAACGACACGGCCTATGGCCTGTCAGCCTGCATCACCGGCGATCCGGCCAAGGCTGCTGAAGTCGCACCGGCCTTGCGTGCCGGAATGGTCGCCATCAACAACTGGGGCCCGACGCCGGGCGCACCGTTCGGCGGCTACAAGCAATCGGGCAATGGCCGCGAAGGCGGGCTGTTCGGCCTCAAGGACTTCATGGAAATGAAGGCGATCAGCGGCCTACCCGCCTGATCCCAGCGCCTGGTAACAACAAAGGGCCGTTCCGCTTGCGGAGCGGCCCTTTTTGGTGAGCCACTGTCCGGCGCATCGGCCGGTGCCCGCTAATAATCCTTGCTGATCCGCAAGTTGAGGCTTTCGTCGCCAATCGTCGAGATCATGCCAAGCAGCGCCAGCCACCGCGTGATGCGGAACTCGACCGATGTGGCGTTGTAGCCCGCGCCATCGGTAATCAGTTCCACGAACACGCGCCGCCCGACATACTTGCCCACCGCGATGCTGGTGCCCGAACCCACGGTGGGATCGGCCCCGACGATCCGCAGGCGGTCCAGCCCGATCGCGGCGCGCAGCTTGTTGATCGGATCGAGCCCGCCGCCACCGCGCAGCGATGCCAGCGCCGATGCCAGTTGCACCGCCTCGGGCGCGGAAATCTGCGTGATCGAGCTGCCGAACAGGATGCGGCTGAGCAGTTCCTCCTCGGGCAGGGCCGGGGTCGACGAGAACGCGATGACCGGCTTGTTGCCCGAGCCGGAAATGGTAATCTTGGCGTTGATGTTGTTGGCATCGCCTTCGGCCACGATGTCCAGCTGCGGATCGACCGGCACTTCCCCGGCAAAGCGGATGCGGCCGCGCGTCAGTTCAAAGCGCTTGCCGGCAAATTCATAGCCACCACGCACCAGTTCTGCCGCGCCGAATATCTGCGGTGCAGCGGTCGTGCCGCGCAAGCGGATGTCGGCGCCCCATTCGCTGTCCAGTCCTAACCCGCGAACATCGATGCGGTTCGCGCCCGCTGCATCGATCATGAAGCTCCACGGCATCGCCGCCACCCTTGGCGGTGCGGCATCGGCATGGGCGTTGATCTCGCGCGTGGGCACGGTCGGCAGCTGGTTTACTGCGGCGGCCTGCCCCAGCGCCCATCGCGCCTGCTCGATCCGCACGCGTCCGGCGATGGTCCCGCCGATCCCCGTGCTGACGATCCGCAACGGTCCGGTCACCGTCGCCCCCATGTCATCGCGGCTGATCAATTGCGCATTCTGCGCCGACAGTTTGAGATCGATCGTCGGCCCGTGCTGCGAAAGGTCGGCCAGGCCGATCGTGCCGCTGCCCGATACGCGGCCCCCGTTGGTCGTCACCCCGCTGAAGCGGGCCAGTTGGAGCGATGAATCGGTGAATGTCCCGGCCAGAGCGACGTCGCGGATATCCGTGCCGGTCAGCGTGCTCTGCACCCGCAGGCCTTTTGAGGACACCGCGCCGCGCAGCACGGGAGCAGCGATCGAGCCGCTGACATCGGCCTGCACGCCCACCGGCCCGGTCAGGTCGAAGATCTCGACCCCGGACAGCCGCCACAGCGCCTCTGCCGCGCCGGAATAGCGCAATTGCCCTGTCAATTGCCCGGCCTCGAGCCGATCCATGAACGCCCCACCGCGCGGCAGTCCGCCGATACGCGCCTGCACGCGCCCGCGCACGGCCCCGCTTTCACGGAACACGCTGCGCAGTTGCACGGCATCGGGATCGAGCCGGGCGACCAGCGCCACGTCGACCGGGCGCGACGTCAGCACCAGTCCGGACCGCGACAGGCCTCTGACCATCAGCGCCGCGTTGCCCGATGGCGCGCCCAGCCCGTCATTGCTGTAATCGATGATTCCCGAAGCCTGCCCGCCAAGGCCAAGGTCGGCGACGACGATATCGATCACCGACAGTGGCATCCGCGCCAGTTGCAGGCGCAATTGCGTTGGCCCGCCCAGAATGCGCCCTTCGGCAATCACGATGCCACGGCCGAACCCGATCTGGGTCGGGGACAGCCGCCAGCCGCGATCGTCGCCCTCGCCCTCGCGCGTCAGCACGGCGCGGCGCGGCATCGTTACCTGCCGCCCGGCATATTCGCCCGAGACATAGGCGATGACCTGCTCCGGCGAGAATGCCGCCGTGCCCTGCAGCGCAAATCGCGTGCCGCGCCGCCCGGCCACCGATGCCGTCACCGATCCGCTGCCATCCTGCAGATAGGCCGCAGCCGCCAGCTTGCCGATGAAGATCTTGCCCATGCCGATACCTTCGGCCAGCATGTTGCCTTCGATGGTCGAGTGTCCGTCCTTGATCAGCCCGCTCGCGTCGATCCGCGCACTGCCGACGGAAAGCGGCGTGGCGCCGCCAAACCGGGCGTTGCGCGCCGTCACATCGGCATCGAACCCCTGCCCGCCCTCGCGCGGGGCGAGCGCGATCGTACCATCAAGCCCGCCGCCGACCATGGCGATCTGTCCGGCCACGCCTTCATCGCCCAGCGTGAGGCCGCCGGTCACGTCGGTCTGCCACACACGCAAGCGTTCGATATCGATGCGTGTGGCCTGCCGTGGCGGCATGTAAAGACCGAAAGCGCCGTTGAACGGGCCAAGGGTTGATTGGCCTGCGGTCTCGATCCGGAACCCGTCGGCAACGGGCGAAAGCGCCACGCGCACATCCTTCAGCCCGGCAGCGGGCAGCGGGCTCGCCAGCACCAGCACGGCATTCGGACCTTGCGACGTCATCGCCGCCTCGACGGTGAAAGACCCGTATTCGCTATGGCGCCCGCTGCCCTTGAGCGACGCGGCGCCGCCCGTTTCGACGCGGCCGTCCAGCGCCATCTGCAGCTTGGCCGAATTGATCGTCGCCTTGCGGAACGTCAGGGGCACCCGCGCACCCAGCGCCAGCCCGCCGGCAAAGCGCACGCCGCCGCCGGTGAGCGTCTGCAACGTGGCATTGTCGATCCGGGTCATGCGCCCGGCCAGGTTGGCCTGCAATGTCCAGGGAACGCCGTTGCCCAGCTTCAGCAGGATCTTGGCCGTGCCATCGACCATGCCAAGGTTTTTAACCGCGAAACCGCGCGCCACCACTGGCCCGGCCAGCGCATAGCCCCCGCGCGCCATGTCGCCGCTAAGGAACAGCCGCGCGCCAAGGCCCTTCATCGTCAGCGTCAGGTCATTTGACGTCAACCTGTTCCCGGCAAAGACCAGATTGCCGCCGATGCGCGCGCCGGGAAAGCGCGGGTCGATCATGGCATTGCCGCTGACCACGCGCCGCGCGGTCACGGCGAGAGGCAACACGAAGCGACTTCCGTCCCACGTCGCCGTGCCGGAAGACTTCAGCCCCTGCGCGTCGAACGTGCCAAGCTGCAGGCGGTCTACCGCCACGGAGTGCCGGATCGTCAGGTCGTTGAACGCGCCGTCGAGCGTAGCGTCAATGTCCACCCCGGTCAGCGCTGGCGATGCCACGATCAGCGCAGGCTTCAGCACCCTTGCCCTGATCCGCAGCGCCTCGGCCTCGTTCTCGGCAAGGTTCAGTTCGCCTTCGGCCGATGCCTTGAACGCGGTCCCGGCCGCGCGCAATCTGCCGTTGAACACGTTGCCGGCGAAAGTGCCGTCATACAGGACCGACAGTGTATCGCCCACGGCCCTCCCCGTCGTCCCTTTCAGCAGACCACCCGGAAAGGCCTGCCCCGCCAGCCGATAAAGCCCTGCGCGATTGCCCAGCTGGAACGCCGCCAGCTTGCGCCCGTCCTGCGTGGCATAGGCGATGCCATCCCAGCGGGACCACCCGCCGCTGCCGAACACGCGGGCCCGGATATCGGATTTCACCCCCGCCATCGCGGCAATCACGCCATCGCGGGGCGCGTCATAGACCAGCCGCAGATCGAACTTGTCGCGGTCCGGCTCACTGTCGAGGCGAAACGATACCCGATCCTTGCCACCGAACACACCGTTGACATCGACAAGGGCGTTGCCGCCCCGGATATCCGCCCTGGCAACAACATCCACGCGCCGCTTCTGTCCGGCCAGCGCCGGCGACACGGTCAGGTTGTCGATCACCAGCTTGTCCACGCGAATGTCGAAATCGGGCAGGATCGGTGCGTTGGTGTCCTCGCTCGGCCGCAGGCGCGGGCCGCGCCGCAGGACACCGCGATGCAGCGCAAGCAGGCGCACGTCGAGACCAGTCTTGAGCCACGACAAGGGGCGCCAGTCCAGCTCGGCCTCGGGCACTGTCAGGAACACGCCTTCGGGATCGCTCACCCGGATATCGCGCAGCTTGGCCGCGCCATAAATCGATCCGTCGATCCGGCCGATCTCGATCCTCAGGCCGGAACCGGGGGTTACCGCCGCGATCCTGTCGGCCACCAGCCGGTGCCCCAAGGACGAATCCAGCACGAACAGCGCCATCAGCACAAGCGCGATGCCCGCAATCCCGAGGATCACGAACCGCTTCGCCAGGCCGCGCGCAATCCGACTGCCGCGTGAACGCACCGGCCGCGCGGCGGCACCTGCGTCTGCTGTTGCAACAGGCAAGTCGGCCTGCTCCACCGATGGCACGTCGTCCGCCATCAGAACGCCTGCCCCAGCGCCACGTAGACGCCGATGCGGCTGTCCCCGGGCGAGGGGTTGAGCGGCGTGCCCAGATCGATGCGGATCGGGCCGAAGTTGGTTTCATAACGCAGGCCGATCCCCGCGCCGACCTTGATATCGCGCAGGCGGGGCGTGCTCGTGATATCCACTGCGCCAGCATCCACGAACGGCACAAGGCTGATCGCGCCGCCCATCAACCCGGTCTTCACGCGCGCCTCGAGCGAGAACTCGCTGAGTGAGCGCCCGCCGCTCGGCTCGCCCGCCGTGTCACGCGGGCCGATCAGCTGGAAGCCATAGCCGCGCACCGATCCGCCGCCGCCGGCATAGAACCGGCGTGAAGGGGCGATGTTGGTGATTTCCGTGCCCTGGATGGAACCCAGCCGCAGGCGCCCGGCCACGACCAGCTTTTCGCCGAATGGCTGGTAGTAGCTCGCGTCCAGCTGGAACTTGCCATAGCTCGACCGCACGCCATCCTGCACCGAGATTTCCGGCGAGGCCCGCAAGCCCACGCGGAAACCGCGTTTCGGATCAAGCAGATCATCGCTGCCATCGAAGGCAATCCGCATCGGCAAGGCACCGATGAAATAGGTCTGGCGCGGGGCGTTGGCCGCAATCGCCGCGGCATCGCGCTCGCTCGTTGCCAGGATTTCAACGCCCGCGGCGTAGATGACCGGCTTCTGGAACAGCAGCGTCTGCAACCGCTCCACCCCGCCCAGGAACGAAACCGTGCGCGCCTGGAACGCCGTGCTGCGTTGCTGGCGGGCATAGAGATCGGCGGTCAGCACCAGATCGCGGGTCAGGAAATTGTTGCGGCGGAAGGTCAGCCCCAGCAGCTGTTCCTGCGTACCGGCCACGCCGCGCACGCGTACCATTCCTTCGGGCGGGAAGAAGCTGCGATGTTCCCAGCTGGCTTCCACGCGGAACCCTTCCCCGCTGGAATAGCCGACAAGGCCCGCCACGGTGCGCAGCGGTCCGGGCGTCAATGCAACATCGACATCGACCGTGCCGGGTTCGCCATTGGCCGCCGGGGCCGATTCGCGCGTTGCAACCGATACCGACGAAACAAGGCCCGTAGCCAGCACCGCCTGGCGCAGATCCTCCACGTCCGAGCGCTGGTACAGATCGCCCGGATCGAACTTCGCGATGCGCTGCAGGTGCTTTCCGCTGAGGAACCCCTCGCGCGATGATGTGACCTTGCCGAAGCGGTAGACCCCGCCCGGTGTGACCGCCACGGTCAGGTCGCCCTCACGCCGTTCATGGTCGATCACCAGATCGGGTTCGGCCACCTTGGCAAAGGCATAGCCCGCTTCGCCCAGCGCTGCCTGCAGATCCGCCCGCGCAGCCACGATCCTGTCGGCGTTGACCGCATCGCCCGGCTTCAGCGTGAAGGCGCCGCGCAGGGCGGCAAAGTCCTTGCCCGTGGCTTCAAGGTCTCCGAACGCCAGCTTGCCGAAACGGTATTGCGGCCCCGGCTGGATATCGAAGCGCACCACCACCTTCTCGACATCGATCGGGCCGCGCGCCTCGCCTTCTCCCGCTCTTTCCAGCCCGCCGATCGACTGGAACACGCTGGCATCGTAGTAGCCGTGGACGCGCATGATCTCGATCAGCAGGTCGGTATCGGTGCGGCCGCGCCGGACGATCTGCGCCAGATTGTCCTTGTCATCGTCAAAGGTCTTGAGGCTCGACAGCGCGGCAAAGCGCGCCGCGATCTCGGCCCGCTCCGGGATGGCGTCTGCGCCGGTCGGGAACGCCAGTTCCACCTGCTTGCCCACGCGCTCCACATCGGCATTGGCGAGCCGAGTCTCGACCTCGGCCTCCTCCTGCCCGGGCAGCGCCTCTACTGCCGCATCGACCGACTGCTCGGCCACGGCAATGTCGGGATCGGGGGTGAGCGGCGCGATGTCCGGTATCTCGCTGCCATCGGGCCACGGAATGGTGATTCCGGGCAATTCGGGCATGGCAACGTCGTTGGAAAGGTCGCCGATCTGCGCGTCGGATGGCACCACCGATCGCGCGGCATCGGTGTCGAGCGCCCAGGTTTCCGGGTTCTGCACGGCAGAATCCGGGATCAGCGCCTCAAGCTCCTGATCCGCATTCATCGATTGGGCAACACAGGGCACCGGCAGTGCCAGCACCATCAGTCCGGCCAGGATGCGCGAAAGTGGCGCATCGCCGGCACGCCGATCAGGTGTGGGCGTAACGCTCCTGCGCGCCGTGGATGCCATCCTTGAGGCTGCCTTCGACACCCGGTTCCACGCCCGGCCGATTGCGCCGCAAGGACACGGCCCGTTCGATCGCCACGGCCTGTTCGGCCGGTTCGAACCGCTCCCAGCCATCACGGCCCAGCTTTTCCATGGGCCGGAAACGCACCTTGTATTGCATGCGCTCGGATCCTTCGACCCAATAGCCGAGATACACATAGGACAGGCCGACCTGGGCCGCCCGCTGGATGTGGTCGAGGATGATGAAAGTGCCAAGCCCGGCCCGCGTCTCGTGTTGGGGATCGTAGAAACTGTAGATCATCGAGAGGCCGTCGCCCTGCTCGTCAGTCAGGCAGGCTCCTACCAGTCTTCCCGCCGAGCCGTCCAGCGTTGGCTCCCTGTACTCAATCACGTAACTCTTGACAGGGGTATGCTCCACCATGTCCGCGAAATCCATCTCGTCCATGGTCGCCATCCCCCCGCCGGGATGACGCACGGCGAGATAACGCTGCAACAGTTCGAATTGTTCCGGGGTGGACCACGGTTTGCACACGCTGACGACCAGATCGCGATTGCGTTTCCAGATGCGCTTCTGGGTGGAAGAGGCGCGGAATTCCTCTGCCACCACCCGCACCGATACGCAGGCCGTGCAATCGAGGCAGCTTGGCCGGTACGCCACGGTCTGGCTTTCGCTCGCTCCGCCCCGGCAGATAGGGGCACGGCGCGGGGCTGGTCACGAAAAAGTGCGGAAAGCGGACGGGCGCGGTCACGGCGTTGCGATTGCTCCTCAGGCCGGATTATCCTGCCTGTCAGTAAGGAACATGCATCAGCCACCGCATTCGTAAAAGCCCCTTAACCATGTCCTTGTGCACAAAAGTCGCAGGAAACGGCGCCGAAACGGCGTCACCGGCCGGTCAAATAGCGCCAGTCCGGATACAGGACACTGCTGCGTCAATAGGTTAACGCAATGCCTGCGCGGGCCTAGCCCAGTTCCACCTGCTCGATGCTGTATCCCTTGGCACGAAGGCCGGCCACCAGCAGGTCGATCTGTTCGCGGTCCCGCGCCTCGCATTCGATCTCGGCGGTCAGGCCCTTGGCCGGCAGCGAGGTGAAGATGCGCTGGTGCCACACCTCGAGGATGTTCACCTGGTGGCGGTTGAATTCCTCCACCACCTTGAACAGCGCACCGGGACGATCCTGCAACGTGATGCGCAGCCTGCCCAACCGGCCCGACCGCGCCAGATCGCGCAACAGCACGTTGGCCAGCAGGCGCGTGTCGATGTTGCCGCCGCACAGCACCACGCCGACCTTGCGCCCGGCAAAGCGCTTGCGATGGGTCATCACCGCCGCCAGACCCGCCGCACCCGCGCCTTCGACCACGGTCTTCTCGATCTGCAGCAGCAGCGCCACCGCGCTTTCCAGCGCAGGTTCGCCGACCAGCACGATGTCATCGACGATCCGGGCCAGCACCTGGCTGGTAAACTGCCCCGGCTCCTTCACCGCAATGCCCTCGGCAAGGGTATCGCCGCCACACGGCAGGTCGAGATGCTTGAGCCTGGCATACATCGAAGGGAACAGCTGCGCCTGCACGCCGACAAGGCCGATCCCCGGCTTGATCCCGCGCGCGGCCGTGCCCATGCCCGAAAGCAGCCCGCCCCCGCCGATCGGCACCACCAGCGTCTCGATCTCGGGCGCATCTTCCAGCATTTCCAGCGCCACGGTGCCCTGCCCTGCGGCCACATACGGATCGTCGAACGGGTGGACGAAGGTCAGCCCCAGCGTGCCTTCCAGCTCCCGCGCATGGGCATAGGCCTCGTCGAAGGTCTCGCCCTCCAGCACGACCTTGCCGCCCACAGCCTCGGTCTGCATGATCTTCACGGTCGGCGTGGTCCGGGGCATCACGATCGTCACCGGCACGCCCAGCCGGGTGCCGTGATAGCTCAGCCCCTGGGCATGGTTGCCGGCCGATGCGGCAATCACGCCGCGCGTGCGCTGCTCGTCATTCAGCTGCAGAAGCGCATTCAGCGCGCCGCGTTCCTTGTAGGCTGCGGTAAACTGCTGGTTTTCGAACTTCAGCCAGATGTCGGCACCGGTGATCGCGCTCAATGTCTTGCTGTGCATCGTCGGCGTGCGCACGACATGGCCGGCAATTCGCGCCGCCGCCGCACGAACATCGGCGAGTGTCAGCAGGGCATCGCCCTGATCGGCGGATTTTAGCGCAGCGTTTTCCATGGGCTGCGCCCTAACGGAAACCGGCCTTCAAGAAAACCTCCGAGTCTGCGCTTGCTTGCAGCTCAGCCCCCGTGGGCCACTTCGGCAGGCATATCCTGCGCGTGCATCCGCCGAAACACGGCAACCGGGACAAGCGCTGCAATGATCGCCAGGCTATCGGCCACCCAGTCCCTCCAGTCCGAATCGCGATGAAGCGCAGGGATCGCCTGGACCACTTCGATCCCGGCCCCCACCAGCGAAAGCCACAGCGCCGCTCGCACCAGCCCCAGGCGCGGCCAGCCTACGCCCGCCAGCAACGTCAGCGTGAAGAACGCCAGCATGTGCTGCACCTTGTCGCCCATGCTCGCTTCAAGAAGATTCGGCGGTGATGGCAAGACTGCCATCGTCACGGCGAAAACCAGCGCGGGCCAGAACAGCAAGCGCGCCAAACCCGATGTCGTGGAAAGCAGTCTGTGCATCGCTTGCGCTTATGCTGCCACGCTAAAGCACTGACAAGCCTCAACCTGCCCCTGTCAGGTTCGTGGTGATGTTGGTCGGCGGGGCTGGCACCGCGCCAGAAACCGGATATGAAGCGCTGATGACCGATCAATCTTCCGCTTCCCCCCCGCCCCAGAACGTATCCTTCCTAGGCCTTGGCACGATGGGCGGGGCCATGGCCCGCCATCTCGGCAAGGCGGGACACCGGTTGACGATCTACAACCGCACGCCGGCTCGCGCCGAAGCGTGGGCCGCGGCCAACCCCGGCCTCGCTGCGCGCACGGCGTCCAGCCCGGCAGAAGCGGCCGACGGTGCAGACGTGGTGATCACCTGTGTCGGCAACGACGATGATCTGGCCGATGTCGTGCTCAGCCCCAATGGCGCCTTTTCCACGCTCAAGCGCGGCGCGCTCTACATCGATCACACCACCGTATCGGCCCGCATCGCCCGCCAGATTGCCGTCGAAGGGCGCGACAAGGAACTGCTCTGCGTCGATGCGCCGGTAACCGGCGGCCAATCCGGCGCGGAAAGCGGCACGCTGGCCATCATGTGCGGCGGCAGCGCCAAGGCGGTCGATGCCGCCCGGCCGATCCTTGCTGCTTACGCCAAGCGCGTGGTCCATGTCGGCAAATCGGGCGCGGGGCAAACCGCCAAGATGGCCAACCAGATGTGCATCGCAGGCGCCATTGCCGGCCTGTCAGAAGCCATTCGCTTTGCCCAGATCGCCCACCTCGATCTCGACAAGGTGTTCGAGGCGATATCGGGCGGCGCCGCTCAATCGTGGCAGATGGACAACCGTTTCCACACCATGGCCAAGGACGAATTCGATTTCGGTTTTGCCGTCGATTGGATGCGCAAGGATCTCGGCCTCGCCATGGACGAGGCGCGCAATATCGGCGCCAGCGTTCCCGTCACGGCGCTTGTCGATCAGTTCTATGTCGATGTGCAGGCCATGGGCTATGGCCGCGAAGATACCAGCGCACTGATCCGCCGCTTGCCGCACCGCAAAGGTCACAAGGCATGATCCGCACCGCGCTGGCAGCGCTGCTTTTCGCCACCACCTCCACCGCCGCGCTGGCCGATACGCTGGTCGATAACGTGCGCGGGCAGACCATCGGCGCAAATGGCCAGGTCGAACCGTTCACCGGCCTGCTCTTCGATGCCACCGGCACGATCACCCGCGTGATCCGTGCGGGCGACAGGAAGCCCAAGCCACGCAAGGAATACCAGTACCACATCGATGGCAAGGGTCGCGTCATGCTGCCCGGCATGATCGATGCCCACGCCCATGTCATGGGCATGGGCTTTGCCGCGCTCAGCCTCGACCTGTCGGAAACCACCTCGCTGGCCGATGCGCTCGCGCGGATCGGCAGGTTCGCGGCCGAACACCCCGATCGCCCGTGGATCGTCGGGCGCGGCTGGAATCAGGAATTGTGGAAGCTCGGCCGTTTCCCCACCGCGGCGGAACTTGATGCAGTCACCGGCGGCAGGCCGGTGTGGCTCGAACGCGTCGATGGCCACGCCGGCTGGGCCAACAGCGCCGCGCTGAAGGCCGCGGGCGTGACCGCCGCCACGAAAGACCCGGTCGGCGGCAGGATAGAACGCGCGACAGATGGCACTCCCGCGGGCGTGCTGGTAGATGCCGCGATGGACCTTGTCGGTGCAAAAGTCCCCGCACCGCGTGCCGAAGACCGCGACGTGGCCTTTGCCACCGCACAGCAGATCCTGTTCAAGCGCGGCGTCACGGCCGTTGCCGACATGGGCAGCACGATCGAGGACTGGCAGACCTATCGCCGGGCCGGCGATGCCAACCGGCTCTACGTGCGCGTCATGGCCTATGCCGCAGGTGTGGATCAGATGACCCTGATCGGCGGGTCCGGCCCCTCGCCCTGGCTCTATCAGGACCGGTTGCGGCTGAACGGGGTGAAGCTCTATCTCGATGGCGCCCTCGGCTCGCGCGGGGCATGGCTCAAGGCGCCCTATGCAGATGCCCCCACCACGCGCGGCCTGCCGCAGTTGAACCAGACCCAGCTTGGCAACCTGATGAGCCGCGCGGCCATGGACGGCTTCCAGATCGCGGTCCATGCCATCGGCGATGAAGCCAACGCCACCGTGATCGGCGCGATCACCGATCTGGCAGAGACCTACAAGGGCGATCGCCGCTGGCGCATCGAACACGCCCAGATCGTCGATCCCCGGGACTATGCCAGGTTTGCCCGCAGCGGCGCGATTGCCTCGATGCAGCCGGTCCACCAGACGTCCGACCGCCTGATGGCCGAAGCCCGGCTGGGGCCGGATCGGCTGGCCGGGGCCTATCCGTGGAAATCTCTGAAAACCGCTGGCGTGCGGCTGGCCTTCGGGTCGGATGCCCCGGTCGAACTGGCCGATCCATGGGCGGGCCTTGCCGCCGCGATCAGCCGCCAGGGTCCCGACGGCCAGCCTGCCGGCGGCTGGCAACCGCAGGAACGCCTGACCCCGGCAGAAGCGCTGGCGGCCTATACCGCGGATGCCGCCTTTGCCGGCTTTGCCGAAACCCGCTTCGGCCGCCTCGCCCCCGGCCTGCGCGCCGATTTCGTGCTCGTCGATGCCGATCCGCTCACCGCCAGCCCATCCCGGATACGCGCCACGAAGGTCAGTGAAACATGGGTGGGCGGCGGGCGTGTGTGGTCTGCCGAAGAAGGCACCGCCGCCGCAAAGCCGGCTCAATAGCCGCCCACTCAAGCGTCCGGACCAAAATTCCCGTTCGTGCTGAGCTTGTCGAAGCACCACCCGCAACGCCGGAAAACAGCCTTCGACAGGCTCAGGCCGAACGGAGTGAGGGGGCGGAACTGGCTGAGTAATCCGAAAACCGAAGCGGCTTCAAGGCAGCAGCGGTGTCTGCCCAGCAGCCATTTGCCCAGCAGCCAGTTGGTCGGCCGCCAGTTGGTCTGCCGCCAATTGTTCGGCAGCCCGCGCCGCCTCTTCCTCGGCCCGGCGCCTGGCATCGGCCTTTTCGGTAAAGCGCATCAGGATCAGCGTGCCTTCGAACAGGAACAGCAGCGGGATCGCCAGCATCAGTTGCGAAACCACATCGGGCGGCGTCGCTACCGTAGCGATGGCAAAAATGCCCACGATCACATAACGCCGCGCAGTCACCAGTTGGGCGCGCGTGACGATCCCGGCACGGTTCAGCAACATCAGCAGCACCGGCAACAGGAAACTGATGCCGAACGCCAGGATGAACTGCATCACCAGGCTCAGGTAATCGCCCGTCCCCGGCAACGCTTCCAGCTGAAGTCCGCCCTTGTTGCCCTCGAAACCGAGGAACCATTTGAACGCGGTGGGCATGACCACGAAGTAGGCCAGGCTGGCGCCCATCGTGAACAGGACCGGCGTTGCCAGCAGGAACGGCAGGAACGCCTTCTTCTCGCGCGCATAGAGGCCCGGCGCCACGAACGCCCACATCTGGTTGGCAATGATCGGAAAGCTGACCAGGAATGCCGCGAACATCGACACTTTCAGCTCGACGAAGAAGGCCTCGTACAGCTTGGTGTAGATCAGCTTGCCCTGCCCCGGCGGGAAGGCATGAACCAGCGGCTGCACGAGCACCGCAAAGATATCGTCGGCAAAATAGAAGCAGATCGCAAACGTGACCAGCAGCGCATAGACGCAGCGCAACAGGCGGGTGCGCAATTCCAGCAGGTGATCCAGCAGCGGCGCCTGCGTCTCGTCGATATCGCGGATCATGGCTGCGACGGTTCCGGCTTTGCGGCGTATTCCGTCGCTGCGCCGATCGGCATTTCCGGCGGCATCGGCCCGATCATCACCGGCTCGGCCGGTATCGCATCAGGCGCAAGTGGCGTCGGCAACGGATCGTTCTGATCGGCCGCAGCCGCGATGGTCTGGCCCGAAGCGGCAGCGGCGGCTTCCTGCGCGGCTGTTTCGCGCATGATCCGCTCATTCTGCTCCTTCCACTTGCGTTCCATCTCCTCCATTTCCGCCTCGCGGATCATGGTTTCGATGCCGGAGCGGAAGTGATTGGAAACGCGGCGCATCTTCGCCACCCAGCGCCCGGCCGTGCGCAGGGCAAGCGGCAGGTCCTTCGGACCAATCACCACGATCGCCACGATGACCAGCAGCAGGAGTTCGGACGCGCCGACGTCAAACACGGCTCTATCGCCTTGTGTTCAGGAGCTTACTGGGCTTGGTCGGTCGGCGTGTGCACCGGCGCCGGAGCGACCGGCGGCGGAACCTGCTGCAATTGCGCGGGCGGCGGCGGGACCGGCTTGTTGTCCTCGTCCGACATGCCTTGCTTGAAGCTTTTGATGCCCTTGCCGAAATCGCCCATCATTTCGGAAATGCGGCCACGGCCGAACAGCACCAGGACCACCAGCGCCATCACGATCAAATGCGGAAGCGAAAAGCTACCCATGTCACAAACTCCTTTGCGCCCCTAGATAGGGACGGCGCGCCCCACTTGCCAGCAAATCAATCGGTTCGGTCCGCGCTTTCTTCATCAGGCGGATCAATCGCGTCCGTGTCCTCATCGTCGCCGCCCGTCAAGACGGCAAAGGCCTCGTCCACCGGATCAAGCAGCCCGGCGGCACGCAATTCTTCGATTCCGGGCAGGTCACGGCGCGATTGCAGACCAAAATGCGTGAGAAATCCGGGAGTTGTCGCATAAATCGTCGGCCGCCCCGGAACTTCGCGGCGCCCGGCAATGCACACCCATCCGGCTTCCAGCAACACATCCAGCGTGCCCTTGGCGGTCTGCACGCCGCGAATCGCCTCGATCTCCGCCCGGCTGACGGGTTCGTGGTAGGCGATGATCGCCAGGGCCTCAGTCGCCGCGCGCGACAGGCGCTTGGGCTCTTCCTTTTCACGGCGCAGAAGATGGGCAAGGTCGGGCGCAGTCTGGAAGTGCCAGCGGCCTCCTCGCTCCACCAGATGGACGCCTCGGTGCGCGTAGGTGCATTTCAGTGCACTTAAGGATGCAGCCACATCCGCACCCTGCAGATGGGTGGAAATCTCTTGTTCGCTAAGGGGTTGCTCGGCGGCAAACAGCGTCGCTTCGACCGCGCGTTCAAGATCGTCCGGCGCCGTCATGCCGCCCGTCCCGCGCCTGTCGAAGCACAAGCCCGCAACATCAGCGGGCCAAATGCCTGATCTTGCGCGATTTCCGCCTTGCCCTGCTTGGCCAGTTCCAGCGCCGCAACAAAGCTCGATGCCAGCGCCGACTTGCGCATCGCCGGATCTCCATCAAGCGGCAGGAAGGCGCGCAGATCGGTCCAATCCATGGCCACGCCGAGCATCTGCGAAACCCGCGTCAGTGCTGCGTCGAGGGTCATCACCGCCCGTTCGCGCACCATGTGAACCACCGGACGCGTGCGGTGCTTGATCGCGCCATAGGCCTGAAACAGCGCCAGAACATCGCACTTCCACAAGGCCTTGCGATCCACCCGCAAGCCTTCGGGCTGCCCGCGAAGGAACACCTCGCGCCCCACCCGGTCACGCGCCATCAGCCGCGCCCCTGCTTCGCGCATCGCACCAAGACGCTGCAGCCGCAATTGCAGCTTCAGCGCCAGTTCTTCGGGACTCGGCTGCACTTCGGGATCACGGGGCAGCAATAACAGGGACTTGAGGTAAGCCAGCCACGCCGCCATGACGAGATAATCAGCAGCCAGTTCCAGCTTAAGGGCCTTGGCCTGTTCGATGTAATCGAGGTACTGGCTGACCAGATCGAGGATGGAGATCGTGCGCAAATCCACCTTTTGCCGCCGCGCCAGTTCCAGCAGCAGATCGAGCGGCCCTTCCCAGCCATCGAGTTCGAGATAGAGCGCGGCATCGCCGGTCTGCGCCGAAGCAATGCCGCCCCATTCCGCCTCGTCATCGAGCAGCGCGGGTTCGGCAAGGTCGTCCATCAGGCGAGCGCCAGCAACTGGTCCCGCGTGGCGAGCAGGACGTCCTGCCCATCCAGCGCGTTGGCGCGGTCAAACGCAGCGGTAGGAGCAAGCGCGCGTTCCAGCCGCTCCGCAGTCCTGGCGCTCATCGGCGCAAGCGCCTTGGCAATGCCGATCATGTCGTCCATCTTTGCCCAGCAATTGAGCGCGATATCGCAGCCCGCCGCCTGTGCCCGCGCCGCGCGGTCGGGCACTGCGCCGCCGAGCGCCTGCATGTCGAGATCGTCGGTCAGCAGCAGCCCGTCAAAACCGATGGCCTTGCGGATGATCTCCTCGATCACGTACGGCGAAAGCGTGGCCGGGTTATCGGCATCCCACGCGGTGAAGCGCAAGTGGCCGGTCATGCCGATGCTGGCGTTCTTCAGCGCGCGGAACGGCGCGAGATCCTGTTCGAGTTCCTGCGCCGAGGCGGTCACCAGCGGCGTTTCCTTGTGGCTATCGACCAGCGATCGGCCATGCCCGGGCATGTGCTTGACCACCCCGGCAATCCCGGCGCGCGCCAGCCCATCGAGCGTTGCCCGCCCCAATGCCGCCACGCGCATCGGTTCGGCGCCCAGCGCGCGATCGCCGATCACGTCATGCGCGCCCGGCTGCCGCACATCGAGCAGCGGCAGGCAATCGACGCTGATCCCGGCTTCGGCCAGATCGAGCCCCAGCGCATGGGCGTTGGCCCGCGCCGCTTCGATCGCGCTGGCCGGCGCAATATCGTAGAGACGGTCGAACGCCTCGCCCGCCGGGTAGGGCAGCCAGACCGGCGGCTTCATCCGCGCAACCCGCCCGCCTTCCTGATCGATGCAGATGAAGGTGCGGTCGCGGCCGTGAAGGCTACGCAGATCGTCGGTCAGCGCCCGCACTTGCGCACGGCTTTCCACGTTGCGCCCGAACAGGATGTACCCCGCCGGGTCCGCATCACGGAAAAACGCGCGTTCGTCGTCGGTCAGGGTCGGGCCGGACAGGCCGAAGATGGCGGGCAGCATCATCGAGGAATCGCGCAGGATTGCCTGATTTGCAAGCATGCAGACGGTGTTGGCCGGGGAAAAGGGCTGTCGGGTCTGCTCCAGGGCGGTCGTTCAAGAACGAAAGCCAACGCCCGGATCTCGTCTGGGGCAATGATGCGTTTCGGGCAAGCCTCAGCCGCAAACCGCCGTCGGAGCGCAGGCCGTGGCCTGCCTCCGACAACGGCTTATACTTTCAGCGCTTTACCTGGCACTTCAGGCCACCGGCCTGAAGCCTGCGGCACAGTGCATCGGCCGCAGCGCCATCGGCGGCGACGGCCTGGAGCCGGTGGACGGTGCCGATGTCGGCCTTGCCTTCGATGACGCGATGCGACAGGCCCTTGAG
>JAPLPG010000255.1 GCA_026400375.1 Novosphingobium sp. | reverse complement strand
GCATGGACACCATCGTCACCGCAATCCTGCTCGGCATCGTCGAGGGCCTTACCGAGTTTCTCCCGGTATCTTCCACCGGCCACCTGATCCTGGCGACCGAACTGTTCGGTTTCGATGCGCACCAGTGGGCGATGTTCAACGTGGTGATCCAGCTGGGCGCGATCCTGGCGGTGGTGGTGCAATACTGGCGGACGTTCTGGGCCGTCGGCATGGGCCTGCTCCGGCTGGAACCGATCAGCTTGCGCTTCCTGCGCAACCTGCTGGCCGCGTTCATTCCCTCGGCGGTGATCGGCCTTGCGCTCAAGGACCATATCGACGTCCTGCTCGGCAGCCCGTCGGTGGTCGGCTGGGCGCTCATCCTTGGCGGCATCGCCATTCTGGTGATCGAAAAGGTGGCAAAGCCCGGCGAATTGACCGGGATCGGCCAGCTCCCGCTCAGCCAAGCGGTCGGCGTCGGCTTTGTCCAGTGCCTGGCGATGGTCCCCGGCGTCAGCCGCTCGGGCGCGACGATCATGGGCGCGCTGGCGATGGGGATCGAGCGTCGGACAGCCGCCGAATTCAGCTTCTTCCTCGCCATCCCCACCATGCTCGGCGCCACCGCGCTCGAACTGCTCGACAACCGCGAGGCGATCATGGCCGGAACGCTGGCATCGGGCGGCGTCGGCTGGGCAGAGATTGCCGTGGGCTTCGTGGTGTCCTTCATCGTCGCGCTGGCGGTGATCCGGTTCTTCGTGGCCTATGTCAGCCGCGCCGGGTTCAAACCTTTTGCCTGGTATCGCATCGTGGCGGGTGCCGCCGCCGTGATCTGGCTGGCAAGCCGCTGATAAATAAAGACTAGATCAGACCCCCCAAAAACACCCTGCCGCATCTGCGGAACAAATTGCCCTGACCGGGATTGACCGGACAGACAGCCATTCACGGCAACAGCAATTCAAGGGGTACTACTCATGGGTCTGATCATTCTTCTCGTCGTCGGCGGCATTCTTGGCTGGCTGGCCAGCATCGTCATGCGCACCGATGCACAGCAGGGCATCTTCCTCAACATCGTCGTCGGCATCGTCGGCGCGCTTCTGGGCGGCTTCCTGCTCGCTCCGCTGATCGGCGGCGGCAGCATCACCGATGGCATTTCGGCCGGTACGCTGATCGTTTCGTTCCTTGGCGCGCTGATCCTGCTCGCCATCGTGAACCTGTTTCGCCGTGGTTCGGTTCGGTAATCCGAACTGACGGTCAATATCGAAAGCGGCCGGCATGCGCACAGCACCGGCCGCTTTCCTACTATCTGAAAGGCACGCAAATGAAAAAGACCTTCAAGACTGCCATGCTGGTCCCCGTCCTCGCCATGGGCTTCAGCCTTGCTGCCTGTGACAGCGCGAAAGAAAACGCCGCCGAAGACCAGGCCGAGGCCGTCCGCGAGAACTCGGAAGCCGCAGCCGATACCATGGAAGACAAGGCCGACATGATGGGCGGCGCTTCGGAAGACGCGATGGAAGCCAAGGCCGATGCCGTTCGCAAGACCGGCGAAGCCAAGGCCGACGCCATGGAAGACAAGGCCGACAAGATGTAAGCTTCGGATCAACCTCCGAAACTGCCTTGATGGCCATGGAAAGCCCGGCACTACCCTGGAGGTGCCGGGCTTTTTCCGTGGGGCTTTCTTGTTTGCAAGGACTGCGGATCGCAAGCCCACCCCGCTGCGATTAACTTCGCCAATGGCTCAGTAAGTCTCGCTCCCCTCCCGCAGGCGGGAGGGGCTGGGGGTGGGTCTCTCACATTTGCGTCTGTTACCGACGCAACCGCCATGGCTAGACCGGCACCGCCCCCGACCTGCGCCCGCCGCGCAGGTGATATTCCAGCGTGCCCCGGTGCAGCACGTCGTCCACGTCGATCACCGCGGTGTTGGCATAAGTGAACCCTGGCCCTAGCGCGCGATAGAGCCGGTCGAAATCGCGCTCCACCGTCTGGTGATAGAGATCGGCAAAGCTTTCGATCACGAAGTAGGTGGGCTGCAGATCATCGATCACGTAATCGGTGCGCATCACCCGGTCCACGTTCAGCATGATCCGGTTGGGCGATCTGCTCTCCAGCGCAAACACCGCCTCGCGCGGGCCTGATGCGATCCCCGCACCATAGACCTTGGGCGTGCCATCCTCGATCACCAGCCCGAACTCCACCGTATACCAGTACAGCGCGCCCAGCGCCTTCAGCCGGTTGTGGCGCATCGCCTTCCACCCGGCACGGCCATAGGCCTGCATGTAATCGGCATAGGTCGGGTCGGTCAGCATCGGCACGTGCCCGAACACGTCATGGAACACATCGGGCTCCTCGATATAGTCCAGGCAATCGCGCGTGCGGATGAAATTGCCCGCCGGAAAGCGCCGATTGGCCAGATGCCAGAAGAACACGTGATCGGGGATCAACATCGGCACCGGCACCACGCTCCACCCGGTCAACGCGTCCAGTTCCTGCGACAGACGGGCAAAATCGGGCACTCCGCCGCGCGCCAGGTCCAGCCGCTACAGCCCGGTCAGGAACGCGCTGCACGCCCGCCCGCGCAGGACGTCCATCTGCCGCGCATAAAGCTCGTCCCACACGCCGTGCTCGCTGGCGGTGTAGCGCCGCTGTTCCGGCTCCAGCCAATCCTCGCCCACCCGCTCCGGGCGCTTGAGCGGCGCGGTGAACACGTCTGCGGGCATGTCCGGCATCTGCGTGAAGTCGAAGTTGCGGCCGAAGGAATCTGGGCCTGAGGAATCCGGGGCTGAGGAATCCGGGGCTGAGGAATCCGGGGCTGAGGAATCCGGGCCGAAATCGCGGTTGGGGCTGGCTGGCATCGTCACAGGCGTGTGTATCACTCGAGTTCTGGTTACGAATGCAACCAATACCATGTCCCGCCCCTTGCGGCAAATCGCAGCGGTGCCGACTGGTCGCTTGACTTTGCCCTGATTCTATCCCAACGGCCCCACCCTGTGACGGCGGCGTGGAAACGCGCCGCCACATTTGTTTTTCAGATTCGCGCGCGAACTATCAGGATAGAGCCATGGCAAAGCCCACCACCGTCAAGATCCGTCTGGTCTCGACCGCTGACACCGGCTTCTTCTACGTGACCAAGAAGAATCCCCGCAACACGACCGAGAAGATGACCTTCCGCAAGTACGATCCCGTCGTGCGCAAGCATGTCGAGTTCAAGGAAGCGAAGATCAAGTAACAAGGCGCTTTTGCGCTTTACAACCGCCTGAACCGCGGGTCTCCTCGGAACCCGACCGGTTCACGGCGAGTTCAACGCCGACACTTCAAGGAACGGCGATGAACACGATCAAGAACATCCTTCGCAAAGCGGGCCGCCCTGTCGCGGCCCTTTCGCTTGTCCTCGGCGCAGCCACGCCGGCCATGCTGGCCATGCCCGCAACGGCGCAGGCGCAAGCTTCCGACATCGATCGCGCCGTGGCCGCCCTGCGCGGCATCACCACGCTGCGCGCCAACTTCGTGCAGACCGATCGCTCGGGCCAGACGGTCTCTGGCGTGCTCACCATGAAGCGCCCCGGCAAGATTCGCTTTCAGTACCAGAAGGGCGTTCCCTTGCTGATCGTCGGCGATGGCAAGGCGCTGACCATGATCGACTACGAAGTGCGCCAGGTGCAGCGCTGGCCCATCGGCAACAGCCCGCTGGGCGCGCTGCTTGATCCGGGCAAGGACGTGGCCCGCTTTGCCAAGCAGCTGCCCACCGGCGATCCCGGCGTGATCAGCCTGCAAGTGCGCGATCCCAAGCACCCCGAATACGGCACGATCACCATGATCTTTGTGCGCAACGCCGGCGCCCCGGGCGGCTTGCAGCTCGATTCGTGGGTCGCCCTCGATTCGCAAAACAAGCGCACCACCGTCCGCCTCACTGGCCAGCAATATGGCATGGCCGTGGACGACAAGACCTTCCAGTGGACCGACCCGCGCCGCCCGGTCACGCGCTGAGTCCATTTGCCACCACACTTCACCTGCGCCCCCGCGAAGGCGGGGGCCTCAGGCGGCGCGGCACAACCTCTGCATCTGATGCAATCACCCCCGCGCAAGAGGTTTCACGCAGAGGCGCAGAGGAAGCAGAGGGCGCTGAGTGTCAGCCATTGCCGCACAGCAGCTCTCTCCATCGACAATACGCCGAGAGCGGCGCTTATGGAGAAAATGGCCTCACGGCCTTGCGGAACGCCTCTGCGCCCTCTGCTTCCTCCGCGCCTCTGCGTGAAACAACGAACTTCAAGCCACGCCAGTACGAATCGACCCTTACGGACCGTCTCTCATCCCAACTTCGGCAAACACCACCTCATCCCCCAACCGTTCACCGCCTGCGACAAGCTGCGACAAACCTGCAGGCACCGTTCATCGGGGGGCAAGCGTACACCCCCTAGAACGGTTTTCGACGAGGCGGTCGAGGCGGGTTCCCCCCCTGTTGCCGGTCTCCACAAAGACCTCTCGTCAAGCGTGACGAACGCGAATGGAACCCTCGGACCAATGCCCCCGGTCCGAGGGTTTTGTTTTTTCATTTGGTTCCGAGGCAGCTTGCCTTGTATCGCGTAACGATACACGATACATAATCTCATGATTATCGGATTCCGGCACAAAGGGCTTGAGGTCTTTTACAAGACCGGCACGACGCGGGGCATTCAGGCTACCCATGTGAAGAATATCCGCAACATTCTCGGCCTGCTTGAAGTTGCCGCAGCGCCTGAGGATATGAATTTGCCGTCCTTCAGACTGCACCCGCTGAAGGGCGATCCGAAGGGCCATTGGTCGGTCTGGGTCAATGGCAACTGGCGCATCACGTTCCGCTTTGTCGGGACGGACGCTGAACTTGTTGACTATCAGGACTACCATTGAGGTTATGACCATGATGCACAACCCTCCCCATCCCGGCGAACTGCTTCGTGACGAGGTGATCGAAGCGCTGAACCTGTCCGTCACCGAAGCCGCCAGCCGTCTCGCCATGTCGCGCGTCGCCCTCTCCCGCGTGCTGAACGGCAAGGCCGGGATCAGCCCCGATCTGGCGCTGCGACTGGAGCAGGCGGGGGCGAGCACGGCACGGGCATGGCTGGCCATGCAGGCGAACCATGACCTGTGGCGTGCGCGGCAGAATGCGCAGCCTGTTGTGCGGCGGTTAGAGGAAGTAGCTTGATCGCACCATTTGACTATACACTGGCCACATAAACTGGCCCCGACTTGTCGAGGACGAATTGCAGGACCCTGAGTACCTCGGAAATCGCAGCAGGCAGTTGTATGCGCTTTACCGTCGTCGCCGCCGAGCATTGAACCTATTCACCCCGATGTGGGCGGCTGTCTTTGTCCTGCTATTCGTTGGTGCGTTGGTAGATCACACCTTCAACAAGGAATGGGGCCTTGCTTCCGAGCTCTGGACATTCCTTGCCTTTGCAACGGCAGCGCCTGTCTTCTGGATATTCACCACGCTCATCCACAAAGCCAATCTTGCGTATATCCGCCATACTTACGGCCCCGAACCGACTGATTGATCATCCCATCTAGCAATCACCCCCCCGCAACCCTAAAGCAGCGCCATGATCTCGGTTGCCACATGGAACATCAATTCGGTCCGCTTGCGCGCCGAGCAGGTCGAACGCTTTCTCACGCAGGAAGCGCCCGACGTGCTGTGCCTGCAGGAGATCAAGACGCCGGAAAACCTGTTCCCGCACGAGGTGTTCGAAAAGCTCGGCTACACCCACCGCGCGGTTCATGGGCAGAAGGGCTATCACGGCGTCGCCACCGTCAGCCGCATCCCGTTCCGCGATTTCAGCAAGCATGACTGGCAGGACAATGGCGAGGCGCGGCACATCGGCGTCGAGCTGACCGGCCCCGGCAACGGCCTGATCATCGAGAACGTCTATATCCCCGCAGGCGGCGACGTGGCCGACCGCGCGGTGAACCCCAAGTTCGGCCAGAAGCTCGATTTCCTCGAACGCATGACCCGCTGGGCCGAAAAGATCGAGCGGCCGACGCTGATCACCGGCGATTTCAACATCGCCCCGCTGGAATGCGACGTCTACGATCACAAGGCCCTGCTCAAGGTCGTCAGCCACACGCCGCTGGAGGTCGAAACGCTGCAGCGCTTTGCCGACGCCCACGGCTGGGTCGATCTTGGCCGCAAGCACATCCCCGCGCCGGAGCGCAACTATTCGTGGTGGTCCTACCGATCCTACTGGCGCGCGAAGGACCAGGGCCGCCGGCTGGACCACATGTGGGCCTCGCCCCAGGCCGCCGCGCAGACCCGCAGCCACCGTTTCGTCGAGGAAACGCGCAAGTGGGAGCAGCCTTCGGACCACATCCCGCTGATCACCGAGCTGGATCTGTGAGCGAATCCAGAAACGTCGCCCGCGCGCTCGACGCGCTGCGCCATGGCTGGGCGATCCGGGTCACCGGCGCGGATGGCGCGCTCGATCTGCTCCCTGCCGAAACCGCCTATGTCCAGCCCGGCATCTATGCGGCACGCCTGCTGATCTCCGCCGCCCGCGCCGCCACGCTGAAACTTGCCAACCAGCGCGATGCCGCCGTGCCCCACGCCCCGGTGATGATCCACGGCGCAGAGCCGTTCAGCCTCAGCGCCGCGCGCAAGCTGGCCGACCCTGCCGAAGACTTGCGCAACCCCCTGCGCGGACCGTTCAAGGCCGACCCCATCGCGGCCCATGATGCCGCCACCGCCGCGATGGACATGGCGCGGCTGGCCGGCATCCTGACCGCCTTCCTGATCTCCACCGGCGTGGACATCGCCGTGGAAGTCTCCACCGCCGATCTCGCCGCGTTCAAGGACCCGCTGAACCTGTCGATCCAGGCCCGCGCGCGCCTGCCGGTCCACGCCTGCGAAGACGCCGAGATCATCGCCTTCCGCGCGCGGGATGACTTGCGTGAACACGTCGCCCTCGTCCTCGGCACGCAGACCAGCGAACGCACCCCGCTGGTGCGCCTGCACAGCGAATGCCTGACCGGTGATGTGCTGGGCAGCCTCAAATGCGATTGCGGCCCGCAACTGGATGCAGCGCTGGCCCAGATGGCGCAGGAGGCGAACGGCGGCGGCTGGGGCGTGCTGCTCTATCTGCGGCAGGAAGGGCGCGGCATCGGCCTGATCAACAAGCTGCGCGCCTATGAACTGCAAGACCAGGGGTTCGACACGGTCGACGCCAACGAACGCCTCGGCCTGCCCAGCGAAGCGCGCGATTTCCCGGTGGCGGCGCGGATGCTCGATCTGCTCGGCATCACCTCCCTGCGCCTGCTCACCAACAACCCGCAAAAGGTTGCCGCGCTGCAGGGCCTCGGCCTCGATGTGACAGAGCGCGTGGCGCACCAGTTGCCCGCCAACCCGCACAACCAGCGCTACCTTGAAACCAAGCGCGACCGCACCGGGCATTTGCTGCGCTAACAACCCTCAACACCCACTCACCCTGAGCCTGTCGAAGGGTGCCTGGGCAAACCTCAGCGTTTCTCGAACTTCGTCAGCCCCTTGGCCAGCGCATTGGTGCCGATGGACAGCGTATCGCCAGACCAGTCGGCGACGAACACCGATCCCCACGGCACCCCTGGCGCAAAGCGCGCGTCGTTGCCGCTGACCAGCAGGCCGGAGGAACTGTTCGCCCGCCCCTCGGCCGCCACGGCGATGAAGGCGCTGTGGTTTTCCTTGTCGGCGCCTTGCACGAAGGCATTGTCGACGATCCGCCCGGCTGCGCCTGCGGAAAGATCGATCATGTAGTTGGTGGTCTTGCCCGCGCTGTCATCAAAGCTCGATTGCGAGATATCCACGCGCGCGGCACGGGTCTTGACATAGTGCCCGCCGCGCCCGGCCTCGAACCGGGTGCGGCGCACGGTCAGGCTGCCGTAATCGCCAAGATAGATCGAATGCGCGCACGACAGGCCCCGGTCGCAACGGCCAAGGCGCGTGAAGGTCGATTGCTCGATCAGCACCGCCCCGGTCGGATCGTTGGCCGAAAGGATGCCCTGTTCGCTGTCACGGAACCACGATTGCCGCACGGTCAGGTTGCCGCGCTCCAGCCGGATGCCTGCACCATTGGCATCGGGCACGCGCACGTTCTGGAAGATCAGGCCTTCGACCCGGGTCGATCGGCCCCGCACGACCAGCGTCGCCTTGCCTTCGCAGGCGGCGCCATCGAACACCGTCTGCCCCGGCACTTGCGCAACAAAGCCCACGTCGCCCGCGCCCTGCACCGCGCAGTCGCGGTAGACGCCGGGTTCGATCTGCACCGTGCCCGAACCCTCGCCGATGGCATTGACCGCGTCTTGCAACGCGGCAAAGCTGCGCCCGGTCTCGATCACCTTGTATGGCGCGCGCTGCCCGGCCTGCGCCAACAGGGCACTGGCCGGAATCGCCGCCAGCACCGCCACGCCCAGCAGCAAGGCGGCAAGGCGCTGGCCACGGTGGCGGCGCTCCTGAAGGGCAAAGGGGTTCATCATCTGCATGTCCGCTCCCGGCGTTTACTGTACCGGGATAGCGCGAAATGATTGACAGGCCCTTGCGTTCCGGATCCTGCCCGTTCGGGTGGTTCAATCCGTCGCAGGGGCCTTTGGCGGCCTGCCCCGCCGCACCGGCTCGGCATCGGCCAGCTTCACCCCGCGCCGCGCCAGCGCCTCGCGCAGCAGCACCTCGATCTGCGCATTGGCCGATCGAAAGTCGGCCGCCGCCGTGCGCTCGATCGCGGCGAACAGGGCCGGATCGATGCGCAGCGGGAAGGCCTTCTTGGGTGCGCCTGCCACGGGCTGTCTTACTGGTACAGCGTTCCGGCGTTCACCACCGGCTGGGCATCGCGCTCCCCACACAGCACGACCATCAGGTTCGATACCATGGCGGCGCGGCGTTCGTCGTCGAGCTCGACCACGTTCTTTTCCGAAAGCTGGGTCAGCGCCATTTCGACCATCGAAACCGCGCCTTCCACCAGCTTCTTGCGTGCCGAAATCACCGCTTCGGCTTGCTGGCGGCGCAGCATCGCCCCGGCAATCTCGGGCGCATAGGCCAGGTGCGTCAGCCCGCATTCGTCCACCGTGATCCCGGCCAGCACCAGCCGCGCGTTCAGTTCGGTGCGCAGTTCGGCGTTGATCTGGTCATGGTGGCTGCGCAGCGTCACCTCCTGATGCTCGATATCGTCATAGGGATAGCGCGACCCGATGGAGCGCACCGCGCTTTCGATCTGCACGAACACGAAAGCCTTGTAATCGTCCACGTCGAACAGCGCCTGCGCCGTGTCCGAAACGCGCCACACCACGTTGGCGGCGATCTCTATCGGATTGCCGCGCAAGTCGTTCACCTTCAGCTTTTCGGACACGACGTTGTTAGCGCGCACCGAAATCTTGGTCTTGCTCATCCACGGCCAGACCCAGCGCAGCCCATGGTTGCGGTCGGTCCCGCGATAGGCGCCGAACAGCCCGATGGCAGCGGCCTGGTTGGGCTGGATCATGTAGAACCCCGCTGCGATCAGCACGATCAGCACCGGCCCGATGAAGATCGTCGACAGGAACGAAAGCACTTCGGATTCGCCCGGATCGCTCCCGGCAAAGCCCAGCACCCGCGCCGCGGTCAGCACCACCAGCGCAATAAGCAGGATCAGCATCGCATAGCCGTTGGCCGCCCAGGCCCCGGTTTCGCTGCTTGCCGAATGCGTCCTCGAATCAGCCATCGCATTTACCCCCTTTAATCTGATATCACTTTAATATCAGATCGGGGGATTGCAGCAAGCTGTTTCGGTGGGAACCGGGGTGCTTCGACAGGCTCAGCACGAGCGGGGATTTTTACCCCTGCCCCCCGCTCATCCTGAGCCTGTCGAAGGATGCCGAGCACCATCCCCTCTTGCATTCCGCCACGGCACACCCCACATAGTGCAAGCGGACCGGG
>JAPLPG010000008.1:679-1635 GCA_026400375.1 Novosphingobium sp. | reverse complement strand
CTTTGGGCACTCATCTGCCCTTTTCTTTGCTATGGACAAGGCAGCGAGGTCTCGCTTCAAAAAACAAAAAGGGGCGAAGAAGCGGGACAAAGGGCGAGAAACACCGAGGAGCACGAGCTCTGACAAGGCCAGCCGCCATCGTTCGTCGGGCCATCGATTGAAGCGAGAGAGCGCGAGAAAAAACATCGCCTTGGCAACACGCTTTTGAAACTCCCTCCCTCTCCAGTTATATCCCCATCATCCCACGCACCGTGGTCGACGTGCGCAATAACGGACATGTTCTGCGAGGTGGTTCGGGTGATTGTATCGTAAAAAGAGGGAGAAAAAGGTGAGGAGACGAGAAATCGAGTCGACGACGACGTCGTCGCCATCCATGGAGGGAGCGATCGGAAAAAGCAAAAAAAAGGAAAAAAAAGGGAAACATTGGCGCTCGCGGCAAGCAGGCTTTCTGGACGCTGTTTCTCATGCAGACTGCCCCATTGCACGGAAAGCGTCGAGGCCGCTCCGTCACGCTCGGCAGAAATCCAGAGCAACGCCAGGAGGAGGGAAGAAGAGCACCCGCGAATGGCGCAGGCGCGCGGCGGCTTCGGAGCAAGCCGTCGTTGTCGTCGGTCCGTCTCTCTCTCGACAACAAGAAGGGGAAAAGCTAGCGTTTCAAATCCCATCTGCTCACCCTGATGTTCTCCTGCTTGTCCATCAGGGCACGGATCTGGTCAATCGTGAAGCTGGTGGATAGAGAAGGGGAAGAGGAGGGGAAGGGAAGAGGGAGAGGGGGGACGAGGAAGAGGGTGAGATCGGCCGCCGTCAAGCGCTCGCGATCGAAGGCGAGGCCTTATTCCTTGCTCGCACTAAGCGTGGGCGCGTCCTCGCTCGGATCGCCCCCGTGCGGTCGCTCCCGCGGCCTACAGAAGGGACACATATGAACTCACTTGACCATGGTGGCTGAGTTTTGAAAG
>JAPLPG010000008.1:0-590 GCA_026400375.1 Novosphingobium sp. | reverse complement strand
GAGAGAGGGAGAGAGACGAGTGAGACAAAAGGCGAGAGGCGCTCTCTCTTGTGTTCTCTCGCGTTCGCTTCCTTCTCTTCGTGACCCCTCCCTCAGAGAGCGCTGCCTCGACAGCGGTCGCCCCGCATCAAAGTGAAGAGCGACTGGAAAGCAGGAGAGCAAGTGACGAAGAGAGAGAAAGAGAAACTGCCGTGTGCCTTTACAGCATCCCCATCAACGACTTTCGTTTTCGTTCTCTCTCTAGAGGCGTTTCCGTCCTTCTTCTGATCTCCGATCCCCTCTGAACACCTGTTATGATCCGCTGCATCCTTCTGCAGAACAGGGCGGGCAAGGTGAGAACGAAAGGGGGCCGCAGGAGAGGAAACGGCCCTTCGATGTTTTCATCGGCGATGGGCCTCTTTCTCTTTTCTCAACCTCTTCCTCAAAAAAAAAACTCATCAACTCAAAAAAAAACAGACCCGCCTCGCCAAGTACTACGTCCCGCTCGACGACGCCTCCAAGCGCGCCCTCGAGTACGACGTGCACAGGCTCACCGCGGGGCGCGACTCGAAGCTCTCCAACGTGGTCGAGGTGAGAAGAAAGATAAGACG
>JAPLPG010000233.1 GCA_026400375.1 Novosphingobium sp. | reverse complement strand
TGGCGGCGCCGAGGCGCTGGCGAACTGGTACAATTTTTCGGTGGCCCCGCTTGGCGATGCCGCCCTGCTGGCCGACATTGCCCGCAGCCTGCCCGCCAGCCGCGCGGCGTTTGCGCCGATGGCGCAGGAGGATGCGCAAAGCCTTGCCGCCGCGCTGCGGTGCGCCGGATGGATCGTGATTTCAGAGCCTTGCGATACGAACCACATCCTCCATGTGAAGGGCCGCAGCTTTGCCCAATACTGGTCCGCCCGCCCCGGCGCGCTGCGCGAAACGGTGCGGCGCAAGGGGCGCAAGGGCGACGTTTCCTTGCGCGTGGTCAGCGATTTCTCGGCCGAGGACTGGGACGCCTATGAAGCGGTCTACCGGCTCAGCTGGAAACCCGGCGAAGGATCGCCCGATTTCCTGAGGCGCTGGGCGGAGATGGACGGCGCTGCCGGGCGGCTGCGGCTGGGCATTGCCGAGATCGCCGGACAGCCGGTGGCAGCGCAGTTCTGGACGGTAGAAGGCGGCACTGCCTTCATTCACAAGCTGGCGCACGACGAACGCTTTCGCAAGGCATCGCCCGGGACGCTGCTGAGCGCCGCGATGTTCGAACATGTGATTGATCGCGATGGCGTTTTGCTGGTGGATTTCGGCACGGGCGACGATCCCTACAAACGCGACTGGATGGAGGATGTCCGCATCCGCTGGCGGGTTCGGGCGTGGCGCAAAGGGGCCGTGCGGCACTGGCCTGCGATGGTCCGGGCCCTGATCGGCCATGGGGCGCGGCGCAAGCGGCAACCCCTTGTTTCCCCGAACCACGATGGTTAAGGGCACCATTCCTGAACGACACCTAGATGCACCTAGCTGCACCTACATGCACCAGAACGGCACCGGGACACGATGAGCGACACTGCGAGCGACACCGACAGCACCCTCCGCGCGATCCTTTCCGACGTGCTGGGACTCTCCCCGGATCGGGTTGCCGCGTTCGACGCGTCGACCGGCCTGTTCGGCGAACTGCCCGAACTGGATTCGATGGCCGTGGCCGGACTCCTGACCGAGATCGAGGACCGCCTCGACGTGGTCATCGAGGATGACGAGGTCGACGGCGAACTGCTGGAAAACTACGGCAACCTGTTGCGCTTCCTCGAAGCCAAGGTTGGCCCGGGCACCGTGGGGTGATCGCCAGGTGGCCCTGCCCCGGCCCGGACGGGCAGAGCGATGAATATGCGCTCGCCTTTGACCGGGGGCGCAAGGCGCGGCTGCTGATCGTCCCGCCGCTGTTCGACGAGGCCAACCGCATGCGGCGGATGCTGGTCGATACCATGCGGCTGCTCGATGATGCGGGGGTGGACAGCTTCCTGCCAGACCTGCCCGGCTGCAACGAGAGTTTGCAGGACTTTTCGGCGCAGAGCCTGCACGCCAGGCGCCGCGCGATGGTGCAGGCCGCGCGGCACTTTGGCGCGACCGACGTGCTGGCGGTGCGCGGCGGGGCGCTGGTGTTTCCGCATACCCTGCCGGGGCTGGTGCTGGAACCGGCCAAGGGCGGATCGATCCTGCGCCAGCTGATCCGCGCCCGGGTGATCGCAGCGCGCGAGGCCGGGCGGCAGGAGGACAGCGCCGGTCTGCTCGAGGCCGGGCGCACCGATGGCCTGGACCTTGCCGGCTGGCGCTGCGGCGCTTCGCTGATCGCCGGCCTGGAATCGGCGGTCGCGCAGATCGAGGGCCAGCGGATCGTGGCGCAGGGCGAGCTGGGCGGCGGCGGCCTGTGGCTCCGCGCAGAACCGGCGGCGGCGCCCGAGCAATCGGCCGCGCTGGCCCGCATCGTGCTGGCGGAAATCGCGCCATGACGCGCCGCCAGGTGACATTCCTGTGCGAGGGCGCCCGCCTGTTCGGCACGCTCGACATCGGGCTGGCCAGCGGGGCAACCGGGTTGCTGATCGTTTCGGGCGGCAACGAATTGCGCGCCGGGGCATGGTGCGGACAGGCGCAGCTGGCGGCGCGGCTGGCGCGCGAGGGGTTTCCCGTGTTCCGCTACGACCGGCGCGGGGTGGGCGACAGCGAGGGCGCGAATGCCTCGTTCCGGCAGTCAGGCCCGGACATTGCCGCGGCGGCAAAGGCGTTCAGGGCTGCGGCACCGCACGTTTCACAGGTGGTGGCGTTCGGCAATTGCGACGCGGCGGCAGCGCTGATGCTGTTTGCGCCGGACCTGCCGCTGGCCGGGCTGGTGCTGGCCAACCCGTGGACGATCGATGGCGATGAAGCGCCGCAGACGCTGCCCGCTTCGGCCATCCGCAGCCGCTATCTGGCAAAGCTCGCCAATCCGCGCGAGGTGTGGCGATTGTTGAGCGGCGGGGTCAATCTTGGCAAGCTGTTCAAGGGCTTGCGCAGCGCTGCCGCGGTGGCTCCGGCTGCGCCTTCGGGGCTGGTGGAGGAGATGAAGGCGGGCCTTGCCGCATTTGGCGGGCCGGTTTCGATCCTGCTGGCCAGTGGCGACCGCACCGCGCAGATGTTCTGCGAAGCCTGGGATGCGGGCGATGCGCGCGTGCAGCGGGTGGACAGCGGATCGCACAGCTTTTCCGACGATGCCGCGCGAGAGTGGTTGCACGCGCGGCTGGTGGAGGCGCTGGCCGGCTGAGGCTGGGCGTGGGGGTTGGCGCTGGGGTTGGGGAACATGCTCTCCCCCGACCCGTCCCGCAGGCGGGAGGGGGTTTCATGAGGTCCCTCCCGCAGGCGGGAGGGGCGTTTCGCTTCAGGCCGCGACCGTCTGGGTGCGTTCGAAATCGAGTTCGGCGAGGAAGCGTTCGGCGTCGAGCGCGGCCATGCAGCCGGTGCCGGCGGCGGTGACGGCCTGGCGGTAGGTGTGGTCCATCACGTCACCGCAGGCGAAGACGCCGGGGATGGCGGTCTTGGGCGTGCCGGGTTCGACGACGATGTAGCCGCTCTCGTCAAGTTCGAGCTTGCCCTTGAACAGTTCGGTGGCGGGCGCGTGGCCGATGGCGACGAAGGCGCCTTCGGTGGGTTCGATCATTTCATCGCCGGTGACCGTGTCGATCAGCTTGACGCCGGTCAGGCCCTTGCCCTCCTCGCCCACGAAGCAATCGACCTTCTGGTTCCACAGGACCCGGATGTTGGGGTGGGCGTGGAGGCGGTCCTGCAGGATCCTTTCGGCGCGCAGGCTATCGCGGCGGTGGATCAGGGTGACGTCGGTCGAGTGGTTGGTGAGGTACAGCGCCTCTTCGATCGCGGTGTTGCCGCCGCCGATCACCACGACCTTCTTGCCGCGATAGAAGAACCCGTCACACGTGGCACAGGCCGATACGCCCTTGCCGGAAAACTCCTGTTCGCCGGGCACGCCAAGCCATTTGGCCTGCGCGCCGGTGGCGATCACCAGCACGTCGCCTTCGTAGATATCGCCGCTATCGCCGATCGCGCGGAAGGGGGAGCCATCCATGCTGACTTCGAGCACGGTATCCCAGATCATCCGCGTGCCGACATGTTCGGCCTGGGCCTGCATTTCCTGCATCAGCCACGGCCCCTGGATCACATCGCGGAAGCCGGGATAGTTTTCGACATCGGTGGTGATGGTCAGCTGGCCGCCGGGCTGGAGCCCCTGCACCACGATCGGCTGCATGCCCGCGCGCGCGCCATAGATGGCGGCGGAAAGCCCGGCCGGGCCGGAACCGATGATGAGCATGCGGGTCTTGTGCGTGGTTGCCATCGAAATGTCCTCCAATTGCCAAGCGAGATAGGCAGCGCGGGCGGGAAAAGCGAGTCCGGCAAAGGGGCATTATCCGCAGGTTTGAGAGAGATTTTCTTTGCCGCCCCCTTCCCGCAATTTGCTGACACGGTGTTGCGCAAAAGGCTTTTGACAGCGCCGCCCGCACCGACCGACAAGCAGGCGATGCTGCAAGGGGCGCACGACATGGATCGCAGAGACTTTATCCGAGGACTGGCAGCAACGGGCACAATCTGCGCCGTGCCGACGCGCGGCGGCGCAGTGGCGCCGGTGAGCGATCCGGCGCTGGCGGCGTTCATCCGGGGCATGCCCAAGAGCGAATATCACGTCCATCTGGAAGGCACGCTGGAGGCCGAGATGAAGTTCGCGCTGGCCCGGCGCAACGGCATGAACCTCCCCTTTGCCGATGTGGCCGCGATGAAGGCGAGCTATGTCTACAACGACCTGCCCAGCTTCCTGGCGATCTATTACGACGGGATGAAGGTTCTGCAGAAGGAGCAGGATTTCCACGATCTGGCCTATGCCTATCTGGCCAAGGCGGCAGCGCAGAACGTGATCTATGCCGAAATGTTCTTCGACCCGCAGGAGCACCTGAAGCGCGGGGTGGCGATGGCCGACGTGATCGGCGGGATCACGCGGGCGCGGCGCGAGGCCGAACGCCAGCTCGGCATTCGTTCGCAGCTGATCCTGTGCTTCGTGCGCGATCTGACGGCAGAAAGCGCGATGGCGGCGCTGGATGCCGCGCTGCCGTTCAAGGCCGATCTGGTCGGCGTGGGTCTGGACAGCGACGAGGCAGGCCATCCACCCGAGAAATTCCGCGAACACTTTGCCAAGGCCCGCGCCAACGGGCTGAAGGTGACGGCGCATTGCGACGTGGACCAGGCCGATACGCTGAAGAACATCCGCACCGCGCTGACCGATCTGCAGGTGGACCGCATCGACCATGGCGGCAACATCGTGCAATCGCCCGAACTGGTGGCGATTGCCCGGGCGCGCGGCATCACGTTCACCGTCTGCCCGACGTTTTCGGGCACCTTGCGCCGGACCGAAAAGGTGCCGGTGGACGTGGTGCGCGCGATGATGGACGCGGGCCTGAACGTGACCATATCGTCCGACGATCCGGCCTATATGGGCAGCGAATACATCGACGACGTGCTGATCCGCGCCGCCGAGCGCAGCAGCCTGACGCGCGCCGAACTGGTGACCATCGCGCGCAACGGATTTGCGGCGGCGTGGCTGCCCGCCGCAGACAAGGCGGCGATGCTGGCGCGGCTGGAGGCCTACGTGAAGCAGGCCTGAGCCGCAGTCAGGCCGCGACGAGATTGCGTTCGATGGATTCCAGCATGGCCGGGGTCACGCCGAGGACCTGCTCGGCATAGCCTTCGGTCGTGCCGTGGCTGGCGCGGATCGCGGCAAAGGCGTTGTCGAGGAACTGCGCCTCGACGCCCATCAGCACGCGCACGGCGGCATCGTCCATGTCCTTGCCAAAGCCTTCGCGGACATGGCGCGCGCCTGCTTCGATGCGGGCTTCGGCGTTGCCTGCGGTGTTGGTCAGAAGATAATCGGTCATCAGATCATCGTGGTGGACGCCGAGCAGCGCGTGGACCAGCGCGGCGGCGACGCCGGTGCGGTCCTTCCCGGCGAGGCAGTGCAGCAGGCTGGGGCTGTCACGCTCGGCCAGGGCCTTGAAATAGAGGCGGTAGGTGCCGACCAGCACGGGACGGAACGGCAGCGTCTGATAGAGGCGGTTCATGGCAAGGCGCGCGTCGGCCACGGTGCGGACATCGCGCGCGGCCTCCTCGTGGGCGGCAAGCCCGGTGGCGCCACCAGCGGCAGTGGCGGTTTCGCCGGGGTGGAACACGACCTTGCCCGCAAATTCCGGATGGCGCAGGCACGGGTTGCCGCGCCGTTCGCTATCCCCGCGCAGATCGATCACGGTGGCGATGCCAAGATCGTGGACTTGCGCCAGATCCTGCGCGGTCGCCTCGCTGTGCTGGCCCGAGCGCCACAACACACCGTGACGCATTCGCCCGGCCCGCGCGGCATAGCCGCCATAATCGCGAAAGTTGTGAATGCCCTCCATCAGGAGGACGCGGGCCGTTGCTTGCAAGGTCATGGGCAGGCTTTGCGCCAAGCAGCATGGGCGCGCAAGCGTTCAGTCCTGACGGATGGCCAGCGGTTCCAGCGCGCGCGCAACGACGACGGCGGCAGGCGTGGGCTTGGGAACCAGCGTGCCGCCAAGCTTGCGCACGCCTTCGTCCATGCGATCGAGATCACCGGTGTGCAGCACATAGGGCACGCCCATGTCTGCCAACTGGCGCGCGACCTGTTCGCAGGTCTGCCCCTGGCCGAGCGACACATCGAGGATCGCCGCCGAAATCGCATTGCTGTGCACGATGGCGAGCGCCTCCACCAGATCGAGCGCGGTCAGCGGTTCGCATCCGGCGTCTTCCAGTGCGAACTCAAGGTCCAGCAGGATCAGGGGTTCGTCATCAAGCACCAGCACACGGCACGGATCAGCAATGGAACGAAGGGTGCCGGTCAATCTGTATGCTCCCGCAAGGGGATGGTCAGCGAGGCTTTCAAACCCGCCTCGCCCCATTCCCTGACAATTCCGCCCCGCGCCATGTCCAGCATGCGATCGACGATCCCGTCGCTTCCGGAAAGGTTCCGGCCGGTGGCCTGATCAGCGGCAGGATTGCCGTGTTCAGACCAGTCAATGCGAATGGCTGGACCATGTTCCCCGATGTTTCGCTGCCAAGCGACTGTAACATAGCCATTTTCCTGCGACAGCGCGCCATGGCGGGCGGCATTTACGGCCAGTTCATGCAGCGCAAGGCCAAGGACCGAGACAGAGGCGAAATCGGAGCGCAGGCCATTGCCTTCGAAGCGGATGCGCGTGCTGCCGGGATCGTATGGCGCCAGCACGGCGCGGATCGCCTGGCCCACTTCGACCGTGCCGCGATGCGAATCATCGAGCGTGGTTTCATAGGCGCGGCCCAGGGCCTGGATGCGATCGTTGATTTCGCGCGCTTCGGTTTCGATGCCGCGCACGCGCCCGGTGAAGTTCACGATGCCGCCGATGACCGCGAACATGTTCTTCATGCGGTGCGACAGTTCGCGTGCCATTTCCCGCGCGTGGCGTTCCTCGGCGCGGGCGGCGCGGACATCGGAGACGTCCCACTGGCTGCCGAGGAAATAGATCAGCTTGCCATCGGCATTGTAGACCGGGCCGAGGTGCAAGGCGTTCCAGAAGGTGGAGCCATCCTTGCGATAGTTGAGGATTTCGACGACCAGCACTTCTTCATTGCGCAGGCTGCTGCGGATGCGCGCGATGGTCTGCCGATCGCTTTTGGGGCCTTGCAGGAAGCGGCAGTTGCGACCGAGGATTTCGTGTTCTTCGTAGCCGCTGAGCTTGATGAAGGCGCGGTTGGCGAAGACCACCGGCATATCGTCCTGATGCGGATCGCACAGGCAGATCGCCAGATGAGTCTGCGCCATGGCCTGCGCGAACTGGACGTCGGCGATGCCTTTTCCGCCGATGTCCAAACCGGAAATGCCGGCAAACGATCCACCGAAGCTCGATCCCGCGTAAGGCGCATTTGCGCTGTCGTTGGTGACGGGAGCCTGATTGCCGGGAGCAGCGGGCGAACTGGGATCGGGAATGTTTCTGTTCATATCAATGCGCTTGCCACGGAAATGCAGTGGCTTGCGCTTGGTTCCACAGAAGCGGCGAAGATTATTTCCGATCGATCGGGATGATCGCAAAGGTGAACCGCGAGACGCAGACCAGCTTGCCCGCCTCGTCCTCGATGCGGATCGACCAGACGTGGGTGGTGCGGCCCAGCGCCTCGGGC
>JAPLPG010000028.1 GCA_026400375.1 Novosphingobium sp. | reverse complement strand
TGATCGCCGGGAAAGGCAGCTTGCCGTCCTTGGCGATCTGGTAAAGGCGGTGGACGCCGGTGGTCGTCTCTTCCGAAACGCCCTTGATGTTGCGCACCGACTGCGTGAGGTAGCCCGGCTTCTTCTTGAGGAAGGCGTTCAGCGCGCGGACGAATTCGATTTCTTCGGCGTTCGATGGTTCGAACAGCGTTTCGCCCGCTTCGACGCGCGCGCCCCACAGCGCGAACATCGTGGCATCGCCGCCATCGTCGAGGATCATGTTGGCGGTCTGGTCATCACCCCAATCGAAGATCGAGCCGACATAGTCCCAGTATTCGGCCAGCGTTTCGCCCTTGATGGCGAACACCGGGATGCCGGCAGCGGCGATGGCGGCAGCAGCATGGTCCTGCGTCGAATAGATATTGCAGGTGGCCCAGCGCACATCGGCGCCCAGCGCCGTCAGCGTTTCGATCAGCACGGCGGTCTGGATCGTCATGTGCAGCGAACCGGTGATGCGCGCGCCCTTGAGCGGCTTGGACGCGCCGAATTCCTCGCGCAGGGCCATCAGGCCGGGCATTTCGGTTTCGGCGATCTTGATCTCGGCGCGGCCGAAGTCGGCAAGGCCGATGTCGGCGATCACGTAATCATTCTTGGCGTCAAGTACGCTGGCCACGAAGCAGTCTCCTGATAAAATCCGATGCGCGGCACAGCGCGCGTTGATCGTGCCCTTAGCGCGCCATTCGATCTGGCGCAAACATAATATAAAGATTTCTTTATATCGCACTCTTTTGACGGATCACGGCGCGCCGGTTGCAGACCGTGGCGCTGCGCCTATATCCATCGCGCGTTACATGTCGCGGGGCAACGCCGCCCCGCCCGCACGAAAGGAAACTGGGAATGACCATCGCTGTTGGAGACAAGCTGCCCGACGTGAAGATCGTCAAGGCTACTGCCGAAGGTCCCGAAGCCATGCAGTCGGCGGACTATTTCAAGGGCAAGAAGGTTGCCCTGTTCTCGGTTCCCGGTGCGTTCACCCCGACCTGCTCGGCCAAGCATCTGCCCGGCTACGTCGAAAAGGCCGCCGATCTGAAGGCCAAGGGCATCGACGAGATCGCCTGCACTGCCGTCAACGATGCCTTCGTGATGAAGGCGTGGGGCGCTGCCTCGGGGTCGGACGACGTCACGATGCTGGCCGATGGCAACGGTGATCTTGCCGAAGCGCTTGGCCTGACGATGGACGGATCGGGCTTTGGCCTGGGCAAGCGCGGGCAGCGCTTCTCGATGGTCGTGAACGACGGCGTGGTCGAGCACCTGTTCGTCGAAGCGCCGGGCGACTTCAAGGTCAGCTCGGCCGACTACATGGTCGAACAGCTCTGATCGGCCGCATCCCGGCCTCGGCCGGGGGTGCCTTCACCAGAAATGCCGGAAAGCCCCCGTATTTGCGGGGGCTTTTTGCATCCGGCGTCAGAACGACATGCGCACGCGGGCCAGCACGCGGTCACCGGCGTGCTTGAGATCGGCAAAGGGCGATATCGACACCGTGTTGGCGGTATCGATATCGGTGCCGACGTAATCGCCGCCGATGGTAAAGGGGAACTGGGTGTATTCCGCGCCGACCTTCCAGTCGGCATAATCCCCCGCCGGCCGCAACCGCGCCGAGCGCGCATCGCGGGTATCGCCCGTGGTATAGCCCACGGCAGCGAAGACCGAGACGGGAAGGCCCGGCAACCCGGCATCGGCCGTCGCGCGCACGTGCAGGTTGTCGCCACCGATGCTGGCCTGCTTGGGCGCATACCAGGCCATCGTGCCCACCTGCAGCGGCCCGATCGAATAGCGCGCCCCTGCCCCCAGTTCGGCATAGTTCATGTTGCTGTCAGCATTGCCGAAGACGTGGCCGATCGCCTCGGTTCGCACGGTAAAGGCCCCGGCGTTCCAGTCCTTGCCCAGCGTCAGGTCGGCCACGGCATCGGCATTGCCGTGCCGGTCGGACTGGCGCAGCATGGCCAGGCGCACCGCCGCATCGAAGCCGCCGAAACTGACGCGGGCATCGGCGGATCCGGAAACCTCGCCGTCACTCCAGCTCAGGCCGCGGCGAACTTCATCGGTGGTTGCCTCCACGCCGGCATCCACCGACTGGGCAGCCACTTGCGGCGCAAAAGCCAGTGCCGCTGCGCCGCAAAGTGTCAGCCCGATACGTTGGTGGATGCCGGTCATGCCTTCAATACTCCTCAACCCTCGCGCAATTTGGCGTGGGTACTGTCTGCTTCAACGAGGATCACGTCGCGATCCTGCGCCACCATCGCCATCATGGCTGAACGCAACGTGTCGCGGCGCGCCTCGATGATACGATCGATGCCGTTGCCGCGTTCCGAGCACCAACCGGGCGACGAGCCCTTGACCACGTCGTCGCGCATCATCGAGCGCCTGGCCCGCAGGCTGCTGCCAACTTGTGCGTCGCGTTCGACCGAAAGCGATACGCTCCACTGGCAGCGCAACGATGACGGACGGCCAGCGCCCCCGGCCACGCCGATCTGCTGCATCTCGACGCGGGTTGACCCGGTATAGTCTGCGGCAATCGGCCCGACCGGATGGTCGATCACCACCTTGTGTTCCATCGCCTGCGCCGGGGCACAGACAGCCAGTGCGGCAGCAAGGGTCGCGATGCCCACAGCAGCAAGGCGCACCGGCGCCAATCTCAACTTCGGAAGGCCCGATGTCGGAAGCCCCAATGTCGAAAAGCCGACCATTTTCATGTTCCTGTCTCCTGCAATGTCCCGAATTTGTTCCGGTGACAGGGACAAGATAGAGGGCCGCAAGGGTAATACTATCGCGTGGCTTGGTAATATTTGATTGCTGAAGTGCGAGTCAGTACCCCATCAGGCTGAGCACTTCCTTGCGGCTGCGCTCGTCATCCAGGAATGTTCCCATCAGCCGGCTGGTGACCATGCCCACACCCGGTGTGCGCACGCCGCGCGCGGTCATGCAGGCGTGGCTCGCCTCGATGACGACCGCCACGCCATGGGGCTTGAGATTCGTCCAGATGCAGTCGGCAACCTCTGCGGTCAGACGCTCCTGGATCTGCAGCCGCCGGGCAAAGCCGTGCAGCACGCGGGCCAGCTTGGAGATGCCCACGACCTTGTCACGCGGCAGATAGGCGATTGCCGCCTTGCCGATGATCGGCGCCATGTGATGTTCGCAGTGGCTCTGGAACGGGATGTCCTTGAGCAAAACGATTTCGTCATAACCGCCCACTTCCTCGAACTGGCGCGCAAGGTGAATGGCAGGGTCCTCGTCATATCCCTGGCAATACTCCTTCCACGCGCGCGCCACGCGCTTGGGCGTGTCGAGCAAGCCTTCACGGGCCGGATCATCGCCCGCCCACCGCAGCAGGGTGCGGATCGCGTCCTGCACCTCGTGCGGCACGGGAAGCTTGCCGCGAGCCAGATCATCGTCGTCGGGGCCTGGCATGTCGCTCATCCTCTGTCTTCCCTATCCTGAACCATCATTTTGCAGGTTTTCGCAGAAACCGGCTTCTGAACAATCCCTTGCGATAGAAGGACAACATGTCCTCCGGCCGCTCGGGATCGAGCACTTCGTTGTCGGCCAGCGCCTGCTCGGCCTCGGTCAAGGCGTGCGGCACGAAGGGCACCAGTCGCCTGCCCGCCTGCGGTGCCGCCGCAATCATGGCCGCCATCGATCCGTGGCGTTCCAAAAGCGTCGCTACCTGCTCATCCGGCATACCGCAATGCTCTGCCAGCAGCGACACGCGCAGTCGCCTGATCGCATCGCCGCAGTTCTCATTGCCTGCCCGCGCGCAATCGATGAACACATCGCATTCGCTGTCCAGCCCCATCGACCGGTTGTTGAGATTGGCCGAGCCGATGCGCAGGATCTCGTCATCGACGATGGTCAGCTTGGAATGCACGTAGATCGGTTGTCCGCCCGCGGTCAGCGGATGCCAGACGGTGAACCGGCGGCGATGATCGACCTGCGCGATCGACCGCACCAGGCGGATGCGCGCACCATCCATTGCCGCCTGTTCCAGCCACCCGTCGGAGCTTTGCGGATTGATCAGCAAGATTTCCGGGGGATCGGGTTCGGCCATGCGGCGGGCAATGGCTTCGGCCACCCGGCGTGAGGAGAAGTACTGGTTCTCGAAGTAGATGAAGTGCCGGGCGCGGGCGATATGGTCTTCGAACAACGCCTCGATCTCGCGCACTTCGGCCTCGTTGCGGAATTGCGAGCGCGTTCTTGCGATGCCGATCTCCACGTCGCGGAACTCGGCCTCGATCCGGGCCGGCCATGGCGACGCCTGCTGCGGACGGCAGGCTTCAAAGGGCCTGCCCCCCGCCTGCTCCCAACGCTCGCGGCCCAAATCGCCGAGCACTCTGGCGGCCTCCCCTTCAAGCAGCATGGTGCAATCGTGCCACGGGCCATAGCGCGTCTTGCTGCCCGGCCGCCGCCGCCGGGGATCATCGTCCAGATGCTGGCGCGTGTCCCAGCGGTCGCCGGCCATGTCGATCCCGCCACAGACGGCGAAGCGATCATCGATCACGACGATCTTCTGGTGGTGGCTGCACCCCAGCGGATGGGCGCTGTCCAGCTTGAACACGATCCGCGGATGCCGCCACCAGCGCAGCAGATCGAGGATCATGACACCCCGGAACAGCGCCTTGAAGGCACCGAAGTTCCATTTGAGCACCCTGATATCGAGATGCCTGCGACGATTGGCCAGCCAGACGATGAACGGACCGAGCCGTGCCGGCGAAATCCGCTGGCGCGGCAGGTTCCACCAGCGCCGCCCGCCACCGATCAGGATGCGCGTATCGAAATCCCAGCCGATCATGAACACCCGCTGCCGGGCGCGCATCATTGCCTCGCGCATCAGTTCGAAATAATCGGCGGCATCGATCACCGCATGCGCGCGGGTGGCACGGACGTAACGCCAGACCGAGCGAGAATGGGGTTCGTCGCCTGACGCATTCTGAGTGGCTGCCGCCTGCGCATCGTGCGGCTTGCTTCCGGTCAGAACATTCCCTCTCTCTTCAACCCGGCGTTTCAGGGCTGAACCGGGATGACGATTTCATCGGGATGGGCAAAGTTCAGATTGCTGTGCAGCAGTTCGCCGACAAGATCAGGGTCCGCATGACGCGGATCAAGCAGTTCCACCCGGTTCTTCACCCGGTCCCGCTCTGCCGTAAGCTGCGCGATTTCCATCTGGCGCTGTTCAAGGATGCGGGCATTTTCACCCCACGCCAGCAGCCCGCTCGGCCCGGCAATGCCGACAGCGCCAAGCAGCAGCAACGCGATCAGCGCCACCGACTGGGTCAGGCTGTCTTTGGGCAGTATCGCTGATCGCCGCATGTTCATGCCAAGCGTTGAATCACAAAAAACCATGGCAATCAAGCGACAACTCACAGATCGGTAATGATGGCAGGGTGGAAAACGCCCGATTAACCTTGATCGGCTATTCCCTCGCGCTGAAATGACCAGAACTGCCCTCTACCGCCGCGATATCGACGGTCTTCGTGCGCTGGCGATCCTGCCGGTGCTGGCCTTCCACGCGCGCCTGCCGGGGTTCTCCGGGGGCTTTGTCGGCGTAGACATCTTCTTCGTCATTTCGGGTTTCCTGATCACCGGGATCATCGCCCGCGAAATCGATGACAAGGCCTTCTCGCTCCGCGCATTCTACGAGCGGCGGGCGCGGCGCAGTGGTGATGGCAGCGGTGCTGGCGCTGGCGACGTGGTTCCTGCTGCCGCCCGATTTTGCCGCCGTCCCCCGCTCTGCGCTGATGACGCTCGCCTTCATGGCCAATGTCTGGTTCTTCACCCAGACCGGATACTTCGGCGGACCGGCAGATTCGATGCCGTTGCTGCACTGCTGGTCGCTGGCCGTGGAAGAGCAGTTCTATGTCGTCTTTCCGGCGCTGCTCTGGGTCCTAGCCCGGGCACCTGCCCGCAATCGCCTTGCCGCCATCGCGACACTGGCCTCCGCCAGCTTTGCCATCGCCGTGTGGAAGCAGGCCGATACCGATGGCTTTGCCTTCTATCTCCTGCCCGCCCGCGCCTGGGAAATGCTGGCCGGGGCGCTGCTGGCGCTGTTGCCGGACCAGCGGCCGGGGCGGCTCAATGCGCCCTTTTCGCTCGCGGGGCTGGGCCTGATCTGCTGGGCTGTCGCCACCTTCGATCGCACCACCGTGTTTCCCGGCGCCAGTGCGCTGATCCCGGTGCTGGGCGCAGTCCTGCTGATCCGCTTTGCGCCCGGGACCGTTGTCGGCCGGTTGCTCTCGGTCCGGCCGCTCGTGTTCGTCGGCCTGATTTCCTATTCGCTCTATCTCTGGCATTGGCCGCTGATCGTCTTTGCCGAATACGCCATCGAGGCGCCGCTCGACGGGCCG
>JAPLPG010000177.1 GCA_026400375.1 Novosphingobium sp. | reverse complement strand
ATCGCCTTCATACCGCGCGTTGGCGCGCATCATCGGGAAGACGAAATCGCGAACGAATTCTTCGCGCAGGTCATCGATGTAGATGTGGTGATCGGGAACGCCCATCAGCTTGGCCTTGGCGCGCGCGGGCTCCAGTTCTTCCCCCTGGCCGAGATCGGCGGTGAAGGTCACCACTTCGCAGCCGTAGGTCACCTGCAGCCACTTGAGGATGACGGAGGTATCGAGGCCACCGGAATAGGCCAGGACGACCTTCTTGATATCGGACATGAGCGGAGCAACTCCCGTGAAATGCGCGCCGCGCGCCTAACAGGCGGGCCGGGAAATCGCAACCTCTGGCGGGGTGGCCCTGCACAAAGTGGCGGGCGTCACAGCGCAGCGCCGCGATCGGGCGCTATCAGGCGGCATCGGTAGGGGCGGTTGCCGCTGCCGCAGGAATTTCGACGGAGGACAGAGCGTATGCCGATCACCTCGACCATCAGGATCACCGGCAGCGTTGGTGCCAATGGCCGCAACAATCCAGCCGACGTAAAGGCCGTGCAACAGCGCCTCAACGATCTTTCGCGCCCACCTCTGGCAAAGCTTGTTGTCGATGGTCTGGCCGGGCCGAAGACCAATGGCATGATCGCCGATTTCCAGAAGAAAGTGGTCGGCCTGCGCGCGCCGGATTCCCGCGTCGATCCGAATGGACGAACGCTGGCGGCGCTGAACACCGCGGCGTCTGAAAACCTCTGGATTGGCGGGGCGACGCCGCCGGCCGTAACCCCGCCGGGCGTGCCCCCGGGCACGAACCCCGGCGCTGGCCCGGTACGCGGCCTTTCGTCCATCGAGCAGGGCCGACTTGACACGTTGCGCGCGCAGTTGAAGGCCCAGCCCGACAGCGGTCCGGCCCGCGACTTCCTTGAATACGTGGCTAACAACGAAGTCCAGACGCTGAAGATGATCCTCAACGCGCAAGGTGCCGCGCAATATGCCGTAGAGGCAATGATGGGCATCAACGCGGCCCTGAAGGTCGGCTTCAGTGCGCGCGATATCGTCACGATCCTTACCAGCCGGGCCATTCGTCTTGATGCCGCGCTCGACATGATGCGGTCGTGGCGCGCCGTCGCACCTGCCGGCACGAGGATCGTCAATGCGCTGAAGTCGCTCGGCAACATTGCGCTGGTGGTGCAGGTCCTGGCGACGCTTGCGGTGGTGATCGACCATTTTCGCGCGGGTCGCTTTGGTCCGGGCTTTGCCGAAATCTATGCCACCGGCATGGGCGCGGCGGTGCCGTGGGGCGGGTTTCTGAATGCCATACAGGAAATGCTGTATGCGGCAAATCCCGCTGCCGCCAGCGATCCGCGCTTTGGCACCGCGTTCCGTTATCTGCTGGCCATCGACCCGATCGGCGCCGGCAAGACGGCCATCGATACCGGGGTGACATTCACCGAACTGCTGGCGAAATACATCTTCGGCGGCCAGATCAAGGGCAATGAAGTCAACGATCTGATCGACCGCATGCGCAACAGCCCGATGAAGTTCTGGGTGGAGATCGGTGAAAGCTCCGGCGAGTGGATGGGCAGCAAATTCGGCGATTGGTGGTATCGCAACGTGCTGTCCTGACGGGGCAGCCGCCCCGCCAGTCCCAGCCGATCAGATGTGCCGGTCAAACGTGCCGGTAGATCGCGCGTTCGTGGCTGAAGCACTTGAAGCCGAACACGCCGTGGTAGCTGCCCATGCCGCTGGTGTTTACGCCACCGAAGGGCAGGTTGTTTTCAAGATAGTGCGAGAACACGCCGTTGACCGTGACGCCGCCTGACGAGGTGCGGGCCAGCACCTGCTCGACGTTCGCCTCATCCTTGCTGTAGACATAAAGCGCCAGCGGCTTGTCCCGCGCCTCGATGTAGCCGATGGCCTGGTCCAGCGTCTCGTAGGTCATGACCGGGATGACCGGGGCGAAGATTTCGTCCTGCATGATGGTCATCTGCGGGGTGACATCGGTGAGCATGGTGGGGTGGACCGTGAGGTCGGCTTCCTCGAAGGTGCCGCCCGCTGCGACCGTGGCGCCCTTGGCCACGGCATCGTCGAACATCGCCTTGACCCGGGTGAAATTGGCCTGGTTGACGATCTGCGCGATGCCGTCCTTCTTCAACTGGCCGGCTTCGTCGTAAAGGTTCTTGCGCACGTTGGCGTTGAAACCATCGACCAGCGCGGCCTTGTGGGCTTCCTTTACGAAGACATAGTCGGGGCTGATGCAGGCCTGCCCACCATTGAACTGCTTGGCGGAGGCCAGTTGTGCGGCGACCAGATCGATGTCGGCACTGTCATCGACGATGACCGGCGATTTGCCGCCCAGTTCCAGCGCCACGCTGGTAAGGTGCTTCGCCGCGGCGGCCATCACGATCTTGCCGACGCGCGGACTGCCGGTAAAGAAGATGTGGTTGAACGGCAGGTCGAGCAGGGCGGTGGCGACCGAAACATCGCCTTCGAACAGCGCAACGTCCTTTTCATCGAAGGCTTCGCGAATGATTACCGCGGCGATCCTGGCGGTTGCCGGGCACAGGTCGGTCAGCTTGACGATACAGGTATTGCCCGCAGCCACCGCCGCGGCAACGGGGCCGAGCGCCAGACCGAGCGGGAAGTTCCACGGGCCAAGGATCAGGCACACGCCGCGCGCTTCGTAGACGATCTGCGCCCGATCGGCAGGGTTCATCGAGGTGGCGACTTCGACCGGCTTCATCCATTCGTCGAGATTGTCGATGTTTCTCTGGACGTTGCCGATCACGTTCAGGACTTCAGTTACCCGGATTTCACCGACGGGTTTGCGCGTGTCTTCAAGAACGGCGGCGATGATGTCGTCGGCGTGGGCTTCGACCGCAGCCTTCAGCTTGGCGAGCTTGGCCTTGCGGACGTCTGCCGTCGATGCTTTCGCTTCCCACATGTGGGCCTGCTGCAGCGCGAATACGCGGACGATTTCGGCGGAAAGATCGGCAGCGGTCGGGGCGGGGGTGGTCATTGTTTCGGCATCCTGCGGTTTGGCGTATTTGTTAGCATTGCTAACAAGTATGCGGGCAGATGGCAACGCCGCACAAAAGGCCTTTGCGGCGCTTTGCACAGCGTGGAACCGGAACAGTGCCGCAGCTTCGCCTTTGCGTCCTATTCCGCGGCTTCGCGCCCGAGATGCCATTCCGGCGCATCATCCAGGGCAGAGAGCCTGGCCCATTCCTGCTGCATGTAATCGCGGGTCATCGGCAGCGCACTACGGCGTTTGACGCTCTGGATGTGGAAATTGACCATGCCGCCATGACGGAAGCTCTGCTCGGCCCCGGCCAGATAGAATTGCCACATGCGGAACAGCCGCTCGTCATAGAGCGCGACGATCTCTTCGCGGTGCATGGTCGTGCGCCGATACCATTCGGCCAGGGTATAGGCATAGTGATAGCGTAGCACTTCGATATCGCCGACTTCCCAGCCGGTCTTCTCCAGCGCCGTAACGAGCTCGCTCATCGCCGGGATATAGCCGCCGGGGAAGATGTACTTGCGCGTCCACTTGTCGGTCGTGCCCGGGGAGCCCTTGCGGCCGATCGTGTGAGTCAGCATGATGCCGTCAGGATCAAGCAACGCGTTGGTCTTGGCAAAGTATTCGCCGAAGTTTGGCGCACCAACATGTTCGATCATTCCGACGCTGGTAATGCGGTCGAACTGGCCCTGGACGTCACGATAGTCGATCAGCTGGAACTTCACCTTGTCGGCAACGCCTGCTGCTTCGGCCCGTTCGTTTGCAAACTTCACCTGATCGGGCGCGAGCGACACGCCAAGCACTTCGCAGCCGTAGTGGCGGTTCAGATAGAGCCCGAGGCCGCCCCAGCCACATCCGATATCGAGCACGCGCATCCCGGCGCCTTGCCCGGGAACCAGGCGCAGCTTCGAGGCGACCAGTGCCTTCTTGTCGACCTGGGCGCGTTCCAGGGAGTTTTCCGGATCGCGAAAATAGGCCATCGTGTACTGGCGGTCTTCATCGAGGAACTGTTCGTAGAACTGGCGCGAGAGATCGTAATGGTGGACGACGTTCTTCGAGGCCTGCGCGCGCTGGTTGATCTGGTCGATCCGTGACAGCAGCTTTCCCGCGGCCTTGCGCAGCGGGCCCTTGCGGTCGATGCCGCCGGCGGTGCTGGCATTGCCCATGACAAACAGCACGAAATCGCGAATGTCGTGCGGCGGTTCGATGACCATCCGCCCGTCCATGTAGACCTCGCCAGCGCCAACGCGTGGATCGCGCGCGATGTGCATCGCCGCGCTCTTGTCGGTAAACCGGATGGACAGCGGCGAGGCCGACTGCTCGCCATACGTGTACTCCTTACCGTCATGATCGATGATGACAAGGCGACCCTTCCGGATCAGCCGGGTGAGCATTTTATCGAGCAACCACATGACGTCAGACTATTCCAAAGGCTGCTTGCCGCAAGGGCTAATTGCCTGAATTACAATTCGTCACGCCCGATTGTTCAGACCACGCAATCGATGAATTCAGGTCTTCGAACCAAGTCGGGCGGAACCGTAAAGTTCCGCCCGGCCGTGGTCAGGCATCGTTGGTCGGGCCTCGAGGCTTAGCGGCAACGGCCGCCGCTGCGCTCGATCTCGCGGCCCAGCAAGGCGCCACCGGCCGCACCCAGCACAGTGCCGAGCGCGCGGTCGCCACGGGTGTCGATCGTGCGGCCCAGCAGCGCGCCGCCAGCCGCGCCGACGATCAGGCCCGTCGTTCCGTTGCTGCGCTTGCAGTAATAGCGTCCGTCACGGCCGCGCCATACCTGATCGTCCTGGCTGATGCGTCGCGGTTGAACATAACGACCGCGACTGTCGTAAAGGCGGTCACTGTTGGCGCGGTGCCGGCCACCGGCGTTGGACCACGACGGCGGGTCGGCCAGGGCGGGGGCTGCAGGAACGGCGATGGCTGCCAGTACGGCCGCAATGATGGTCTTCTTCATGTCGTACTCCATTCGAATTCTGCCCGCAGGGTCGTGAATTTGCAGGGATAACGGCACACGTCGGCCGGTGATCCACAACGCTGGATGAACGTGCCGTTGGAATACGGTTTTCACGATCAAGCGTTCCCGCAGGGCGGTGGAATGCCGCCGGTTCGGCAGCAGAAACCATTTTCCTACAATAACCAATATGGTTATCTGCTTTGGTCGATTGTTCCGCGATCCAAATGGAGACATCGATGCCCAATCCAGAAGTGACATTCCCCGCACGTTTTGCCTCGGTCAGCGCTCTTGCCTATGCCAAGCCTGATGGCTCGGCCGAAGGCGTGACTCTTGCCAAGCCATTGCCGGTTTCAAGTTCGGCGCTGGCTTATGCAAAGCCCGATGGCTCGACCGAGGTGGTGACGCTGGCCAAGCCGCTGCCGGTGTCCAGTTCAGCGCTGGCCTTTGCCTTGCCCGACGGTTCGCCCCAGCCCGTTTCCAGCGCCGTGCCGTTGCCTGTCGCAGCGGCCCCATTGCTTGCCAGCACGGCCCACATCGGCAACGTCTTTGTCGATGATGTGCCCGATGGACTGGTGGTAAACGGCTCCGCTACCTCGGCGTCGGTGATCCTGACCAGTTCGCTTGCCGGCTTTGGCGGCGGCTCGTTCCAGGTCGTATCCGGCGGGACCGGCTGCACGTTGGTTTATGAGCAGTCCAACGACGGAATCAACTGGCTAGTCCTTCCGGTGATCCCGTCAAACGGATCGAATACGTCACCTGCGACAAGCACAACAGCCGGCGGAATCTACGCATTTGCCTCAAGTGCCGCACAGGTCCGAGCGCGGATATCTGTATACGGCAGCGGAACGGTGTCGGTGGCTCTTGCTCTCAAGCGGCGCCCGCTCAATGTCATCGGGACATCCCTGGCTGGCGGCAGTTCATCGATCGGTAGCGTGGTTGTTACCGGCACGGTCAACACCAATCTTGGCTTTAACGATAGCACGACGGCGCTCGCCAGCGCGGCTACTTTCACCGGCACCGGTCGCGCCAGTGCCAACGCCCAGTACAGCTATTTCGCCGCTGTCTCCTTTGCAGATGCAGCCGGCACGCTTTTTATCGATCAGTCGCTCGACAATGGCGTTACATACCAACCTGTTGCCACCGCCGCAGCAGCGGCAAACGTGGCACAGCAGCTCACGGTCAGGACCACCGGAATCTTCGCTTCCACCACTCTCTACCGCGTGCGTTATCTGAATAGCGCCACGGCACAGACCCTGTTCCGCCTCTCCAGCGCCTTCTCTGCCCGGTAAGGCTCAATAATTCCACTGCACTTGCGCGCGGACCAGGTCGCCCTTGGCGCGGCCGGTCCGCCGCTCATCCGCCTCGTTGCGCGTGACGTTGGAATAGCTGACGGTGAATTCCAGCTCCTTCATCGGCAGCCATTCGACACCAGCTTCATATTCATCGGTTTCAAGCCGGGGCGCGTTGGTGGCGGATTTCCAGCCACCGCGATACTTTTGCCAGCGCGCAAAAGGAATGATCTGGCCGACCGGCGAT
>JAPLPG010000310.1 GCA_026400375.1 Novosphingobium sp. | reverse complement strand
GCTGGGTCTGCATCTGTGCGCTGGTACTGCTGCAAGCACTTTCGCTGCCAGTTGTGCGCAGGCCGTCCGGTTGGCCGGCGCGGTGATTGCCAGCACCGAGCGCCAACCCGCTTGGCTGCACTTCGCAGTGCCCAAAAGACACGCGAATGGCGCCAACTTGATCGCCCTCGCGTTCTTTCGCACCCTTGTCGTCACAGACCCGTCCACCACCTTGCTGCTCGTTGCCGCAGAGTGCAGGGGCATGGGAACTTTCCTTTCAGGAGCCCGCAAAATGCGTCTCATCGATCACGTCATCGCCGGTGGCACTACCGGACTTGCCAACACGCGGCGTGCCGCCGTGATGGACCCCAACAGCGGCGGCCAGCAGGCCGAAGTGGTGCTCGGCGGGCAGGATGCGCTCGAGCGCGCCGTTGCCGCTGCGCAGGCCGCGCAGCCCGCCTGGGCGGCCACCAACCCGCAGCGCCGCGCCCGCGTGATGTTTGAATTCAAGCGCCTGATCGAAACCAATATGGACGATCTCGCGCTCATGCTCTCGAAGGAACACGGCAAGGTGATCGCCGATTCCAGGGGCGATATCCAGCGCGGGCTGGAAGTGGTGGAATTCGTCTGTGGCGTGCCGCACCTGCAGAAGGGCGAATATACGCAAGGCGCCGGCCCCGGCATCGACGTGTTCTCGATGCGCCAGCCCATCGGTATTGGCGCCGGGATCACCCCGTTCAATTTCCCCGCGATGATCCCGCTGTGGATGGGCGCGGTGGCGCTCGCTGTGGGCAATGCCTTCATCCTCAAGCCGTCGGAGCGCGATCCTTCGGTGCCCAACCGCATCGCCGAACTGTGGCTTGAAGCAGGCCTGCCGGCAGGCGTGTTCCAGGTGGTGCACGGCGACAAGGAAATGGTCGATGCGATCCTCGATCACCCGGCCATCGGCGCAATCAGCTTCGTCGGCTCGTCTGACATCGCCAACTACGTCTACCAGCGCGGGGCCGCGGCCGGAAAGCGCGTGCAGGCCATGGGCGGGGCCAAGAACCACGGGATCGTGATGCCCGACGCCGATCTGGACCAGGTGGTGAACGACCTGTGCGGCGCGGCCTTCGGCTCTGCGGGCGAACGCTGCATGGCATTGCCGGTGGTCGTGCCGGTGGGCGAGGAAACCGCCGAACGGCTCAAGGCCAAGCTTATCCCGGCGATCGAGGCTCTCAAGGTCGGCATTTCAACCGATCCCGAAGCGCAGTACGGCCCGGTCGTTACCGCACAGCACAAGGCCGCGATCGAACGCTGGATCCAGACCGCGGTCGACGAAGGATCGGAACTGGTCATCGACGGACGCGGCTTTACCATGCAGGGCCACGAAGCCGGGTACTTCCTCGGCCCGACGCTGCTTGATCACGTTAAGCCGGACATGAGCAGTTACCATAACGAGATCTTCGGCCCCGTGCTGCAGATCGTCCGCGCCAAGGACTTCGAAGAAGCGGTCGCGCTGCCTTCGAAGCACCAGTACGGCAATGGTGTAGCCATCTTCACCCGCAACGGCCACGCCGCGCGCGAATTTGCCGCGCGGGTCCAGGTCGGCATGGTTGGCGTGAACGTGCCGATCCCGGTTCCGGTGGCCTATCATTCGTTCGGCGGATGGAAGCGTTCCGGCTTTGGCGATACCGACCAGTACGGCCTTGACGGCATCCGTTTCTGGACCCGTGTCAAGAAGGTCACCGCCCGCTGGCCCGATGGCGGCGCCGAGGGTTCGAACGCCTTCGTCATCCCGACAATGGGCTGAACCCCCCGGGGGGTGATCGTACGACGATAGTGAAGTCTTCGGACAAATGGGCAGCATTGCAGCGCCGCTGAAGCGCTGCAATGCTGCGGCACGTTGATTTGATGGGAGAGACCGACAGTGGCAATCCGGACACGCATTACCGAAATGCTCGGCATCGAGCATCCGATCGTGCAGGGTGGCATGATGAACGTCGGCTATGCCGAACTCGCCAGCGCAGTGTCCAACGCAGGTGGCCTTGGCATCATCACCGCGCTGACCCAGCCCAGCCCGCAGGCCCTGCGTGACGAGATCGAGCGCACCAAGGCGATGACCTCGAAGCCGTTCGGCGTGAACATGACGATCTTCCCCACGATCAATCCGCCCGACTATGCCGCCTATGCCCAGGCGATCATCGATGGCGGGGTGAAGATCGTCGAGACGGCGGGCACGCAGGCGGTCCGTGATGTCTGGGACATGCTCAAGCCCCATGGCGTAACGATCCTGCACAAGTGCACCGCCGTGCGCCACGCGCTTTCGGCCGAGCGGGCGGGCTGCGACATCATTTCGATCGACGGCTTCGAATGTGCCGGCCACCCCGGCGAGGACGACATTCCCGGCCTGATCCTGATCCCCGCTGCGGCCGACAAGGTGAAGATCCCGATGCTTGCCAGTGGCGGCTTTGGTGATGGGCGCGGCCTTGTTGCCGCGCTCAGCCTCGGTGCCGATGGCATCAACATGGGCACCCGCTTCTGCGCCACTGTTGAAGCGCCGATCCACGACAACGTGAAGCAGGCCTATATCGACAACGACGAGCGCGGCAGCTACCTGATCTTCCGCAATTTCAAGAACACCGCCCGCGTTGGCAAGAGCCCCGTGTCCGAGGAAGTGGTCCGCCGTCTTTCAGCGCCGAATGCCGTGTTCGAGGACGTGCGCGAACTCGTTGCCGGATCGGCGGGCAAGGAACTGTTGCAGAGCGGCGACATGACAAAGGGCGTGTTCTGGGCGGGCATGGTGCAGGGCCTGATCAACGATATACCGACCTGCCAGCAGCTGATCGACCGCATCATCGGCGATGCCGAGGAGATCATCAGAGGCAGGCTGGGCAGCTTGCTGGCCTGATCCCGGCAGCCTCGCTGTGGCGGAGGCCGCAGGTATCGCGGTGCCTGCAGCAATATCGATGCCGGCATAACAGCAGGGTGACATCACATGGAGCACATCGGCTTTATCGGACTGGGCAGCCAGGGCGGCCCCATGGCGGAACGCATTGTGGCAGCGGGCCTTTCGCTGGCGGTGTGGGCGCGCAACCCCGCGGCGACCGCGCCTTTTGCCGAACGCGGGGCCAGGGTTGCGGCGAGCGTGGCTGAACTTGGCGCGTTGTGCGGCATGGTGGGCATCTGCGTGATCGACGATGCCGGGGTGCGCGCAGTCTGTGACGAGCTGATCCCGGCCATGGCGCCGGGCAGCCGCATCGTCATCCACGCCACGGTTCTGCCTGAAACCTGCGCCAGATTGGCCGAGCAGGCCGGCGCGCGCGGCATTGCCGTGCTCGATGCGCCCGTCAGCGGCGGCGGCCCAGCGGCGGCAGCGGGGACGCTTACCGTCATGTGCGGCGGCGATGCCGATACGTTTGCGGCCTGCCGTCCCGTGTTCGAAACCTTTGCCGGAACGATCGTGCACCTTGGTCCGCTCGGTTCCGGGCAGCGCGCCAAGATCGTCAACAATGCGCTGATGGCGGCGAACATGGGACTTGCCCATGCCGCCATGGGCGCAGGCCAGGCGCTGGGCATGGATCGCGCAGCGCTGGCCGAACTGATCAAGGCGAGCAGCGGGCGCAGCTTCGGTTTCGAAGTCTATGCCCGCCTTTCCGCACCGGGCGCCTTTGCCCATGGTGCACCCTTGCTGGTCAAGGATGTTGGCCTGCTGTCATCGGTGCTTGCCGGCAATGCGGATGCTGCCGTCCTTGCCGAAGCAGCCAGCCATTTCCTGTCTGCCGCAGCGGGTGGAACCCGAACGGAGTGACAACGGTGACTTTGTCGAAGTCGCCGATTTCGTTAACGCAGGCGAACAGGCCGTGGCCTGCCCTGTCGGGTATCACAGAGACGACCGCTGCATCGGAAATGGAAGCGCGGTGGACAGGATGCGCCGGTCGGCGCAACTGGTTCAACCCTTCGGCTTATCCTGGCCCCGGCCCATCGGCATGAGTTCGGCACCGATGGCCTTGGCCGCGGTTAGGGCTTCGTGCGCTGCGCGCCTCGCCGGATTCGCAGGTGCCATCCACCGGATCGACGATCCAGAAGCACGCAAAGTTCGGTCAGAGTCGTCCTTTTTGCTCTTCGGGCAGGAGCCCGTCATCTGACCATGGGGCAGGGACCGCCATGGAAATGTGGGTCGCCGTGACGCATGGCCTTAGCGGGCCGCCGCCGGGCACGCCTTGCGGTCGGTCGCGGCCCAGCCGATGGCATTTTCCAGTAGGCGCACGTGGTTGGGTTCGGTGTAGTTTTCCGGGCGATGGCCGATGGCGGAATAAAACACGCGGCCCTTGCCCATGCAGTTGGTCCACGCCAGCGGATGATCGTCACCCATCACCAAACCGGGGGCCTTCGGATCGTTGGGCCGGTACGTGCTTTCATCCAGCAACAACACCGGCTTTGCCCCGGCAAGGCGTGGGTTGGATTTGAACGAATACCATTCTTCGGTCATGCGCCATTGCGCCGGCAGGCCCTTGGCCAGCGGATGGTCGGCGATCACCGCCACGCGCGCTTCCTGGAACTGCGGATCGCGCGGATGGCCGGCAAAGCGCGCGCCGATCAGCTTGTCGGGATACCAGTCCCAGAAATAGACCGGATCGCCCGCCGCGCCATGGATGCCGACAAACGCGCCGCCTGCCTTCAGCCAGCTCTGGAATGCGGCCCGTTGTGCAAGGGTCAGCACATCGCCCGAATTGTTGTTCCACAATACCACATCGAACTGCTTGAGCGTCTGCGGATTGAACGCGCCACCCTTGTCGGTAAACTGCAAGGCCCAGCGCTTGCGCGCAGCCATTGCTTGCAGCGCTGCGTGGGCCGCGTCGACCGATGGCGTGTCCTTGAAGCCGTTGATCTTTTCGAACACCAGCACTTTCACCTTGCTCTTCATGCGGGCAAAGGTGGGCACATCGTTATCGAACCGGGCGCAGCGGGCCGTGCGGTCGGCATCGGTCACGGGCAGGGCGCGCAGTGCAGCGTCGGCGGCTGCGATCTTGTCCGGACTGCTGCCTAGGAACGACCCTGCTTCGTTCAACGAAAGGATGGCCGAGAAAGTCGGCACTTGCGTTCCAAAAAAGAACGGAGGCACCTTGGCCATTTCGTTGGGCATGATCTGGTTCAGCACGGCGCGCGCCCGATCGCTCGTCAGCACGTCGATCAGCGGCGCACTGGCAGAAAACGGAGTATCGCGATTGGGACAATCGGTCACCGGAGCCGCGGCGAGGGCCGGGGTTGCCATTGCCAGCGTTGCGGCGGCGATCATGCTTGCAAATGTCCTGGCCGTCATCACAGCTTGCCTTCCTTCATCCATTCCGCCGCATGATGCGCGGCGCGCGCGGACAGCGCCATGTAGGTGAGCGAGGGGTTCTGGCAGCCAGATGATGCCATCACCGCGCCATCGGTGCAGAACAGGTTCGGTGCTTCGTGCGCCTGGTTGTAGCCATTGAACACCGAAGTCATCGGATCGCGGCCCATGCGCGCGGTGCCCATTTCGTGAATGCCAAGACCTGCAGGCCCCGGGTTGGTGGACTGCGAGACAACCGTGCCGCCTGCGCTTTCGATCATCGCTCGGCCATCGGCAAGGATATCCTTGACCATCGCCATCTCGTTCTTGCCGTGGGCCACGTTCATGTGGAGCAGCGGAATGCCCCACTTGTCCTTGCGCGTTTCGTTCAGCGTCGCCCGGTTTTCAGGGTTGGGCAGCATTTCGCCAAAACCCGATATGAATGCCAGCCATGGGCCGAACTGGCGCCCACGATTCTTGATGTCCTGGCCAAGTCCGGGCTTGTCTGCGCCCGGTTTTCCGCCCTGCCGCATCACGCCGCCCTGATAGCCAAAGCCGCGCACATAGCCTTCGCCCGCTTCGGTGACGTTGCGATAGCGCGGCACATAGATGCCGGTGGGCCGCCGCCCGCGATGGTAGCTGTCTGCGGGATAATCTGGCATGATCCCCGCCGTGCTGAGTGCATACATGTGATCCATGACATTGCGCCCGACCTGATCGGATTTGTTGCACAAGCCGCGCGGATTGGCTTCGTTGCGGGAATTCAGCAGGATTTGTGCAGTGCCCAAGGTCGAGGCATTGAGGAAGAACACCTTGGCTTCATAGGTGCGGCCTTCCATGGTCTTGGCATCGATCACCCGCACCTGCGTGATGCGCCCGGTCCTGGGGTCCTGCACCAGCGAATGGACAATGGCATCGGTGATCGTGGTCAGGTTGCCGGTGCGCTCGGCCGCCGGGAGCGAGGACGACAGGCTGGAATGGTTGGCGCCAAAGCTGCAGCCGCGTTCGCAGATCGAGCGGTTCTGGCAGCTGTTGCGGCCCAATTCCTCATGGTGGGGCTGGGCGACCGAGAGGTTGGCATTGCGCCCGATGATGACCTTGCGTCCTGCAAACCTGCTTTCGACCGAAGCCTTGAACAGCTTTTCGCCATCAGTCATCTCCCACGGTGGCAGGAATTCGCCATCGGGCAATTGCGGTAGGCCTTCCTTGCTGCCGGCAACCCCAATGAACTTTTCGACATGCGAATACCAAGGTTCCAGATCGGCATAGCGGATCGGCCAGTCCACGCCGTGGCCATCCTTGGCATTGGCTTCAAAATCCATTTCTGACAGGCGATAGGCCTGCCGGCCCCACATGATCGACCGCCCGCCAAGGTGATAGCCGCGAATCCACGAAAAGGGTTTGCCCTCTTCGGTGGTGTAGGGGTGATCGCTGTCCTTGACCCAGAACTGCTTGGTCGCCGCGTTCATCGCGTAGCATTGGCCCTGGATCGGATAATCGCGCGCCAGCTCTTCTTCGGGCACGCGGTTTTCGTTGGGCAGTTCCCAGGGCTGCTGGGTATCATTGTAATCGGTGACGTGCTCGACCTTGCGGCCGCGTTCGAGCAGCAGCACTTTCAGGCCGCGTTCGCACAGTTCCTTGGCGGAAATCCCGCCGCTCATCCCCGACCCGATAACGATTGCATCAAACATGGGCTGTACTCGTCTTTAGAAGGGGCCAAGGCCAAGATAGGGGCGCGATGTTGGCGTCAGCTTGATCGAAGGTTCGAACTTGCCGGGCACGTGTTCGTAGACCAGCTCGGTCGCCACCGCTTCGGGGCTGAAGTAATAGAGATCGATGATCAGCTGCTTCAGCCGCCAGTAATCGACATCGGCAAAGTTGCGCGCCGGGCGGTAGGGCTGATCGGTGACGCCGGGGGGCAGTGGCAACTGCTTCAGCGCGGCAGCATCGTGTGTCAGCAGGAAGGCATTGCGCTGCCTGGCATCGAGCTTGTCGAAATTCTTGCCGGTGGCGGTCTTTGCCGCAGCATTGATGCGCAGCAGCGCGGCCGACAGACCCTCGCGCGTGGCGGGCGATGCCCAGTTGGCCAGCATGGCATCAAGCCGCGCGGGAACCTTTGCCGCCAGCGCGCCGGGGGTATCGGTGGCGGGCAACACCGTATCGGCCACGGCCGAGAGTAGCGCGAACTGGCTGGGCGCGAGATAGCGCCTGGCCTTGCCACTGGCTGCGGCAAAGGCCTGCGCGGGAAGCGCGGTTGCGCCCAGCAGCAGTGCCACGCGGGCCATCGCTTCGCGCCTGTCGACGCCACCTGCTTCGAACATCGGTTGAATATTCCTTGTGCTGTCGGCCGGGTTCAGGCCGGAAGAGTGGTTTGGCGCGATCATGGGCAGGGGTAACCAGCCAGGTGCCGCCGCCATTCTGGCGCGGCGATGAATGCGTGGCTTTGCACGGTCCTTCCGTCTCCCAATCCATTCACGATCGGCCGCTTTGTGCAGGCCGATTCGCGCCGATACTGTCGCACGATCATGCGCAGAACAGCATCAGTCTACGCAATTGGCAGCGCTGGTCAAGTTAACGCTAACACAATTTCTCCGATTGTCGAAGCGCGTGCAAAAGCGACGAATGCAGTGGCCATGGACGCAGGCTTGCCCGAGTGGTGCCGGAGCGGTCAGCCGCCCCGGCACGCAGCTTCAGGCAGAGTAGGGCAGTGATCGCACGCGCTTGCCGGTCAGGCTGCTGATCGCGTTGGCGACAGCGGCAACGGCCGGGGGCAGCGCCGGTTCGCCAAGGCCGGTGGGCGGAAATTCGCTGGGCACCAGCGAAATTTCGATTGGCGGGACAACGTCGATGCGGGGCAGCGGATAGGCATCGAAGTTCGCCACCTGCACCTGCCCACCCTCGATCGGCACTTTCAGCCCGCTGACGACATGGCCGATACCTTCGATCATCGCGCCACGGATCTGCTGCTCGGCGTTCAGCGGGTTGATCACCGTGCTGCCGATGTCACCTGCCACCCACATCTTCGTGACCTTGATCGCGCCATCGACTTGCGCGCAGTCGGCCACAACCGCAAAGTAGCCGAGATGGCTGAAATAGAAGCCGAAACCGCGCCCCTTTGGTGCTGCGTCCTTCCAGCCCGAAATCTTCATCGCTTCGCGGATGACACCCGCCGCGCGGCCGGTGTTGAACGCGGGCGGTTGCCAGATATCGGGCACGCCGGGCACCTTGGGCGGGGTGACCAGGCGGGATTCGCCCAGCAGATCGAGCATGAACAGCGGCAGCGGCTTGCCCGCCGCGGCCGCCACTTCATCCAAGAACCCTTGCGTGGCAAAGGCCAGTGCGTTGGAACCCGGTGCACGCAGCCAGCCGAGCGGGATGTTGCTGTCGAGCACGGTCAGGCCGAGCTCGGCATTGGGCACGAGATTGGCCGGAACAATGTCTGCCGGCAATTCCCCGCCACGGCCCGGTTCGCCCTTGGCCCCGAAGCTGACGAGGTGGGTGCGGAACGCGGTCAGCTTGCCATTGGCGTCAAGCGCGGCATCGAGCTTGTGGAAGCCCGCGGGGCGGAAGAAGTCCATGCGGAAATCTTCCTCGCGCTCAAGAATGAGCTTCACCGGAACGCCGGGCACCTCGCGCGCGATGGCGCTGGCAAAGATCATGAAATCGCTTTGCAACCGCCGCCCGAAACCACCACCGATCCGGGTGAGGTTGACCGTCACCGCATCGGCAGACAGGCCGAAAGCCTTGGCCACCAGATCCTTGCCCTCGCCGGGCATCTGGCTCGGCGCCCACAGTTCCAGCTTGCCGTCCTTGAACTGCGCGGTGCAGTTCTGCGGCTCCAGCGTGGCGTGCGACAGGAACGGGTAGCTGTATTGCGCCGAAACCACCTTGGCCGCCTTGGCCAGCGCTGCGCCAACATCGCCTTCCTTGCGGATCGTGGCGGCAGGGTTGCCCGCAAACGCGGCCTTGGCCGATGCGGCAAAGGTGGCGTCGGAGTGCTTTTCGCGCCCGCCGTTGTCCCACTGCACCACCAGCGCCTTGCGCGCCTCGCTGGCGGTCCACCAGCTGTCGGCCACCACGGCCAGCGCATCGACCGGGGCATCGTCGTGGCCCAGCTGGCGCAGGACGACGACCTTGCGCACGCCGGGCATGGCCAGCGCCTTGGCCGGATCGTGGCTTTTAAGCGTGGCCCCGCGCACCGGCGCGGTCAGCAGGGCGGCGTGGACCATGCCGGGCAGCACGGTATCGACGCCGAACAGCGGCTTTCCGGCGACGATCGCGGGCGTGTCGGGCCCTGCCACGGGCTTGCCGATGATCGAGAAGGTGGCCGGGTCCTTCAGCTTCAGCGTGGCGGCATCGGGCACGGCTTCCTTTGCCGCAGCCGCCGCCAGCGCGGCATAGGGCGCGCGGCGATTGGAGGCGGCGTGGATCACCTCGCGCAACCCGGAAATCGGCCAGGGCGTAAAGGCCATGCTGCCGATGCTCATCGCCGAGGAGTTGGACGTGGCATGGTCCTCGGTCAAGGT
>JAPLPG010000327.1 GCA_026400375.1 Novosphingobium sp. | reverse complement strand
CCGCGATCTCGTCGAACGGGTTCATGCTCATCTTCACGTTCGCAAGATCGACACCCGAACCATCCGCCTTCACCCGAGGCTTCACGTTGTAGTCAATCACGCGCTTCACGCAGACCAGGGCTTTCATGCAGGATGCGTCCTTTCCCATGGAAACAATGTGCGCGGCATAATTCGCGCTTACGTAAACGTCAACTGCGAACTGCCCCGAGCGATGCCGCGCTATCATGCAAAAAGGGGCGCCGGTTGCCCAGCGCCCCTTTTGTTCATCGTCCTGAGATGCGGATCAGGCGACCGCGCGGACTTCGGCCACGATCTTCTTGGCGGCGTCGCCCAGATCGTTGGCGGGGACGATCGGCAGACCGGAATTGGCGAGGATGTCCTTGCCCTGCTGCACGTTGGTGCCTTCGAGGCGCACGACCAGCGGAACCGAAAGGTTCACTTCCTTGGCCGCGGCAACGATGCCTTCGGCGATGATGTCGCACTTCATGATCCCGCCGAAGATGTTGACGAGAATGCCCTTCACCGCAGGATCCTTGAGGATGATCTTGAAGGCCGCGGTCACCTTTTCCTTGTTGGCGCCGCCGCCAACGTCGAGGAAGTTGGCGGGGAACTCGCCGTTCAGCTTGATGATGTCCATCGTCGCCATGGCAAGGCCCGCGCCGTTGACCATGCAGCCGATGTTGCCATCCAGCTTGATGTAGGCAAGATCGTACTTGCTGGCTTCGATCTCGGCCGGGTCTTCCTCGGTCTCGTCGCGCAGGGCGAAGACATCGGGATGACGATAGAGCGCGTTCGAATCGAAGCTCATCTTGGTGTCGAGGACGAGCAGGTTGCCGTCTTTGGTTTCCACCAGCGGGTTGATTTCGAGCATGTCGCAATCGAGCGTCACGAAGGCGTCATAGAGCTGCCCGGCGATCTTGGCGGCTTGCTTGTGCAGGTCGCCCGACAGGCCCAGCGCAAAGCCGACGGCGCGGCCGTGGTGCGGCATGAAGCCTTCGGCTGGATCGATGGTGATCGTGGCGATCTTTTCGGGCGTGGCGTGGGCGACTTCCTCGATGTCCATGCCGCCTTCGGTCGACACGATCATGGCAACGCGGCTCGATGCGCGGTCCACCACCATCGACAGGTAGTATTCCTTGGCGATATCAACGCCATCGGTGACGTAGAGGCGGTTGACCTGCTTGCCCGCTTCGCCGGTCTGCACGGTAACCAGGGTGTTGCCGAGCATTTCCTTGGCGAATGCTTCGACTTCCTCGATGCTCTTGGCCAGGCGCACGCCGCCCTTGGCATCGGCGGGCAGTTCCTTGAACTTGCCCTTGCCGCGGCCACCGGCGTGGATCTGCGCCTTGACGACATAGAGCGGCCCGGGAAGCTGCTTTGCCGCAGCAACGGCTTCTTCGACGGTCAGCGCGGCGATGCCGGCCGGGATGCCGACGCCAAACTTCGCCAGCAGTTCCTTGCCCTGATATTCATGGACGTTCATGCGTGATCCCCGACTTGAACGGCCCTTGCGGACCGAGAGGCGCGCCACGATCGGCGCAAAGGTATGCGCCGCCAATGGCGCTTTGAGCAGCTATGCCTTAAGCACAGCATGCAAGGCTTGAAAAGGGGCGTAAATGCGAGGTCGAACCCTATCTTTGATAACAACTCGCAATTGCACCGGATCGCACGAGCCATCATGACCAAGGTCGCCCGATGATCGACTATGATCGCCTTCACGCCATCGTCCGCGCGGCTGGGGAAATGGCGCTGGCGCTGTGGCCGGGCCACGGCCACGCCCCGCAGGTGTGGGAAAAGACGCCCGGCAGCCCGGTGTGCGACGCCGATATTGCCGTCGATACGTTTCTGAAACGCGAACTGGGCGCGCTGCTGCCATCGGCGGGGTGGCTTTCCGAAGAGACGGTGGACCACCCCGACCGGCTGGAGCGCGGGCTGTGCTGGCTGGTCGATCCGGTGGATGGCACGCGCGATTTCGTGCAAGGCCGTCCGGGTTGGTCGGTGTCGGTCGCGCTGGTCAGCGAGGGCCGCCCGCTGATCGGCGCGCTGAGCGCCCCGGCGCGCGGCGAATATTGGGCAGCGATTGCCGGGCAAGGCGCGATGCGCAATGGCCTGCCGCTGCGCGCCAGCACGCGCACGGTGCTGGCCGGATCGCGCGTTCCGGCAGACATGCTGCCAGCGGCCGACGCGGACCTGGTCACCGTGGACAAGCCGAATTCCATCGCCCTGCGCATCGCCATGGTCGGCGCGGACGAGGCCGATCTGCTGGCGACGCTGCGCTGGGGCTTTGAATGGGACATTGCCGCCGCCACGCTGATCGCACGCGAGGCGGGGGCGACGGTGAGCGACGCCTTCGGCATGCCGCTGCACTACAACAAGCGCGATCCGCGCGCCTTCGGATTGCTGGTGACCGCACCGGCCATCCATGCCGCCGCGGTCGAGCGGCTGGCCGAGCGGGCGGCGAAGCTGGCGTAACCGACGTGCGTCAGTCGAAATCCTCGGTATCGATGGTCGGCAGGATCGCCCCGCCATAACGGTGGCCGGCCACGGTCTGCTGGTTGATCAGGGCATCGACTTCGGCCGCGACATTTGCCGGGATTTCCCAGTCCCAGCGGGCGATATTCTCTTCCAGATGGGCGATCTTGCCGGTGCCGGGGATGGTGACGATGTGATCGCCCCGCGCCAGCACCCAGGCCAGGCTGAGCTGCGCCGGGGTGATGCCTTCGCGCGCAGCGATGGCGTTGAACTGCTGGACCAGCGCGAAGTTCTTCGGCCAGTTTTCCGCGTTCATGCGCGGCATGGCCTTGCGAATATCGCCATCGGGCAGGGCCGAGGGATCGCTCAACCCGTTGGCCAGCACGCCGCGCGCGACCGGCGAGAACGCGACGAAGGCGGTGCCAAGATCGCGGCAGGCATCGAGCACGGCGATTTCCGCCTGGCGCGTCCAGGGCGAATATTCGGTCTGCATCGCGGCGATGGGGTGGACGGCCGCAGCGCGACGCAGCGTGTCGGCCGACATTTCTGACAGGCCGATTCCGCCGATCTTGCCCTCCTTCACGAGGTCGGCCATCGCGCCGACCGATTCCTCGATCGGCACGTTCCGGTCGAGCCGGTGCATGTAATAGAGGTCGATATGATCGGTCTGCAGCAGGCGGAGCGAGACTTCGAGTTCGCTGCGAATCGTATCGGGATGGCAATCGACACCGCGTTTTTCCCCGCTGGCAAAGATGCCCATCTTCGAGGCGAGATAGACCTTTTCGCGCCGCCCCTGCAGCGCGATGCCGACCTGGGTTTCGTTGTGGCCAAGGCCATAGAGCCGCGCGGTATCGAAGTGATCGTAGCCGATATCGACCGCGTGCTGGAGCAGGCGAATGCCGTCCTCCTCGCTCGGGCGCCCGGCATAGGCCCAGCTGAGCGACATGCAGCCAAGGCCGACCGGATTGACCTGATGTCCGTTGATGCTGCGGCGCTGGATTGGCATGGCGCTGATCTCCTTTGCGCCGCCGATGCCAGCAGCGCGCGCGCAGGGTCAACCGTGAAAGGGATGAACCCGCACAAAAAACGGCGCCACCCGTGAAGGGCAGCGCCGTCTTTTCGACAAATGCGGGCTGTGCTGGCTGCGGCTTACTGGCCGTTGCGGGCAGCGTTCACATCGTCCTGGCTGATCGGCACGATCTTGATTTCGACGCGGCGGTTGGCCGAACGGCCCTGCTCGGTATCGTTGGAGGCAATCGGCTGCGATTCGCCGAAGCCCTGGCTGCGGATACGGGCATAGCCGACCCCGCGCGAGGTCAGGTAATCGGCAACGGCGCGGGCGCGGCGTTCGGACAGGGCCTGGTTATACGCGTCCGATCCGGTCGAATCGGTGTGGCCGTACACGTCGATCAGCGAGTTCGGGTACTGCACCAGCGACTGGGCAACGCGATCGAGCGTGGCGCCGAAGGCTGGCTTTACCGACGAGCTATCGACATCGAAGGTGACGCCGTTGGGCAGGTTGACGAGGATCGCGTTGCCGCCATCGGTTTCGGTCACGTCGATGCCGGTGCCTGCGGTCTGTTCGCGCAGTTCGCGGATCTGTTTGTCCTTCTGGTAGCCGATGACGCCGCCGGCGACGCCGCCGATGCCGGCGCCGACGATGCGCCCGGTCTTGCCGCCGATCAGGCCGCCAAGCAGGGCACCGCCCAGCGCGCCACCAAGGCCGCCGATCGCCGTGCGGGAAACCTTGCGCTCACCTGTGTTCGGATCGGTGACGCAGGCGGAAAGGCTGATGAGCGATACGGCACAGAGGCTCGACATCATGACTTGACGAATTTTCATTGTATTGTCCCCTTTAGACGGCATCCTGATCAAAGCTTCTGGTCGAACTTAGCGTCAGGACGACGCAATGACACGATCAAATACGCCCAGAGTGACTGAACAGTTCCCGAACGCATTCTGCAGCCATCTGTCAGACGGAACTGACCAGTGACTATTCGCCTTGGCCGGAAAATCTGTTAGGGGCCGCAAGGTGACACCTTATCCTTGGTCTGACGTCCTGCTCATTCTGGGCCTGGTTGTGCTCAACGGCTTGTTTTCCATGTCGGAACTGGCGATCGTTTCGGCACGCCCGGCGCGGTTGCGGGTTGCCGCCGAGGAAGGCAGCAAGGGCGCGCAAGCGGCGCTGCTGCTGGCATCGGACCCCGGAAAATTTCTTTCGACCGTGCAGATCGGCATCACGCTGGTGGGCATCATCGCCGGCGCCTATTCCGGAGCCAGCCTTGGCGGGCCGACGGCCGAGCGGCTGATCGGCTGGGGATTCCCGGAACGCTATGCCGACGATGTGGGGTTTGCCATCGTCATTGCCATCACCACCTACCTGAGCCTGGTGGTGGGCGAACTGGTGCCCAAGCAGCTGGCCTTGCGCGCGGCCGAGCCGATTGCCAAGATTGCCGCGCCGTTCATGGCGATGATGTCGAAAGTGACCGCGCCGTTCGTGTGGCTGCTCGATACCTCATCAGGCCTGATCATTCGCCTGCTGGGCCTGAAGCAGGGTAACGAACAGGAAGTGACCGCCGAAGAACTGCACATGATCTTTGCCGAAGCCACGCGATCGGGCGTGATCGAGGAGGAAGAGCGTGCGCTGATGAGCGGGATCATGCGACTGGCCGACCGCCCGGTGCGCGAGATGATGACGCCACGGACCGAGCTGCACTGGATCGAGCGCCGCGCGCCCGAGACCGAACTGCGCGCCGCGATCGAGGACAGCCCGCATTCGCTGCTGCTGGTGGCCGATGGCTCGGTCGACAAGATCGTCGGCGTGGTCAGGGTGCGCGATGTGCTGACCACGCTGCTGCGCGGGCGCAAGGTGCAGCTGGGTCGGCTGATGAAGAAGCCCGCGATCGTGCCCGACCAGCTGGATACGATGGACGCGCTGAGCCTGATCCAGCAGGCCGAAGTCGCCCTGGCGCTGGTGCATGACGAATATGGCCACCTTGAAGGCATCGTGACCCCCGCCGATCTGCTGGCGGCGATGGCGGGCACCTTCGTCGGTCATGCCGATGCCGGTGACGAACCGATGGTGGTGGAGCGCGAGGACGGTTCGCTGCTGATCGCCGGGGCTTTCCCGGCCGATGCGCTGGCCGACCGGCTGGGCATCGAAATGCCCGACGACCGCGAGTTCGCCACCACCGCGGGCTATTGCCTGTCGGTGCTGAAGAAGCTGCCTGCCGAGGGTGAGCACTTCACCGATCAGGGCTGGCGCTTCGAGGTCGTCGACATGGATGGCCGCAAGATCGACAAGCTGCTGGTGAGCAAGAGAAAGGCTGCGGTTGTGGCCGAGGTTGAAGGCGACGGCTGATCCCCCACCGTCCCGGGGCCTGTCGAAGGCCGCCCCCGGTCCGCGAAAGTCGGCTGGCATGCTTCGACAAGCTCAGCATGAGCGGGGTTTGGGGTGGATAAGAAAAAAGGGCGTCCCGACGGAACGCCCTTTTTTATTCGGCAGTGACCGAGCCTCAGCGCGGGAGCTGGCTCGTGCCCATCAGCGCTTCGTCCACCGCGCGGGCGCACTGGCGGCCTTCGCGAATTGCCCAGACGACGAGGCTCTGGCCACGGCGCATGTCGCCGCAGGAGAACACGTTCTCGACGCTGGTCTTGTAGTCGACGACATTGCCCTTGACGTTGCCGCGCGGGTCAAGCTCTACCCCTGCCTGTTCGAGCAGGCCCTGCTTGCGCGGGCCGACGAAGCCCATGGCAAGTAGGATGAGGTCGGCCGGAATGGTGAATTCGCTGCCCGCCACTTCCTGCATCTGGCCATTGACCCATTCGACGCGGACGCATTCGAGACCGGAGACATCGTTTTCGCCAACCACGCGCTTGGTCAGCACGGCGAATTCGCGGATCACGCCCTCTTCATGGCTGGACGAAGTGCGCAGCTTGAGCGGCCAGTTGGGCCATGACAGCGCCTTGTCTTCCTTTTCAGGAGGTTTGGGCATGATTTCGAACTGGGTGACCGAAAGCGCGCCCTGACGGTTCGACGTGCCGACGCAGTCCGATCCGGTATCGCCGCCACCGATGACGACGACATGCTTGCCGGTGGCGGTGAGCGAACCGCGCGGAGCGGCGCGCAGTTCGTCGTCACCTGCGTTGCGCTTGTTCTGCTGGGTCAGGAATTCCATCGCCATGCGCACGCTGGGCAATTCGGCGCCGGGAATGTTGAGGCCGCGCGGATCTTCGGCGCCGCCTGCCAGCACCACCGCATCGAAGTTTTCCTGCAGCGAAGCGAACGATACGGTCACGCCCACTTCCACCCCGGTGCGGAACTGGACGCCTTCGGCCTCCATCTGCATCGCGCGGCGGTTGATGTGGGTCTTTTCCATCTTGAAGTCGGGAATGCCGTAGCGCATCAGCCCGCCGATCCGGTCGCTCTTTTCGAACACCGTGACCGAATGGCCCGCCCGCGCCAGCTGCTGTGCAGCGGCCATGCCCGCGGGGCCGGAGCCGACGACGGCAACCGACTTGCCGGTCTTCTTCGCCGGAACCTGCGGTTCGATCCAGCCTTCCTTCCACCCGCGATCGACGATGGCGCATTCGATCGACTTGATCGTGACCGGCTGGTCAACGATGTTGAGCGTGCACGCCGCCTCGCACGGGGCGGGGCAGATGCGGCCGGTAAATTCCGGGAAATTGTTGGTCGAATGGAGATTGTCCAGCGCATCGCGCCAGTCGTTCTCATAGACTAGGTGGTTCCAGTCCGGGATCTGGTTGTTCACCGGACAGCCGTTGTGGCAGTACGGAATGCCGCAGTTCATGCAGCGCGCCGCCTGCCCCTTCAGGCCTGCATCGTCATGCGGGATGACGAATTCGCGATAGTGCTTCAGCCGTTCGGAAGGCGCATCGTACTTGCGGTCCTGCCGTTCGATTTCGAGAAAGCCGGTTGCCTTGCCCATTATGATCTGACCCTTACTCAGCCGCGACCGAGGCGGCTTCGAGGCGCTCGGCCTCCATCTGGCGCAGTGCGCGCGCATAGTCGCGCGGCATCACCTTGACGAACTTGCCCAGCGCTTCATCCCAGTTGTCGAGGATTTCGCGCGCGCGGCGGCTGCCGGTGTAGAGGTGATGACGCTCCACCAGCACCCGCAGGCGTTCCGCATCGTGATAGAGCATGTCGCCCATGCCGTAATCGTTGACGTCAACGCCGCGCTGCTGCGGACGGCCGGTGCCGTCCTCCTCGTCGCGCTGTGCCGAGACTGGCAGCAGATCGACCATCGCGCCGTTGACGAGCTGGGCGAAGGTGCCATCCGCATCGTAGACATAGGCGACGCCGCCCGACATGCCTGCCGCGAAGTTGCGCCCGGTCTTGCCCAGCACCGCAACGACGCCGCCGGTCATGTATTCGCAACCATGATCGCCGGTGCCTTCGACCACGGCAACCGCGCCCGAATTGCGCACGGCAAAGCGTTCGCCCGCCACGCCATTGAAGTAGGCTTCCCCTGCAATCGCGCCATAGAGCACGGTGTTGCCGACGATGATGTTCTCTGCCGGATCGCGTTCGACATGCGCCGGAGGACGCACGATCACGCGGCCGCCCGACAGGCTCTTGCCGACATAGTCGTTGGCATCGCCGACCAGATCGAGCGTCACGCCATGCGCCAGGAACGCGCCGAACGACTGGCCCGCAACGCCCTTGAAGGCGATGTGGATGGTGTTGTCCGGCAGGCCCTTGTGCCCGTACTTGCGCGCGACTTCGCCCGAAAGCATTGCGCCGGTGGTGCGGTTGACGTTGATGATCTGGCGTTCGAGGCGCACCGCCTGGCCGCTTTCCAGTGCCGCAGCGCTGGACCGGATCAGGTCCTGATCGAGCGCGGCTTCAAGGCCGTGATCCTGCGTGCCGCTCCAGTTCAGGGTCGTGCCGGCGACCGGCTCGACACGGTGGAGCAGCTTCGACAGGTCGATGCCTTCCAGCTTCCAGTGGTGGATCGCCTTGTTCGGTTCGAGCCGATCGACCCGGCCGACCATTTCGGCAACCGTGCGGAAGCCCATTTCGGCCATGATCGCGCGCAGCTCTTCGGCAACGAAGAAGAAGTAGTTGATCACGTGTTCCGGCTGGCCGGTGAAGCGCGCGCGCAGCACCGGGTCCTGCGTGGCCACGCCGACCGGGCAGGTGTTCAGGTGGCACTTGCGCATCATGATGCAGCCGGCCGCGATCAGCGGCGCGGTGGCAAAGCCGAACTCGTCCGCGCCGAGCAGCGCGGCAACCGCGACATCGCGCCCGGTGCGCAGGCCACCATCGGCCTGCACGCAGATGCGGCTGCGCAGGTTGTTGAGCAGCAAGGTCTGCTGGGTTTCGGCAAGGCCGATTTCCCACGGAGACCCTGCGTGGGTCAGCGACGTCAGCGGCGATGCGCCGGTGCCACCTTCATAGCCCGAGATCGTCACGTGATCGGCGCGCGCCTTGGAAACGCCCGCGGCCACGGTGCCGACACCCACTTCTGAGACCAGCTTGACCGAGATGCGCGCCCGGGTGTTCACGTTCTTGAGATCGTGAATCAGCTGCGCGAGATCTTCGATCGAGTAGATATCGTGGTGCGGCGGCGGCGAGATCAGGCCCACGCCGGGCGTGGAATGGCGGGTCTTGCCGATGGTCTTGTCGACCTTGTCGCCAGGCAGCTGGCCACCTTCGCCGGGCTTTGCGCCCTGCGCCATCTTGATCTGCACGTCATCGGCGTTGACGAGGTATTCGGTGGTCACGCCAAAGCGGCCCGAGGCCACCTGCTTGATCGCCGAGCGCATCGAATCGCCATTGGCCATCGCCTGGAAGCGCGCCGGGTCCTCGCCGCCTTCGCCGGTGTTCGACTTGCCGCCGATGCGGTTCATCGCCACGGCCAGCGTGGTGTGCGCTTCCCAGCTGATCGAGCCATAGCTCATCGCGCCGGTGGCAAAGCGCTTGACGATGTCGGCCGCCGGTTCGACTTCGGAAATGTCGATCGGCTGATCGGCCTTCTTCAGTTCCATCAGCCCGCGAATGGTCAGCTGGCGTTCGGACTGGTCGTTGATCGACTGGGCGAACTCCTTGTACTTTTCCGGCATGTTGCCGCGCACCGCATGCTGCAGGCTGGCAATGTTGCTGGCGGTCCAGGCATGTTCCTCGCCGCGCAGGCGCAGCTGGTACATGCCGCCAACGTCGAGCATCTTGCGATAGACCGGGTTGTCACCATAGGCGGTGGCGTGGCGGCGCACCGCTTCCTCGGCGATTTCCTTGAGTCCGACGCCTTCGATGGTGGTGGCGGTGCCGGTGAAATAGGCGTTCACGAACTCGCTCGACAGGCCCACCGCATCGAAGATCTGCGCACCGCAATAGGACTGGTAGGTCGAGATGCCCATCTTGGACATGACCTTGAGGATGCCCTTGCCGATGGCCTTGATGTAGTTCTTCTTGACGTCCTTGGGCTCGAGCGGAAGCTCCTTGGACACGCGGATCTGCTCCAGCGTTTCGAACGCCAGATAGGGGTTGATCGCTTCGGCGCCATAGCCTGCCAGCACGCAGAAGTGGTGCACTTCGCGCGCTTCGCCGGTTTCCACCACAAGCCCGGTCTGCATGCGCAGGCCCTGGCGGACGAGGTGCTGGTGCACCGCCGCCGTGGCCAGCGCCGCCGGCATCGGAATGCGGCTTTCGCACTGCGCGCGGTCGGACAGGATCAGGATGTTCTTGTCGGCCAGCACCGCTTCGGTGGCGGCCCAGCACATTTCCTTGATCGCCATGCCAAGGCCGTCGGCGCCGGTGGCGGCATCCCACGTGGCATCGATCGTGGCGGTGCGGAACGCGCCATCAAGGGCGGCTTCGACCGAGCGGATCTTGGCGACGTCCTCGTTGGTCAGGATCGGCTGGTCGACCTCGAGCCGCTTGTGGCTGCCGGCATCGCGGCCGAGCAGGTTCGGACGCGGCCCGATCATGCTGACCAGCGACATCACCAGCTCCTCGCGGATCGGATCGATCGGCGGGTTGGTGACCTGCGCGAAGTTCTGCTTGAAGTAATCGTAGAGCAGGCGTGAACGCTTCGACAGCACGGCGATCGGCGTGTCGGTGCCCATCGAACCCAGCGGATCGTCGCCGGCCACGGCCATCGGCTCGAGGAACTTGGAGATATCTTCCTGCGTGTAGCCGAAGGCCTGCTGGCGATCGAGCAGCGAGGTCGTTTCCACCGGCAGCGCCGCCAGTTCCGGCTCGATCACGTCGAGCTTCTTGAGGTTGTACTGCGCCTGGTCGAGCCATTCTTCATAAGGCTCGGCCGCGGCCAGTTCGGCCTTGATTTCCTCGTCCTCGATGATCTTGCCCTGCTCCATGTCGATCAGGAGCATGCGGCCGGGCTGCAACCGCCACTTGCGGACGATGTCCTCTTCGCGGAACGGCAGGACGCCGCTTTCCGAGGCCATGACGATGATATCATCGCGCGTGATCGAGAAGCGCGCGGGGCGCAGGCCATTGCGATCGAGCGTAGCGCCGATCTGGCGGCCATCGGTGAAGGCCACGGCGGCAGGGCCGTCCCAGGGCTCCATCAGCGCGGCGTGGTATTCATAGAAGGCGCGGCGCGCAGGGCTCATCAGCGGGTTGCCGGCCCAGGCTTCGGGGATCAGCATCATCACCGCGTGGGCCAGGCTGTATCCGCCCGACAGCAGCAGTTCGAGCGCGTTGTCGAGGCTGGCCGTGTCCGACTGGCCATGCGGGATCAGCGGCCACATCTTGTCGAGATCGGACCCGAGCAGTTCCGATTCCATCGTGCGGCGGCGCGCGTTCATCCAGTTCACGTTGCCGCGAACGGTGTTGATTTCGCCGTTGTGGGCGATGAAGCGGAACGGGTGGGCCAGCTTCCAGCTGGGGAAGGTGTTGGTGCTGAAACGCTGGTGCACGAGGCCCAGCGCCGACACGCAATCGGGATCGCGCAGATCATCGTAGAACGAGCCGACCTGGTTGGCCAGCAGCAGCCCCTTGTACACGATCGTGCGGGTCGAGAAGCTGGGAATGTAAAGCTGCGTGACGCCGGGAAGCCCGTGCTTTTCGGCCATGGCTGCCAGCGGGTTCTGGGTCTGCTTGCGGATGGCCAGCAGCTTGCGTTCGAACGCGTTCTGATCGGGCGTGCCCGCGCCGCGCTTGATGAAGCACTGGCGGATCACCGGCATCTGTTCGATCACGGTCTTGCCCAGGCCATCGAGCGTGGTCGGCACGTCGCGCCAGCCGATCAGTTCCTGCCCTTCCTTGGCAATGAACTTCTCGAAAAATTCGGTCACGAACAGGCGCGCGGCCTCGTCCTGCGGCAGGAAGCACATGGCTACGGCATAATCGCCCGGCTGGGGCAATTCCTTGCCTTCGGATGCGGCCCACTTGCGGAACATCTGGTCGGGGATCTGGATCAGCAGACCCGCTCCATCGCCCAGCAGCGGATCCGCGCCCACCGCGCCGCGATGGTCGAGATTACGCAAAATTTCCAGTGCCTTGTCCACGATGGCATGACTTTTCTGGCCTTTGATATGGGCAATGAAGCCCACGCCACAGGCGTCATGTTCGTTGCGCGGATCGTACAGGCCCTGAACCGGCGGAAATCCCATTTCGATGATCGTCCTACTTTCGAAGAGGCATGGCAAAAAGACAATGGCGCGCGAATCGTAACGCCCGAAAGCGATTAAAATTGCGCGAATTGCCCCCATGACTGCAGGAAAGTTATTTTGCAACCGCGCAAGCCGACGAAGCGCGCGGTTAACGCCGGAAATATGGTGGCTACATGGCAGAAAGTGCCGATTTCCGGGCCTTTGACGGCAAATATTGTGGCGCTGCGGCCACATGCACCGTGGCGCAGTGGCCCTGCGGCAGGATCAACCCTGCGCCGTCATCCGCTGCAACGTGGCCAGCGCGGCGCGCAGGGCGCGATCGGCTTCCTCGGCATCGACGGCGGGCGCGGGGGGGAAATCCTGCTGCATTGCCTGCATCTCGGCCGGATCGGCCAGAACGTCGATGGGGCTGGATGGCGCCGCCTTGCCCGGTGCAGCCAGCGGCGAGCCGGGCACCGGGATGATCAGGTCGGGCAGGCCGATGGCCCCGGCCGGACGCTCGAACAGGCGCGCGCTGGTTTCGAACGGCGCAGCGGGTTGGCCGGGGTGGCCGGAGTTCTGAGACACGGTCCGGGCCGCGGTCTGGCCGGGGAACACCACGGCAGGCTCGAAGCCGTCGTCGATGTCTTCGTCCTCATCCGTCGGCACCGAAAACAGGGCCTTGTGGCGCAAGGAACCGGCGCCCATGTCGAGCAAGGAGGGATAGCGCGCCTCGGCCACGTCGTCTTCGGCGCCCGAAGCCGCCCAGGCCTCATCGCCGTCGTCGTCATCTTCATCGGCCTGATCCTCGGCGCAGAGCTCGTCAGCGGCCGGATCTTCATCGTTCATAACGCCGGTGTCGAAATCGGCAGCGGGGAATGGCAGGGCAGGCGTCTTGGCCGAAGGCTTGGTATCACGGACGCGCAGGAAGCGGTCGAATTCCTGCTCCTCTTCCTCGGTCGCTTCGGGTTCGGGTTCGGGCGCAAAGGGCCGCAGCGCGGTGGGGCGAAGTTGCACCACCCGCTCGTACTGCGGCGCAAGGTCGGCTGGCGATTCGTCCAGCGGTGCCGGGGCGGCGGCCAGAGCGGGGGCCACTGGCGCCGGAGCTTCTGCCGGTTCGGGCGCGCCAAATCGCGCGATGACCGCAGATGGCTGCGGCTGGACGACCGTGAAGCCGCCAAGCGGCGATTCTTCCTCAGCCGGGGTGGGCGGGGGCTGGGTTGGCTGCGACTGGGCAAGAACCGGCTGGACTGGTACGACTGGCGCCGCGCTTGGCACAGGTTCGAAAACTGCAGGCTGCGCTGCCGGTTCCACAGGGCTGAACGCATGGTGCACCGCCGTGTGCGGGGCTTCGGCCTGTGCCTGGCGGCGTCCGATGGCAAGCGCCAGCCGCTCGGTCAGCTGAACCAGACCGAGATCTTCCAGCGGGCTGCGCGAAAGTGGCGTCGGCGAAGTTGCCGGGGCCTGAAGCAATGGTGCCTTGATCAGCGGCACGGCGGCCGGTCTTGCCGGCGCTGCCACTTCAGGTTCGGCCGCGTGATCGGCGATCGGGGCTTGTGCTTCGAACACGGGCGCGTCGATGCGTGCTTCTGCGGGCTCAAGCTCGTTGAAAGCGGGCTCGCTGAAGGCGGGCTCGCTGTAGGCAGACTCAGTGTGAGTGGGCTCGACGTATTCCGGCTCGATGCCACGGCTCAACACTTCGGCATCGGCAAAGAGCAGATCGAGTGCCAGCGGATCATCGACCTGGGCATGGCTGTGCCGGACGTAAGCTGGAGCGGCCTCGCTGGGCTGCGCATCGGTTGCGAAGACCTGTCGCGTCGTTTCAAGCTCTTCCTGTTCCCACGGAAGGCGGGCAAATTCTTGCGCATCGCGGGCGTCTGCTTCGTCCATGCCGTCGAGCGCACGCGGGTCCACCGGGGCGTAGGGCTCGCCAGAGAACGGCGCGCTCAGCGGCTCGCCGAGATCCTCGAGCGGGTTCAGCGGGCGGCGATGCGTGGCGCGTGGTGTCGCAGGCGAATCACTTTTGGGCGCAGCGTCCTGTGCGCGGCCGGCATCCTTGCGCACGAACGAGCGTGCCCGGACCGGCGCTTCGGACTTGCCGGCCAGCGCCTTGCCGATGAAGTAGCCGGCAAAGCCCCCGACGCCCAACATCACCAGCGCCAGCAGGGCGCGGACGGTAAAGCCAAGGGGTGGCTGTGCGGCGGGCAGGATATCGGGAATGCCAAGCGCGACGACCGGCCCTTCGAGCAACTGCGGGGCCACCGCAAAGCTGCCAAGGCTGAGGAACGCCGCAAACCACAGCGCGGTCACGATCGGGAACATGGGATGCGCGGTGATTGGCTTGGCCTTGCGCTTGGTCACAGTCACTGGCGATCGTCCTGTCTTCTACCCTGTCCTGCCTTGCACCAAAGCCGCTACGCAGCCAAGGCAGGCACTTTGAGACGGGGTAACAGGACTTGGTAAACGGGAAGATAACGCCGGACGTTGATTGCCCAGTCATGCTCCTCGCCCACGAAGCGCCTCGCCACGGCCCGCCGTTCTGCCCAGTGGCTGCGGTCTGACAGCAGGCTGGCCATGGCATCGGCCAGCCCCGCCGGATCATCGGCAGGAAACAGCGTGCCGGTCCTGCCATGGCGGATCAGTTCGCGGTGCCCACCCACGTCCGATGCGGCCACCAGCTTGCCCTGCGCCATCGCCTCCAGCGGCTTGAGCGGGGTGACAAGATCGGTCAGGCGCATGCCCTTGCGGGGATAGCACACCACGTCGACCAGCGAATAATAGCGATCGACCTCGTGATGCGGCACGCGCCCGACAAAGCGGATCGCCTCTGCCACGGGCGATGCGTCGGCCTGCGCGCGCAATGCGTCCTGGGCAGGTCCGCCGCCCACCAGCAGCAGCCGCGCCCCCGGCACGCGCGCCACGATGCCGGGCATTGCCGCGATCAGATCGTCCAGTCCTTCATAGGGATAGAAGCTGCCCAGGAACCCGATCACCGGCCCTTCCCCCAGCCCCAGCTGTTCAACCAGCGCCGCATCACGCGGCAGCGGGTCGCCGAACATGTCCAGATCGACGCCATTGGGCATGATCGCAATCTTTTCGGGCGCAAAGCCGCGCGCGATCAGGTCCTGCCGCAGCCCGTCGCAGATCGTCACGACGCGGTCCGCACCGCCGATCACATCGTTTTCCAGAACGCGCGTCAGCCAGTACTTGGCCGAGCCTTCGTGCCCCGTGCCATTGCCGACGGCCGCATCCTCCCAGAACGCGCGAATCTCGTAGACCACCGGAATGCCCAGCCGCCGCCCGGCCTTGATCGCGGCAAGGCCGCACAGCGCGGGCGAATGGGCGTGGAGCACGTCTGGCCGCCAATCCTGCGCCAACGCCACGATGCGCTCGGCCAGGGCCGAAACCTCGGCCCATTCGCGCACCAGCGGCAGCCCTTGCGCAAATCCGCCGCCCGGGGCCTGCGTGCGGTAGAACTGCAGGCCGTCGATCGTCTCGGGATCGGCGCATGGCGGCGCGCTGTGCCGCTGCCCGGTCACGCCGCGCACGGCGATCCCCAGCGCCTGCTGCGCCTTCAGGATCGCGCGCGTGCGGAAGGTATAGCCGCTGTGCAGCGGCAGCGAATGGTCGAGGACATGAAGCACGCGGGTCATCTCCCGTTACCTGCCAGACAAGCCTTAACGCCGCGTCAACCCCGATGGCCTAAGCCCGGCTGGCCATGATCGACAAGTTCACGCTTTTCCTGCCGCACCTGCTGATGGCGATTGCCGTCTGGCGCCTGCTGAAGCGTGACGACCTCGACGACGATCCCTCGCTCCCCAGCCGCCGCGTGTCGTTTCGCAAGCCGCGCATCAAACCGGAGGGGCCCGGCGATGCTTGACCTGTTCCTGCTCGCCTTCGTGATGGCCTTCCTCGGCGCGGGCATCCGGCGGCCGTTCATCTTCGTGCTCGCCTATGTCTATATCGACGTGGTTTCGCCACAGAAGGTCAGCTGGGGCATTCTGACACAGATCCCCATCTCGCTGATTGCCTTCCTGTTCGCCTTCGGCGCGTGGTTCGTGGCCGAGGACAAGAACGGCACGCGCTTTTCCCTGCGCCAGTTGCTGATGCTGATGCTGCTGATCTATTGCGGCATGACCACCCAGCACGCCGATTTCCCGCTGGAGGCGGCGGACAAATGGTCGTGGGTGTGGAAGGCGCTGGTCTTTGCCATGTTCCTGCCGCTGACCTTGCGCACGCGCCTGCGGATCGAGGCGCTGACGCTGATCATGGTGCTGTCGGTGGGGGTGATCGTCATCGGCGGGGGCATCAAGACGCTGGCGGGCGGCGGTGGCTATGGCGAATTGCGCCTGCTGGTGAACAACAACACCGGGCTTTACGAAAGCTCGATCATCTCGGCGGTGTCGATCGCGGTGATCCCGCTGGCGCTGTGGCTGTCGCGCTTCGGCACGATCTTTCCGCCGGAATGGCGGGTAAAGGCCTTTGCCTGGGCGCTGTGCTTTTCCTGCGCGCTGATGCCGATCGGCACGGGCGCACGCACGGGCCTGGTCTGCGTGGCGGTGCTGGCCGCGCTGATCCTGCGCACGGCCAAGCGCCGGGTGATGATCCTGTCGCTGATGGCCGCAGGTGCCCTGATCACCGTGCCGCTGCTGCCGGCCGAATTCGTGGCGCGGATGAACACGATCGGCGACCACCAATCCGATGAATCCGCCTCCACCCGCGTGGCGGTGTGGATGTGGACGCTCGATTTCGTCAAGACTCGCCCGTTCGGTGGCGGCTTCGATGCCTATCGCCAGAACCGGCTGGAATATAACGCGGTCACCGCGCAGAAGGCCGGAGACAACAACACCGCGCTGGAATACCGCCCGGTGACCGACAAGGCCCGCGCCTACCACTCCAGCTATTTCGAGATGCTCGGCGAGCAGGGTTATCCGGGTCTGGCCATGTGGCTGGCGCTGCACCTGCTCGGCCTGTGGCAGATGGAAGTGCTCAGGCGGCGCTTCCGCAAGGATGAAACCGAGGCGTTCCGCTGGGTTGCCCCCCTGGCCGAGGCCCTGCAGCAGGCGCAGGTGATCTATCTGGTCGGCTCCACCTTCGTCGGCATCGCGTTCCAGCCGTTCTGCTACATGCTGGTCGGGCTGCAATGCGGGTTGTGGGCCTATATCCAGCGCGTGAAGGCGGCGCAGCCGGTGCCCTTCCGCAAACCGCGGACGATCGGCCAGACACCCGCCGCCGCTTAACCGATTGCTTAAATCGTCTTGCGCATTGGCCGGGTTATCGGCAAACTCCCGGCGATAATACGCAAGGAGAGTGCCAGACCATGCCCAGATTCCTCCCGGCCGAACAGATCAGGGACATGATCGGCCAAGTCGTCGGCACATCGGGCTGGGTCGAGGTCACGCAGGACCGGGTGAACAAGTTTGCCGAGGCGACCGGCGATTTCCAGTTCATCCACGTCGATCCGGAAAAGGCCAGCCTCACCCCGTTCGGCGGCACGATCGCGCACGGGTTCCTCACCCTCTCGCTGATCCCGCTGCTGACGATGGAAAGCGATTGCCCGCGCGCCGAAGGGATCAAGATGGGGGTGAACTATGGCGGCAACCGCACCCGCTTCCTCGCCCCGGTGCGCGTGGGCAAGCGCGTGCGCGGCGTGTTCAAGCTGCTGGCGATGGAAGAAAAACGGCCCGGCCAATGGCAGCAGACCATGGAAATCACCGTGGAAATCGAAGGCGAGGACAAGCCCGCCCTGATGTGCGAATGGGTTACCCAGTTCTTCGTGTGATCGCCCGGCACAGATGATGCGCCAGATGGCGCAGGATCGTGCCTGCCCTTTGCCACGCCAGACCGGGTGATAAAATCAGGCCCCGCGCCAGCATGTCGATGCGCGGGTCTACCCGGCTGGCAAGGCCATGCTCCACCAGCGCGCGGGCCCTCAGCGCGCGGTCTTCGATCAACGCGAGTTCTCGGCGCAGGATTTGCGCGCCCAGCCGGTGAATGGTTCGCGCCTTGCGGTCGGTCAGGCTCGCTTCGTGGCGGCGATAAAGATAGAGGTCCTCGGCCAGCGTGACGAACCGGAACGCACGGGCCGCGCGCAGCCAGAAGTCATAGTCCTCCACTCCGAACAGTGCCTCGGCGTACCCTGCCAGCCTATGGGTCACCTCGGCCCGATAGAGAAATGCCGCACCGATGCGGTTGCCCAGGAGCAGCTCGGATACCGGCCCCACCTTCTGCAAGCCGACCACCCGCCCTTCAGCATCGATCACGCTGTAATCGGCATGGGCTATCGCTGTATCGGGGTTCGCATCGAGCGCGGCAACCAGCCGCTCAAGCATATGCGGGCGCATGACATTGTCGTCGGATGTCCAGCAATGCAGCCTGCCACGCGCTGCGGCAAAGCCGGTATTCAGAGCGCCGGGCAGGCCCTTGTTCGGCCGGTTGGTGATGATCCGCACGCGGCCGTCTGCCCGGGCATGGCGCTGCAGGATCGCCGGGGTATGATCGGTGGATCCATCGTCAACGCAAATCAGTTCGAAGTCACCGAAAGTCTGGCCAAGGATCGACCGGATCGCCTCGTCGAGATAGACGGCGCCATTGTGCACCGGCAGGACCACGCTGATGCGCGGCTGCGTTGGCGCGGAATGCACGGCATCCTCAATCCCATCGGATTGGAGCGTGCCCCACGTTTCGGCCTGATGAAACGGCATGTCCATGGCAGGACGGATGCCATGGCGACGCATCGTGCAGTTTGCCCAAACGTTGCGCTCTGTTTCAGCAGGGAGAAAATTGTCCGATCAGGCGCGAAGCCATGCGAACCGTGCCTTTTCGGCACAGCTTGCACAGGAATTCCGTAGCCCGGCGATCTTGCGCAGGGGCAGGGGTGCGAACGGTGCGCGTGCCTGTTGCGACAAGCTGCTTCAGGCCACCACGCTCAGCTTGCGGCCCTTGGCCTTCTTTTCGAACTTCGCGATCCACTGGTCCACCACCGGCGCGATGTTGGTGCGCCAGCGCGATCCGTTGAAGATGCCGTAGTGGCCGACTTCGGGGGCCAGCAGGTACTGCTTCATCTCGTCGGACAGGTTCGGCGTGACTTTCAGCGCGGCCCTGGTCTGGCCGATGCCGGATATGTCGTCGCGCTCGCCCTCGATGCACAGGATCGCGGTGTCGGTGATCGCGCCCAGATCCACCACCTGCCCGCGATGGACCATTTCCCCCTTGGGCAGGGCATGGCGCTGGAACACCACGTCCACCGTCTGCAAATAGAATTCGGCCGGTAGATCGCAGACCGAACGGTATTCGTCATAGAACGTCCGCGTCGCCTCGGCGCTTTCGTCCGCCCCGGCATTCATGTGCTGGAACAGCTTGTAATGGCTCATCATGTGGCTGGCCATGTTCATCGACATGAAGCTGGCAAGCTGGACGAAGCCCGGATAGACGCGCCGCCCCTCGCCCGGATAGTTGGCAGGCACGGTGGTGATCACGTTGTGCTTGAACCACACGTGCGGCTTGGTGATCGCATGGTCGTTGACCGCGGTCGGGCTTTCTCGCGTATCGATCGGGCCACCCATCATGGTCAGCGTCAGCGGACGGCAGGGGTGCTTGTTCGCCCCCATGATCGCGGTGGCCGCCAGCGCCGGAACCGAAGGCTGGCACACCGCCATCATGTGCGCCCCTTCTCCGATATGTTCGAGGAAGCCGGTCAGGTAATCGATGTAATCGTCAAGGTCGAACACGCCCTCGGCCATCGGCACGTACTTCGCATCGGCCCAGTCGGTGATGTAGACCACGCAGCGTTCCAGCATGCGCTCCACCGTGCCGCGCAGCAGCGTGGCGAAGTGCCCGCTCATCGGGGCGACGATCAGCAGGCGCGGCGCGTTCTTGGGCAGGCCATCATGCGTGAACATCTTGAGGTCGCCGAACGGCCGCGTGATGACCGTGGTTTCCTTCACCGCGTGCGCCGCGCCATCGACGTGGATGACCTTGATCCCGAAGGCAGGCTTGCCACGCGGCGCTGCAGCATGGGCGAACACGTCGAGCGCGTTGGCGAGGGTCTGCGACTGGCCCATGCCAGCCCAGGGATTGCGCGGATCGGTCAGCGCATCGGCCATCATCGAGGCCCAGGCGCTGCTTGCATTCAGCAGCGAGCGCTGGATTTCATAAGCTTTGTACAGCACTGCGAACACCCTTTTGGTTGTTGCCCGAAGCAAGGCCATCTGCCCGGCTGCAGGAGTCGTTGACGACAGATTGCCCCGATTCGCGCGCTTGTGCAATGCAACAAGCATCCGGTCAGGTTCCCGGCATGGGAAGCGCCAGACCGGGGCAGCACCAAGGCCCCCCTTTCGGCGGCGCGCGGCATGGGCTAGGCGGTGCGCATGGACGAGAAGACCCCGCAGCCCGAACCGCAAGTTATCGCCCCGGCCCCCGGCAGTGCCGATCCGGCCCCCAAGGCGCGCAACCTTGGCCCGTTGCGCATGATCTGGGACGAAGCCTCGCGCTATCCCGGCCGGGTCGCGGCGGCAACGGCGGCGCTTGTCGTCACCTCGGCGGCCACCCTTGCCATTCCTTCGGGGTTCAAGCTTATCATCGACAAGGGCTTTGCTGCCGGTGCCGATGTCGATCAACTGGGCCGCTGGTTCCAGTACCTGCTGCTGATCGTGCTGGTCCTGGCCATCGGCACCGCCTGCCGGTTCTATTTCGTGTCGTGGCTGGGCGAACGCGTGGTCGCCGACGTGCGCCTGAAAGTGCAGGCCAACCTGCTGCGCCTGCCTCCGTCCTTCTTCGAAACCAACAGCCCCAAGGAAATCGCCTCGCGCATGACCTCGGACACGGCGGTGATCGAACAGGTCGTCGGCACCACCGTCTCGGTCGCCCTGCGCAACACCATCACCGCCATCGGCGGCCTTGGCTACCTGCTGTTCCTTGCGCCCAAGCTCACCGCGATCCTGCTGATCGGGATTCCGCTGGTGGTCGGCCCGATCGTGGTCATCGGCCGCCGCTTGCGCAATGTCTCGCGCTCCAGCCAGGACCGCGTGGCCGGGATCGGCGTGATCGTATCCGAAGTGCTGGGCGCGATGAAGATCGTGCAGGCCTTCGGGCAGGAGAGCCGCGAACTCGCCCGCTTCGGCGAAAAGGTCGAGGCCACGTTCCAGACCGCGCTGCGCCGCATCTCGATCCGTGCCGGGATGACCTCGATCGTCATCCTGCTGATCTTCGGCGGCATCACCATGCTGGTATGGGAAGGCGCCATCGGCGTGGCCAACGGCACGATCAGCGGCGGCACGATCTTTGCCATCGTCATCACCGCAGGCCTTGTGGCCGGGGCGCTTGGCGCGCTGTCCGAAGTCTATGGCGATCTGCTGCGCGGGGCCGGCGCGGCCGGGCGACTCAACGAACTGCTGCGCGAAGAGCCGGATATTGCGCCGCCCGCCCGCCCCACCGCGCTGCCGGTGCCACCGCGCGGCCAGCTGGCGTTCCAGAACGTCACCTTCCGCTATCCTTCGCGCCCCGAAGTGCTGGCGCTCGACGATTTCTCGCTGACGGTCGAACCGGGCGAGACCGTGGCCATCGTCGGCCCATCGGGCGCGGGCAAGTCCACGCTGTTCCTGCTTGCCCAGCGGTTCTACGACCCCCACGGCGGCGCGATCCGCATCGATGGCGTGCCGCTGACCAGCGCCGACCCCGCCGAGATCCGCGCCCGCACCGCGCTCGTCCCGCAAGACGCCACGCTGTTTGCCGCCTCGGCGCGCGACAACTTGCGCTATGGCAACTGGGACGCCAGCGACGAGGCGATCTGGGAAGCGGCGCGCAATGCCAATGCCGAACAGTTCCTGCGCGATCTGCCGCAGGGCCTCGACACGTTCCTGGGCGAAGACGGCGCGCGCCTTTCCGGCGGCCAGCGCCAGCGCATCGCCATTGCCCGCGCGGTGCTGCGCAATTCGCCGATCCTGCTGCTCGATGAAGCGACCAGCGCGCTCGATGCCGAAAGCGAACGGCTGGTGCAGGACGCGCTCGACCGGCTGATGAAGGACCGCACCACGCTCGTCATCGCCCACCGCCTCGCCACGATCCGCGCCGCAGACCGGATCATCGTGATGGACGCCGGGCGCATCGTCGAAGAGGGCACGCATGCCACCCTTACCGCGGCAGACGGCCTCTATGCCCGCCTCGCCCGTCTCCAGTTCGAAGGCCTTGCCGCCTGAAGCGGACAGCGCGCCGAGGGCGTGGCTGATTGCCAGGCCCCGACAAGGGGGTGGACAAACGCGTTTGGCGCAGCGATTGAACCGGTAACAATAGCAACCGGTCGGGATCGCCCTGGATGAAACGTTACCTCAGCTGCCTTCTGGCAGGAATCTGCTCGCTCACCGCGCCTGTCCAGGCGCAGGACCCGGCGGAGTCCGCCACGGCGTTCCCCGGCGCCGGCCTGCAGACCCGGTGGATGGATGCCTCGGTCCGCCCCGGCGATGATTTCATGGCGTACGTCAACGGCAAGTGGCTGCGCGAGACCGAAATCCCGGCAGACAAATCGACCTACGGGACGATGAACATCCTCACCGACGTTTCGCGCGACCGGTTGCGGATGCTGATGGACGAGGCGCTTGCCGCCAAGGCCGCACCCGGATCGGACACCGCGCGCATCGCCGCAGCCTATGGTGCGTTCATGGATACGCAGGCGATCGATGCTGCCGGCCTGGCTCCGGCGCGGCCCTGGCTGCAGCGCATTGCGGCGGCGCGCAAGCCGCAGGACCTGGCAAGGCTGTTCGGCGACCCTGCCTTCGAATCGCCGATCGCGTTCTTCCTCAATCCCGATGCCAAGGACAGCGGCCGCTATGCGCTGCAGATGTCCACGTCGGGCCTCGGCCTGCCCGATCGCAACTACTACCTGATCGACACGCCCCGAAATGTCGAAATCCGCGCACGCTACATGGAATGGCTGGCGTTTGCGCTGGCCCAGGCGGGTGACCGCAACCCGGCGGAGAGCGCCCGGGCGGTCTATGCGCTGGAACGCAAGATTGCCGAAGCCCACTGGGACCGTGCGCTGGGCCGCAACCGCGACCTGACCTACAACAAGCTGACCCTTGCCGAAGCGCGCTCCGCCCTCAAGGGGCTGCCGCTCGATATGATGCTGGCCAGCGCCGGCGCACGGAACGTCAGCGCGCTCGTCATCTCGCAGATGCCGCCTTCCGCCAGCGAACTCGCAGCCGCGGGCTTTACCCCGGACATGGCGGCAAAGCTGGGCGGCGGCGTGCCCGCAATTGCCGCGCTGGTGGGCAGCGAACCGGTTGCTGCGTGGAAGGCATGGATGACCGTGCGCTTCCTCACGCGCTATTCCGCCGTGCTCCCCTCTGCGATCGACAACGCGCGCTTCACTTTTTACGGCAAGGTGCTGCGCGGCCAGCCGGTGGACGAACCCCGCTGGAAGCGCGGCATTGCCGCAACCGAGGAGCAGGTCGGCGAACTGGTCGGCAAGGCTTACGCGCAAAAGTGGTTCCCGCCCCAGAACAAGGCGGCGATGGAGGCGCTGGTCGGCAACTTGCGCAAGGCGATGTCGGCAAACCTGGCCGACCTTGCATGGATGAGCCCGGCCACCCGCACCGAGGCCGAAGCCAAGCTGGCCGCCTTCACCCCCAAGATCGGCTATCCCGACAAATACAAGACCTACGAAGGCCTGTCGCTTTCGGCCCGCACCCCGCTCGCCAATGCCATCGCCGCGCGTGGCTGGCAGCAGGGCTATGACATGCCGCGCATCGGCCAACCGGTCGATCGGAGCGAGTGGGGCATGCTGCCGCAGACGGTGAACGCCTATTATTCGTCCACCCGCAACGAGATCGTGTTTCCCGCCGCGATCCTGCAGCCGCCCTTCTTCAACCTCTCGGCCGATCCGGCGGTGAACTATGGCGCGATCGGCGCGGTCATCGGCCACGAGATGGGCCACGGGTTCGACGATCAGGGCGCAAAGTCCGATGGCGCAGGCAACTTGCGCAACTGGTGGACCGATGCCGATCGCGCATCCTTCAACCGGCTGACCGCGCGCCTTGTCGCGCAGTACGATGCCTTCTGTCCGTTTGATGCAGCCAGCGGCGGCGGCAAGGCCTGCATCAACGGCACGCTGACGCTTGGCGAGAACATCGGCGATCTGGGCGGACTCAGCCTGGCCCTGCGCGCCTACCGGCTGTCGCTCGGCGGAAAGCCTGCGCCGGTGATCGATGGACTGACCGGGGAACAGCGTTTCTTCATGGCCTGGGCACAAGGCTGGCGCTTCAAGGCGCGTGAGGCAGCAGCGCGCGACCGGCTCGAAACCGATCCGCATTCACCGGCGGCCTATCGCGTCAATGGAATCGTGCGCAATTTCGATGAATGGTACGCAGCCTTCGGCGTCAAGCCGGGCGATGCGCTGTACCTGCCACCGGAGCAGCGCATCCGCATCTGGTAGGCGCTGGGCACCCGATCACCGGTAAAATG
>JAPLPG010000112.1 GCA_026400375.1 Novosphingobium sp. | reverse complement strand
CCTATCACGGTGCGATTACCGCATGGCAGGCCGGAGCCAGCGGCAGCGGTACGACGATCGCGGTCATCGATTCCGGAATAGACACCGAGAACACCGAGTTTTCCGGGCGTATCGCGGCAAGTTCCCGCGATGTCGTCGGCTCTCGCCCGCTGGCCAATCCCGATGACAATCACGGCACGCAGGTTTCGCTTGTCGCAGCGGCGGGGCGCAACAGTTCGGGCATCGTGGGCATCGCGTGGAACGCCACGCTGCAGATGTTGCGCGCCGATACGCCCGGCTCCTGCAGCGCGTCCGATGGTTGCACCTTTGCCGATAGCGCCATCGCCAGCGGCATCAACGCCGCGGTTTCCGCAGGCGCCAAGGTGATCAACATGTCGCTTGGTGGTGATCCGGCCAACGCCGCCTTGCGCAGTGCGATCACCCGGGCCGCCGCCAGTGGCGCGGTGATCGTGGTTTCGGCCGGCAACGATGGGGAAAGCACCGATGCCGGGGTCGATCCGCTCAATCCCGATCCCTTTGCCGCGTCCGTCCTTCAGGCCGGTGGCAGCAATGTCATCATCGTCGGATCGGTCGGCGAAACGGGCGTCATCTCGGGCTTCAGCAACCGGCCGGGCGGTTCGGCAGCATCGGTCCTGATGGCTTTGGGAGAGCGCGTGTGCTGCGTCTACGATGGCAGCGCGCTGGCAACGAAGACCACGGCGGAGGGCACATTCGTCACGGTCGTCAGCGGCACCAGCTTTGCCGCGCCACAGGTTTCGGGCGCGGCAGCGCTGCTGGCGCAGGCCTTTCCGAACCTCACCGGCACCCAGATCGTCGACCTTCTGCTGCGCAGCGCGCGCGATGCGGGCGCTGCCGGAACCGACGGCGTCTATGGTCGCGGCATTCTGGACATTGCGCGCGCCTTCTCGCCACAGGGCACGCTTTCAGTGGCCGGAACCAGCGTGCCGGTGCTGCTCGATGTGGCTACGGTTTCCTCGAGCGGCGCGATGGGCGACGCGCTGAGCGGGGCCTCGCTCGGCACGATCATGCTCGATGGCTATCGCCGTGCCTATAACGTCGATCTGGCCCGCGGCTTTCAGCGGGCATCGCTGCGCCAGCCCTTGCACGAGGCGCTGGCGGGCGCGGGCATGCCGGTCGGTCTTTCGGCGGGCGGCGTATCGCTGGCGTTCACCGTGGACCGGCGTTTCGGCGCGGTGCCGATGCGGTTCGATGTTGCGCAATCGGCCCAGGCACAGGTTCTCGCCTCGACGGTGGTGATGCGGCTGGATCGGTCGATGGATCTGGGGCTGGGATGGAAGGCCAGCGCCGACAGCCTGACCGCGCGGTTGCAGCAAAGGCGCGAGCCGCAATTCCTGGTTGCGGGCATGGCGGGAGGCGTTTTCGCGCAGGCGGAGACGGGGATGGCGGCGCGCTATCGCCTTGGCGGGCTTGGCCTGACGGTTGCGGCAGAGCGCAGCGTACTGGCGCGGCCCGAGCCGCTGCGCACACGGCGCGAGGATCGCATGACGCGCTTCGACCTGGCGCTGGATGGCGGACAGACCGGCGCGTTCGACTGGCGGCTGGGCCTTGGCCTGATGCGCGAGGAGCGCACGGTGCTGGGCGCGCGGTTTGCCGATGCGCTGGGCGGCGGCGGGGCGACGACGGCGTCGGTCTCGCCTGGCCTTGGCTGGCGCTTCGGGCAGGGCTGGGCGCTGGGGGCAACAGGCAGCCTGGGCTTCACGCGCATGGACAGCGGGGCGGTGGCGACCGGCGGTTCGCGGTTGCTTTCGTCCTCATGGAGCGTCGATCTCTATCGCGAGGGCGTGCTGGCAGATGGTGACCGTCTGGCCTTCCGCCTCTCGCAACCTTTGCGGGTGGAGCGCGGCGGGCTGAACCTCAACCTGCCAGTCGCATGGGACTACGCGACGCAGAGCGCCACCTTCGCCAGCGTGCCGCTGTCGCTTGCACCAAAGGGCCGGGAGCTTGATGCGGAACTGGCCTGGGCGACGGCGCTGTGGGGCGGCGATGCCTCGGCCAGCGTGTTTTTCCGCAAGGAGCCGGGGCATTTTGCCGGCGCGGCCGGTGATGGCGGGGTTGCGCTGAGGTGGTCGCGGGGTTTTTGACTGGTTCGAGACCCTTGTTTGTAGAAGCTGCCCATCCGGAACTCACCCCTTCGGCACCAGATGCCGCAACTTCGCGCCCTCGCCATCCTCCAGCACATACAACGTCCCATCCGGCGCTTGCTCGATCTCGCGGATGCGGTTGCCGAGGTCCATGCGTTCGCGTTCGGTGGCTTTTTCGCCGTCGATTGTCACGCGGACGATGCCGCCTGAGCCGAGGCCTGCGATCAGGGCCTGGCCCTGCCATTGGGGGAAGGCCGAGCCTGTGTAGAAGATCATGTCGCCCGGGGCGATGACCGGGTTCCAGCTGATCGCGGGCTGGGCGAGGTCGGGGCGGGTCTTGTTGCGGGGGATCGGCTTGCCGTCGTAGTGGTCGCCATCGGAAACCAGCGGCCAGCCATAGTTCCTGCCAGGTTCGACATGGTTGATCTCGTCACCACCGGCCGGGCCATGTTCGATTTCCCACAGCCGTCCATCGGGGGAAAAGGCGATGCCCAGCAGGTTGCGGTGGCCGTAGGACCAGATCTGCGGAGACACGCCGCCCTTGTCGGCAAAGGGATTGCCGGGGGCGGGGGTGCCGTCGGGCATGAGCCGCAGCACCTTGCCGAGGTTGACGGACAGGTCCTGCGCCGGCGTGAATTTCTGGCGCTCGCCTGACGTCACGTAAAGGTATTTGCCATCAGGGGAAAATGCCATCCGGTGCGAAAAGTGCCCCTTGCCGCTGACCTTGGGGAACTGACGCCAGATCACGCTCAGACCTTCCAGCCTTGGCGCGCCATCGGTCATCAGTCTTGCCCGGCCGACAACCGCGCCGCGCGTGTCGCCTTGCCCTTCCTCGACCCAGCTGAGGTAGACCGTGCCGCTGGTGGCAAAATCGGGGGCCGCAATCACATCACCGAGGCCGCCCTGGCCACCATAGGCCACCTTTGGCGTGCCCGATACCGTCACCGCCTGTGCCGACCCTTCGCGCCACAGCTTCAGCGTGCCCTTGCGTTCGGTTACAAGGGCGGTGTCGGTGCCCGGCAGGAAGGCCATCGCCCAGGGTTCATCGAACGTGGCAACATCGGTGATGGCAACTCCGGCGGCTGCGGGATCGGCGTCTTGTGCGGATATGGAGGTGCCGCAGCTTGCGAGGAGCAGGGTGAGCGGCGATAGCGAGCGGAGAACAGGATTCGTCATGACCCTCACAATGCCTTCGCCTGCAAAACGTGCCAGTGCCTTTTCGACCACGCTGACGATTGGCGTGGACGAGGCCGGGCGCGGCCCGCTGGCCGGGCCGGTGGTGGCGGCGGCGGTCGTGCTGTGCAAGCCGAGGCCGGCGGGGCTGGACGATTCCAAGAAGCTGTCGGGCAAGCGGCGGGCCGAACTCGAAGCGATGATCAAGCGTCGCTGCCGCTGGGCGGTGGGCGTGGTCGAGCCTGAGGAGATCGACCGCCTGAACATCTTTGGCGCGACGATGCTGGCCATGACCCTGGCCGTGGCCGCGCTGTGCGAGAAGCTGGCGCAGGACGAGGGCGTTGGCGAAGTGCTGGTCGATGGCAACCTCACGCCGCATGGCCGCCGCCCGGAATGG
>JAPLPG010000302.1 GCA_026400375.1 Novosphingobium sp. | reverse complement strand
GGGATCCAGGAGGGATATCTCAGGCGCATAAAACCAATCCATTGGGAATTGCAGGGCAAAGACAAAACGCTGCACGGTTTCCGTGAGCGGCCGGCACTGCTGCGCTTCAAATTTGGTGATGGCATCGGGCGTGAAGGCCGGGATCACTGGCGGTCCGAGCCCCGCTTCCGGCCCGCCCCGGTTTTCCGCATCGAAGTTCCAGCGCCCGCCGACCGGCTTGTCGCCCTCCATCAGCAGCCCGGTCTTGCGGCGCATCTCGCGGTAGAACCACTCCATGCGCAGTTCCTTGCGGCCCGCTGCCCATTCGAAGAAATCGGGCAGGGGGCAGACGAACCGCGTGTCGGCCACGATCCGCACCCGCACCGGCAGATCGCTGCGCCAATGGTCCATCGCCTGCCGAACGCGCCATTCGCCCGGCTCGGTCACCTGCACCCCGCGCGCCTTGTGCCGATCGACCGCGCGGGCAACTTCGCCGGTGAAACTGCCGGTATTGGCGGGATCATCGAGCGTCACGTAATCGACCGTCCAGCCCGCCGCGCGCAGTTCGGCGGCAAAGTGGCGCATCGCCGCAAGGATCAGCGCGATCTTGGCCTTATGGTGGCGGACATAGGTCGTCTCCTGCGCCACCTCCATCATCAGCACGACCGTGTCTGCAGGCGTGCGATTACTGAGGCTGGAAATGGCAGGCGAAAGCTGATCGCCAAGGATGGGGACGAGGACGGGGCCGGTGTCTGTCATCCCTGCGGAATGGCCGAGCCGCCGATTGGTTCAACCTGCCCGTTGGGGCCGGGCACCGACCTTTACACGAAGCTGTAGGGATCGATATCCACCGCCACGCGCACGCCCGGCGGGAAGCGCAGCGGTTCCAGCCATTCGCGGATCACCCGCTGGATCTCGCTCGAGCGGCGGGCATTGATCAGCAGGCGATAGCGATAGCGCCCGCGCAACAGCGAAAGTGGCGCAGGTGCAGGGCCAAGGATCAGCACGTCGTCCAGCCGTGGCGCGCTGCCGCCGATGCCGCGCGCCGCATCGCGGGCTTCGGCCTCGTCCTCGCTCGATACGATGATCGCCGCCCAGCGCCCGAATGGCGGGGCGCCGGCATCGCGGCGCGCCTCGGCCTCGGCGGCATAGAAGGCATCGCGATCGCCGCTGGCCAGCGCCTCGATCACGGCGGCTTCCGGGTGGCGCGTCTGGATCAGCACTTCGCCCGGCTTCACCCCGCGCCCGGCGCGCCCGGCCACTTGCGCCACTTGCTGGTAGGTCCGCTCGGCCGCGCGCAGATCGCCGCCTTCCAGCCCCATGTCGGCATCGATCACGCCGACCAGGGTCAGTTCGGGGAAGTGATAGCCCTTGGTGACCAGTTGCGTGCCCACGATCACGTCGATCGCCCCGGCGCTGGCCTGTTCGACGAACTCCGCCGCCTTGGCCGGGCTTGTCAAAGTGTCCGAGGTGACCAGCGCAACCCGCGCCGTGGGCACCCCCGGACCGCAAGCGACAAGGCAGTCAGGCTCGTGCCACTCGGGGCAGGCGTCGGGCGTTGGCACCTCATGCCCGCAATGATGGCAGGCCAGCCGCCGCGACAGGCGGTGTTCGACTAGCCAGGCCGAACAGTTGGGGCACTGGAAACGGTATCCGCAGGCGCGGCACAACGTCAGCGGGGCAAAGCCGCGGCGGTTGAGGAACAGCAGCGATTGTTCGCCCTTGTCGAGCCGATCCTTCAGCGCCTCGACCAGCGGCGGGGCGATCCAGTGGTTGCGTTCCGGCTGGTCGATCCGCAAGTCCAGCACCCGGATATCGGGCATCGTCGCGCCGCCGAACCGGGCGGGAAGGACCACGCGTTCATAGCGGCCCTGCTCTGCCATCTGCAGGCTTTCGAGCGCGGGCGTGGCGCTGGCGAGGATGACGGGTGTGGCTTCGAACCGGGCGCGCATGACGGCCACGTCCCGGGCATTGTAGCGCACGCCATCGTCTTGTTTGAATGAGATTTCGTGCGCTTCATCGACCACGATGAGGCCAAGATTGGCAAAGGGCAGGAACAGCGCGCTACGTGCACCTACGAGCACCTGGGCGACACCTAGTGACACCGCACGCCACGCACGCCGCCGTTCCGACGCCTTCAGCGAACTGTGCCATGTCACCGGCGGCACGCCGAAGCGTTCCTCGAACCGTTTGAGGAAGGTTTCGGTCAGCGCGATCTCGGGCAGCAGCACAAGCACCTGTTGTCCGGCGGCGATGGCCGTGGCGATGGCTTCGAAATAGGTCTCGGTCTTGCCCGATCCGGTCACGCCATCAAGCAGGAAGGGGCGGAATTCGCGCGCCTTCACTGCGTCCACGAATCGGGCAGCAACCTCCGCCTGTTGCTCGGACAGATCGGGCGCCGCGTGGTGGGGATCGGCGGGCGGGTAGGGGCGGTCCGAATCGACGACGACCGCTTCGAGCAGGCCGGCGTTGACCATCCCGCGCAGGACGCCATCGGAAACGCCTGCAATTTCAGACAGTTCACGGATCGTGGCCTGTTGATCGTGGAGCAGGTCGAGTGCAATGGCGCGCTGTGGCGTGATGCGGCCCGGCTCGCGCCCGGTCAGGCGGTATTCGGTCACCGTCCCGCCGCCCTGCAATGCCGCATTGCTCGACAGCGCCATGCGCGCGACGGCGGCGAGGGGGGCGAGGTAATAGTCCGCCGTCCACTCGATCAGGCGGCGCAATGGCGCGGGCAGCGGCGGCACCGGAAGGACCTGGAGCAGGGGACGCAGCTTGTTTTCCGGAACTTCGGTTGCCGGCAGCCGTTCCGCTTCCCAGACCACGCCGATGATCTGGCGGGGGCCGAGCGGCGCGAGCACGACGCTGCCCGGCTCCACCTCCATCCCGGCGGGCACCCGGTAATCGAGCGGGCCGAGTGCGGCATTGAAGACAAGGCATCGGACGCGGTTCATGTTACCCCGTCTATATGGGGCGCGAATGCCGGGGGCAAAGCCCGGGGACAAGGGAACTGAGGAGAAAGCGCATGATTGAGGTTTCCAGTCTGATCGGTCGTCGGGCCGTGCTGGGCGGCATGACGTCGATCGGCGTGCTGTCCATCGCCGGATGTGCCGGATATCCGGGGTTTTCGCTGGAAGAGGCGGTGCGGCGACTGCTGTTCCTGTCAAGCGACCGCGCCTTTGCCCGGTTGCTGGCGCCGGGCGGGTTCTGGGACGACAAGGTCACCCGGTTGGCCCTGCCTGAATCGATGGGCACGCGCGGCGGCGTCTTCGCCCGCATCCTCACCGGCCCGCTGATGAAGGACCGTTTGCAGCGCGCCTTCAATGACATGGCGTTCGATGCAGCCACCCGCGCCGCGCCCGCCGTGGCCGATGCCGTGCGCACGATCGGCGTGCGCGATGCGCTGGCGCTGATCCGGGGCAGCGATCCGATGGCGGCGACCAGCTTCCTGCATCAGCAGATGGGCACCAGCCTGGTCGGGATCATGATGCCCGAGTTCAACGATGCGATCCGCGTCAGCCGCGAGCCGTTGGTCGCCGAGATTCTGGGAGCCCTGGCCGGGGTGGACGTTGGCGGCCTTGCCAGTTCGCTGGCTTATCAGGCCGACGAGGCGATCTTCCGCGCCATCGGGCGTGAGGAAGCCGCGATCCGTGCCGATCCGCGTTCGACCAACGATCCGGTGCTGATGGCGGCCTTTGGTATCAAATAGTCTGACTAATTCGTATGGATGAAGCCTGACAAGCCCTGCGCCATTGCCTATAGGCGCGGGGAATCAGTTTGCCCGCGAGGAATCGCTCCTCCCCCATCCCGGAAGGCCAGACCCATGAAGTTCTTCGTCGACACTGCCGATACTGCCGATATCGCCGATCTTGCCGCCACCGGCCTGCTGGATGGCGTGACCACCAACCCGACGCTGATTGCCAAGGCGGGCAAGGATTTCATCGAAGTCACGCGCGAGATCTGCGGCCTGGTCGATGGCCCGGTTTCGGCCGAAGTGGTGGCGCTGGACCACGCAACGATGATGCGCGAGGCCGAAGTGCTGCGCAAGATCGCCGACAACGTGTGCATCAAGGTGCCGCTGACGATCGACGGGCTGAAGACCTGCAAGGCGCTGACCAGCGAAGGCACCAAGGTCAATGTCACGCTGTGCTTCTCGGCCAACCAGGCGCTGCTGGCGGCCAAGGCCGGCGCGACGTTCATCTCGCCGTTCGTCGGCCGTCATGACGACAACGGCTTCGATGGCATGGACCTGATCCGCGACATCCGCCTGATCTATGACAACTACGCGTTCGAGACCGAAATCCTCGTCGCCTCGATCCGCCATGGCGTGCACGTGCTGGAAAGCGCGAAGATCGGCGCCGACGTGATCACCGCGCCCCCGGCCGTGATCAAGGGCCTGTTCAAACATGTCCTTACGGACAAGGGCATCGAAGGCTTCCTTGCGGATTGGGCCAAGACCGGCCAGAAGATCGGCTGATATCTCCGACTTACAGGCATCTGCGCATTGGCTGACGAAACTCCCCTCGACCGTTTCCGTGCGGTGCTGACCGGCACCGCGCGGGCCATCTCGCTTGATCCCGAAGTGGAAGTGGCGTGGACGGCCGATGCCCCGGTGCAGTCCGGCCAGTCGATGCGCGTGCCGATGCCGGGGCGTGCCCTGCCGGCCGATCAGGTGGCACAAGCGCGCGGCCATGCCGATTCGATGGCGCTGCGCCTGCGCCACCACAACGCCGCGCTGCACGGCCGCAATGCGCCGGGTGAAGTGCTGGCCCGTGCCTGCTACGATGCGGTGGAGCAGGTCCGCTATGAGGCGCTGGGCGCCAATGCCTATGCCGGAATGCGGCAGAACCTGGGTGCGGCCGTGGCGATGCGCACGGCCTCCGATCCGATTGCCCGGGCAGGCAAACCCGATGACGTGCCGCTGCCCACCGCACTTGCCCTGCTGCTGCGCGAGAAGCTGACCGGACAGGAAGCCCCCGAATCGGCACAGACTGGCATGGCGCTGGTGCGCAGCTGGATCGAAAGCAGGGTCGGCAACGATATCGAGGGCCTGGCCCTGTCGCTCGACAACCAGCGCGCGTTCCAGCAGCTTGCGCTCGACATGCTGCAGCATCTCGACCTGACGCAATCGGCCAGCCAGGACGACGACGACAGCCAGGAAGACGAGGGCGAGGATCAGGAGGACGAGGGCGAGGAAGAGCCCACCAGCTCCGACGATCAGGAGCAGCAACCTTCTGAAATGGCCGGCGATACCAGCGAAGGTGACGAGGATTCCGACACCGAGCAGGACATGGAGGAGCAGGAGGACTCCGCCGATTCCGACATGGCCGACGAGGGCGAGGAAGGCATGCTGCCCACGCGTCCGAACCGGCCGTGGACCGATCTGCCCGAAAACTTCGACTACAAGGCCTATACCAGCCAGTACGACGAGATCGTGGCCGCAACCGACTTGTGCGACGAGGAAGAGCTGACGCGGTTGCGCGCTTACCTCGATACCCAGCTCAAGGGCTTGCAGGGCGTGGTCACGCGGCTGGCCAACCGCTTGCAGCGCCGGTTGATGGCGCAGCAGAACAGGTCGTGGGATTTCGATCAGGAAGAAGGCCTGCTCGATGCAGCGCGGCTGGCGCGGGTGGTGATTTCGCCCGGCCATTCGCTGTCCTACAAGATCGAGCGCGACGTGGAGTTCAAGGACACGATCGTCACGCTGCTGATCGACAATTCGGGATCGATGCGCGGACGGCCGATTTCCATCGCCGCGATCAGCGCCGACATTCTGGCGCGCACGCTGGAGCGGTGCGGCGTGAAGACCGAGATCCTCGGCTTCACGACCCGCGCGTGGAAGGGCGGGCAGAGCCGCGAGGCGTGGCTGGCCGGCGGCAAGCCCTCGCAGCCCGGCCGCCTCAACGATCTGCGCCACATCGTCTACAAGAAGGCGGACGAGCCGTGGCGCCGTGCGCGCCGCAACCTTGGCCTGATGATGCGCGAGGGCCTGCTCAAGGAAAACATCGACGGCGAGGCGCTGATGTGGGCGCACAGCCGCCTGCTGGCCCGGCCCGAGGATCGTCGCATCCTGATGGTCATATCCGACGGCGCACCTGTCGATGATTCGACTCTTTCGGTGAACAATGCCGGCTATCTTGAGCAGCATCTGCGCAAGGTGATCGAATGGATCGAAAGGCAATCGCCGATCCAGCTGGTGGCCATCGGCATCGGCCATGACGTGACGCGATACTACCGCCGCGCCGTGACGATCATGGACGCCGAGCAGCTGGGCGGCACGATCATCGAACAGCTGGCGGATTTGTTCGAGGACGAATGAACGACGCTTGACGGTTCCCGTTTAACCGGGCAGCTAACCCGCCATGAGCATCATGACCGTCAGCGAAGCCGTCCTTTCCCGCCGTTCGATCCGTGTTTTCAAGCCCGATCCCGTGCCGCAGGAAGTCTTGCACCGGGTGATGGACAAGGCGCGCTGGGCGCCTTCGGGGTGCAACTTCCAGCCGTGGGAAGCCACGATCATCACCGGCCAGCCGCTGGCAGACTTGCAGGCGAAGATGCTCGTCTCGCCGATGCAGGACCCGATCGAATATTCCTGGTCCGATCCCGAAGTGATCCCCGAATGCAAGGCGCGCCTGCAACAGGTGGGTGCCGCGATGTATACCGCGATGGGCGTTGGCCGTGGTGATGGCGACGCGCGTGGCGATTTCGTGCGCAACAACGTCACCTCGTTTGGCGCGCCTGCGGTGCTGCTGTGCTATTTCGACCGGCGCATGGGATCGCCGCAGTGGTCGGACGTGGGCATGTGGTTGCAGACGATCATGCTGTTGCTGCGCGAAGAGGGCCTGGATTCCTGCCCGCAGGAATTCCTCGCCATGCATGCGCGGCTGATCAAGGACTTCATCGGCGTGTCGGACGAGACGCATATCTTCTTCTGCGGCATTGCCATCGGCTATCGCGTGGAAGATGCCAGCGTGAACAACTTCCCGCGCGATCGCGAACCGGTGGAAGGCAACGTGCGCTTCCTCGGCTTCTGATCGGAACAAAATCGTTGTGTTTGCGCCTGTTCTGCGCAGTTCCTTAGTGGCCATCCGGCAACAATCCGCCTAAGCAGGGACAGAGGCGCACAAGCGTCCGCGGGGTCTGCATCATTATCGGAGAAAGGCACGTGGCATGGCCCGGCCTTGATCCATGGGCGGATTTGGGGGGCAAGACATGCCGTGGCGGAACGAGGCAGCCGGAGCCGGGGCGAGCGATATTCGCCGCACCGCGCTGCGCGGATTGGGCCAGCTGGGCATCCAGCGCATCATCGTGGCGCTGGGCCTGATCCTGATCGCGCTGTTCATCGCCTTCAGCAGCTGGCGCCTGCCCTTGCTGCGCGATGCAGAGGCCGCACTGTACGATCTGCGCGCGGCAAACTTTGCCCCGCCCGCCGATACCGACAAGCGCGTGACACTGGTGGTCTATACCGCCGATACCAACCGCGCGACCGGCCAGATTTCGCCGGTGGACCGCACCATCCTGGCCAAGGCCCTGGCGCAGATCGACAAGCTGGGCGCCAAGGGCATCGGCATCGACGTCTTGTTCGACAGCCCGCAGGATGATGACGAACTGCTTCGCGCCGCGCTGAAGGGAATGCAGACGCCGGTTTTCCTCGCCTATGCCGACAACCGCACCAACCCCGAAGCGATCACGTACGAGCAGGAGCAGGACCTCAAGGCGTTTCAAGGCAGCGTGCGGACGGCCAAGGTGGGGCCGACGTCGATCCTGCTCGAAACCGATGCCGATGGCGTGGCGCGGCGCTGGCCGCGGCAATATCCGGGGCTGCCTTCGCTGCTGTCACTGGCGCTGACGCAAAGCGGCGCCGATGCCGATTCGCGCTTTGCCACCTATACCGGGCCGATCCGCTACCGCGTGCCCACCGCAAGCGACCGGCCGGTGTTCGACAAGATACCGATCGATCTGCTGGCCGATCCTGAAACCGCGCCGTTCGTGGCCGATGTGGTCAAGGGGCGCTATGTGCTGATCGGTGGCGATTTTGCCGATTTCGACCAGTTCGACACGCCGTTCACGCGCACCGGCAATCCGGTGACGGGCGAAACACGGATGATCGGGGTCGAAGTCCACGCATCGATGCTGGCGCAACTGCTGGACCATGCGTGGAAGGCGCCGCCGGCGGTGTGGGTCAAGGCCCTGGCGGCGCTGCTGGCCGTGGGCCTGGGCATTGCGACCGCCGTGGCGCAGACGCGCACCTGGGTGCTGGCGCTGGCCGTGGTCGCGCAGTTTGCGGCGTTTCTGGTCACGCCGTTCCTGTTGGAGCGGGCAGGCTTCGATACGCTCGATCTGCCGGCCACAGGCTGGCTGATCGGCTGGCTGATAGCCTTTACCGCCGTCAGTTCGGGCCTTCGCGCGATCAACGCGGCGCAGCGCGAATTTGCGCAAGGGGCGCTGGGCAAGTACCTGCCACGATCGGTGGCGGCAGAGATCATGCGCAATCCCGAGCGGCTTTCGCTGCATGGGGAAAAGCGCGAGATCTTCTGTCTTTTCAGCGATCTTGAAGGATTTACCAAACTGACCCACGCGGTCGAGCCGGAAATGATCGCGCGGCTGCTGAACGACTACCTCGACCGGTTGAGCGCGGTGGTGCTGGAATATGGCGGCACGCTCGACAAGTTCGTGGGCGATGCGGTGGTGGCGTTCTGGGGCGCGCCGATTGCCTATCCGGACGATGGTGAACGCGCGGTGCGGGCCGCCTGGGCAATGTACCTCGAAGGCGAGAAGTTCCGCGCGGCCGTGCCGGAGGGCGTGCCGACGATCGGCCGCACGCGCGTGGGCGTCCATTATGGCGAGGCGGTGGTCGGCAATTTCGGCGGGGAGGGGCGCATCCAGTACACCGCGCTGGGCGATGCGATGAACACCGCTGCCCGGCTCGAAGGCGCGAACAAGACGCTCGATACAAAAGTGCTGGTCAGCCGCGAGGCGGCGGAGCGGTCCGGGCTGGACTGGTTCCGGCCGATGGGCGAAGTGGTGCTGCGCGGGCGGTCCACGCCGGTGCAGGTTTTCGAGCCCGTGCCCGACATGCCGGCAGAGCAGCGCGCGCTGTCCGGCGAACTGCTCACCGCGCATTCAGCGGGCGAGGCGGACCGTGTGAAAGCCCTCACAGACGCGATGCGCGATTCGGTGCAAGGGGACGAGGCATTGGCGAACTTGATCGGGCGGCTGTACCCGATCCATGACGGCAAGGTGGATGAAGGAGAGAGTTATGGGCTGGGTTGATGGCAAGCTGATCCGGGCGGGGATGGCGGGCATCGCAGCGCTGGCGGGGGTGGCCTTTGCCGGCACTGCCATGGCGCAATCGGTGGTGGTCCGCTCAACCGGGCCATCGGCCGGGGCCTATCCGCAGGGCAGGAAGCTGCCCGCCAACGCTACGGTCGTGCTCAAGGGTGGTGATCAGGTTACCGTGCTCGACAAGTCGGGCACGCGGGTGCTGGCAGGGCCCGGCACGTTCACGCTCAACGGCGTGGTCAACCGCGACGCGACTGGCGCAACGGCGCTGGCCGCGATGATGGCGCGCGGCGGCGCGGCCCGCACCCGCACCGGAGCCGTGCGCGGCCAGGGCGGCGCGCCGGTTGTGGCCGCGCCGGTCGGCCCGACCAACGTGTGGTACGTCGACGTGAGCAAGGGCGGCACATATTGCATCGCCGATCCTGCCGAAGTGGTGCTGTGGCGCCCGGACAAGACCCAGGACGGCACCGGCACGCTGGTCTCGCAGGATGGCAGCACTGCCGATGTGGCATGGCGCGCAGGCAATCCGCTGAAGCTGTGGCCCGCAGCCAGCGTGCCGGTGGTCGACGGCCAGACCTACACCTTCAGGAGCCCGGTCGGCGCACCGGTCACGATCCGCACGGTCGTGCTTGGCACCGTGCCGGCCGATGAACTGGAAACCGCCAGCGCGATGGCACAAAAGGGCTGCACCGCGCAGCTCAATCTGCTGGCCAGCCTTGCCGCAACGGCGAAGGCGGGCGGTTGATCGTGCGGATCAGGGCGCTGCTGGCGGCAGGCGCTATCGGCGCACTGGCCCTGTCATCTGCCGCATGGGCGCAGGCGGTGGTCGTGCGCTCTACCGGGCCATCGGCGGTCAGCTATCCCAAGGGCAAGCGGCTGGCCGCCAATGCCAGCGTGACCTTGAAAGCCGGTGATGTCGTCACCGTGCTCGACAAGGCGGGGACGCGGGTGCTGAAAGGTGCGGGCGCATTCGTCATCGACAGTGCGGTCAACCGCGATCGTGGCGCTGCGGCCTTGCTCGCACGATCGCTCAGCAATCCGGCATCGGTGCGGGCCGGGGCCGTGCGCGGCGGGCCGAGCGGCGATGCCGACGTGGTCCTGCCGGTCAGCATCTGGATTGCCGATACCGCGCAGGGCGGCAACGTGTGCGTACCGCGCGGGAGCGACCTCTATCTGTGGCGTGCCCGGGCCGAGGCGCGCAGCTTCACCTGGCTGACCGAGAGCGAGGGCGGCGAAATGGTGCGGATGCAGTGGCCGCTGCGCACCGCCGGAATCGCCTGGCCCAAGACCATTCTGACCCCGCAGGAAGGCCGCACATACCGCATCTTTGACGAGACCACGCCGGACAAGGCCACCGAGTTCCGCATCGTGACGCTGGAGCCGGAAGCCGTGCCCGCCGATGCCGCGGCGCTTGGCACCCTGCTGCTCGACAATGGCTGCAAGGCGCAGTTCGAATGGCTGGCAGACGTGCTGGCGGCGCCTGCCGCGAGTGACTCGCCCGCCGACCCGCCGCCCGCTGACTAAGCTCGCGGCCGTTGGCTGACCTGCCGCCCGTTGGCTGACCTCATTGCCGAATGACTTGACCGAGGGCGCGCGGGCGGGGCAAGGCTCGGTGCCATGTCACATGCACTTGCGCCGTCTGCCCCCCTCAAGCTGTTCAACAGCCTGACCCGCCAGCTGGAAGAGTTCCAGCCGGTTCACGCCGGAACCCCCGGCGAGCCGGGCAAGGAGCCAGAGGCGCGCGTTTATTCCTGCGGGCCGACAGTCTACAACTATCCGCACATCGGCAACATGCGCGCCTATGTCTTTGCCGATGTCCTTGGGCGGACGCTGTCGTTCAAGGGGTACAAGCTGACCCACGTCATCAACATCACCGATGTTGGCCACCTGACCGACGATGCCGACGCCGGTGAGGACAAGATGGAAAAGATGGCGCAGGCACAGGCGCAGTCCATCTGGGACATCGCGCAGCATTATACGCAGGCCTATTGGGAAGACATCAAGGCGCTGAACATCCGCCAGCCCGCGCGCTGGACGATCGCCACCGAATTCGTGCCGCAGATGATCGAGTTTGCCGGACGGATTGCCGACAAGCACTGCTACGAACTGGACAGCGGCCTCTATTTCGACGTCTCCACCGTGGCCGACTATGGCCGTCTGGCGCGCGCGCAGACCGAGGATGGCGAGGGCCGGATCGAGGCGGTGGAAGGCAAGCGCAACGCGGCCGACTTTGCCATCTGGCGCAAGACTCCGGCAGGCGAGAAGCGCCAGATGGAGTGGGATTCGCCATGGGGCAGGGGCGCGCCGGGCTGGCATCTGGAATGTTCGGTGATGTCGGGCGAGGTGCTGGGCTTCCCGTTCGACATTCACACCGGCGGGATCGACCACCGCGAGATCCACCACCCCAACGAGATTGCCCAGAATCAGGCGTTCTGTTGCGCCGGAGGACTGGACCTGCCCGCCAATTCCGGCGCGCGGGTGTGGATGCACAACAACTTCCTCGTCGAACGTTCGGGCAAGATGAGCAAGTCTTCGGGCGAGTTCCTGCGGCTGCAACTGCTGATCGACAAGGGCTACCACCCGCTGGCCTACCGCATGATGTGCCTGCAGGCGCATTACCGCAGTGAACTGGAGTTTTCGTGGGAAGGGCTGGCAGCGGCGCTGACGCGGTTGAAGCGGATGGTGATGGCTAGCGAGCAGTTGAAGGCGCGCATTCCTCCCTCAATGGGGGAGGGGGACCACCCGCGGGGTGGTGAAGGGGCACCCTCCGGCACGCCCGACGGTGCCCCTCCACCATCTGCGATGGTCCCCCTCCCCGTGCCGGGGATGAACTTCGCGCGATTCCTCGAACGCTTTGAATCCGCCGGTTCGGATTACCTTAACACGCCTGTCGCACTCACCGTGTTCGAGGAGGTCCTTGCGCTCAAGAAAGTTGATCCGG
>JAPLPG010000059.1 GCA_026400375.1 Novosphingobium sp. | reverse complement strand
CTGCGAGAGATCGATGATGTGGATGCCAGCCCGCGCGCCGAAGATGTAGCGTTCCATCTTCGGGTTCCAGCGATGCGTCTGGTGGCCGAAGTGCGCGCCCGATTCGATCAGCTGGTGCATGGTGACGACAGGTGCCGCCATAGGTAATTCCTTTCCGGTTGAACCTCCGGGAAGCTGGAACCGTTGCGGAGATCCCGCTGTCGGCACCGGTGTGAATGCTTCCCGTGTGGATTGCCGCACACCCTGACCGGCACAATGCCAGCCATTTGCACGACGGTGCGGCGCATAAAGCAGGACTTTGATAAAATCCAGCGCGGATTTGCAAGAAATTCCGGCCTAATTCCAGTCAGGTGGGCCAGAGCCATGCCGTCCCGCAACGTTCACGCTTGACGCGATGGAACAAAAGGAGAACATTAGCCTCATACCCGAATCGGTTCCGGGCTTTTGGAACCATAACGCAATTCACAAGTTTTCCACAGGTCTATCCGGCAACATCGGGAACAGACCGGGGGAAACGGAAGCTTAAGGATTCGCGCCATGCTCGCTCTGGTTTGCACAGCTGTTTTCGTCGTTGCGGCGGCGTTTGCCATCATTGCCATCATGGTAACGATGCAGGGCCGCAAGGCACAGATCGCGGCCTTGCTCGCAGAGTACCGCTCGTTGCGGCGTGACCGCGAATTCCTCGTGCAGATCACCAGCCACGGCGCGCCCGCCGTTCCCGGCGTTTCGGCATCGCCCAACCGTCGCCGCTTGCGCCGGATCGGGCGGTCAATCGCCGAAGCGACCGTTGCTAGCCAGCCGTTGCGCGCTGCCGCCTGACCTTGGCGTAGCGCAGCATCCCCACCGGGACCATTGCGAGATAGACCACGCAGATTGCCGACAGCGTCCACCACGGTTCGGTCAACAGCGCGGCGATGACCAGGCCGGTCAGCGCCATCAGCTCCAGCCGCACATTGCGACGCGGCCGGATTGACGTCCAGCTCAGCGTTGCCACGTTGGAGATCATCAGGAACGCGATCAGCACCAGCCAGGGGCCGACCAGAAGCGGTTCGCGGAACAGCGGATTGTCGGTCGCGATCCACAGGTAGAGCGGAAGAAACGCCAGCCCTGCCCCGACAGGTGCCGGAACGCCGGTCAGGAACCCGGCGGATTTGTGCGGCTGCTCTTCCAGATCGATGCGTGCGTTGAACCGGGCAAGCCGCAGCGCGCAGGCAATGGCCACCGACAACGCCGCAAACCAGCCAAGGCGCGGCACTTCCTGCAACGACCACAGAAACAGGATCAGCGCCGGGGCCACACCGAACGAAACATTGTCGGCAAGGCTGTCCAGTTCGGCACCGAACCGCGATTGCGCCTTCAACAGGCGCGCGATGCGTCCATCAAGGCCATCGAGCAGTCCGGCAATGATCACGGCGGCCACCGCCTTGCGCCAATCGTCTGCCACTTGCGCAGGGTCGGAGCCCGACGCTGCGGTTACGGCAAAGCGGATCCCGGTGAGGCCGGAACACAGTGCCGCGGTGGTAATGGCATTGGGCGTCATCGCGCGCAGCGTCAGCCCGCCCGGCAGCCGTCCACGACGCCCGGCGGCTCTTTCGGAGCCGGCAGTCGCTTCGGCTTCGTCGAAGTTCTCGTTATCGATCATTGGGCTATGCCTTCGAGCATCGGAGTTTCGCCGATTTCGGCGAGGATCGTTTCACCGGCCACGGTGACCTGCCCCATCATCACCTTGGGTTCGGTGCATGCGGGCAGATAGATATCGACCCTGCTGCCAAACCGGATCAGGCCGATGCGCTGGCCCGATGCCACGATGTCTCCACCTTTCACGAAAGGCACGATCCGCCGCGCGACCAGCCCGGCAATCTGGGTGAACCCGATCTGCACGCCGTCGCCCCGCTCCACGAGGAAGTGCTGGCGTTCGTTTTCGTCACTGGCCTTGTCGAGATCGGCGTTGAGAAACTTGCCGGGGATGTAGACCACGCGGCGAATCGTGCCTGAAATCGGCGATCGGTTGATGTGCACGTCGAACACCGACATGAAGATCGACACCCGGGTCACCGGCTCGCTGCTCATGCCGCGCACGCCGGATCCATCGTCGGCACACAGTTCGCGCGGCGGAGATACCTTCTGGATCAGCGTGACCAGACCGTCTGCGGGCGATACCACGCACCGTTCGTCCCGTGGCGTGACGCGCACCGGGTCGCGGAAAAAGGCAAGCACCCCCAGCGTCAGGAAGGCCATCGGCCAGGCAATCGTCTCCCACGCCATGAAGGCAGCGCCTGCACAGATGGCGGCGGCAATCAGGCCGAACTTGCGTCCTTCGGGATGAATGGAAGGCCACGACCAACCGGCGGAACCGCGACCACGGTTATCGAGTATTTCTCCGGACATTCCCTTCATCTAGGCGCTGGCACTGGCCGGGACAAGCAAACTTGCCCAAAACCTTGATAACTGGCGCGAAATGCACGGCGCCTTGCCTGGGGTCGGGCACGCGCCGGATGTTTGGCATCATGAAAGGGGGGTGGTGGACAGGGCTGGATTCGAACCAGCGTACGCTCTCGCGGGCAGATTTACAGTCTGCTGCCATTAACCACTCGGCCACCTGTCCACACCAGTGCTGCCGGTGCCGGTTTTCTTCGAAAAGAAAGCCGAATTTGCGGGGCTCCGAAAAGCCCGTCCGGCCGAGAGGCGGTCCCTTTGGCGAAGCGGGACTTGCCTGTCAATGGGCAGGCTGGCATGCGCGGCACGAAATTTTATCGCTTTTATGAAAAGGTGCCCCGATGCCGCGTCATGACGATCAACCCAAAGGCCGCGCATTGCGTGGCCGCGCCGGACGCAACAAGGGCGGCCGGGGCTCCGGGCGCGGCAGTGCCGGCACCATTCGCCTGTGGGGCCGCCACGCGATCGAAGCGGCGCTGACCAATCCCAACCGCGATGCGAAAAAACTGTGGGGCACGCGCGAGGCGATCCAGGCGATGCTCGATCATCACGATGCCGAACTGCCGTCGTCGCTGCCTGTCGAATATGCGCAAGGTGCCGACCTTGGGCGACTCGTCGCAAAGGATGCGCCGCACCAGGGCCTCGTGCTCGATTGCGCGCCGCTTGATGATGTCGTGCTCGACGACATTCTCGATGAGGCCGACGGCCGCACCATCGTCCTGCTCGATTCGGTGACCGATCCGCACAATGTCGGCGCCATCCTGCGATCGTGCGCGGCGTTCGATGTTGCCGCGCTGGTCACGCAGGACCGCAACTCTCCGCCCGAATCGGGCACGCTTGCCAAGATCGGAAGAGCATCGTGTGGGAGAAGGGGGGCAAACTAAACAAACAGCGACAAAGGTTAAAACCTGCCTT
>JAPLPG010000151.1 GCA_026400375.1 Novosphingobium sp. | reverse complement strand
GCGAGACGGTAGACCTCTCGGCGACCGAAATCGCGCTGGGTTCGTCGACCATCAACGGCGGACCGGCTCGCCAATCGCTGGTAGCGGTTGCATCCACCGGCGCCACCACGGTTGGCAAGGTGAATGCCGTAACGTTCAGCGGCAACGGGCTGGGGTCGTTTACCGCAACCGGCGCAATCACGACGACCAATGTCGCATCGATCCTGTCGAACGGGCCGGTCAGCGTCACGACCGTGACGGCGACGTCGCAGCCCTTCGGGTCGGTGAAGATCAATACCCCGGGCGCGGTTACGGCAGACAGCATCCTGGCCGGGCAGAGCGTGGAGATCGGCGGGTTCTTCGACAGTCCGGTGGCTTCGGTCACGGTGGACTCTGTCGAGGCGACCACAGGCTCGGTCTTCGTTCGCGCGGGTGCCAGCGACATCGGTGCGATCAAGTCCGGCATGGACACCCGCATCCTGGGCACCACCGCCACGATCGGCACGGTCACGGCTGGCGGCAGCTATACCGTGGCGACGACTGGCAACGTGACCCTGGGCAAGGTTCAGGGCCAGGTGCAGAAGGCGGCAAGGGGCGTCTCGATCACCAGCACGGGCGGATCGATCAGCGAAGGCGCAACGGGCATGGCCCTGACATCGGACAGCGATGGCACTGGCGGCGATCCGCTGGCGCTGACGGCAACCACCGGCGCGATCGCGCTGGGCAGTGCGACGCTGAACGGGGGTCCGGCAAAGCAATCGGCGGTGACGCTGGCTTCAGGCACGACCACGACGATCGGTGCGGCGAATGGACGATCGATCACGGCGACCGGCAAGGGCTTTACCGCAAACCGCGAGATCTCCTCGGCCACGGACATCGCGATCACGGTCGCTGGCCCGGTTGCGCTGGCGCAAGGCGCAAATGCTGTGGGCGCAATAAGGCTTTCGGCCACCGATGCGATGATCGGCGGCGCTGTCGACGCCCGCACGATCGACATCACCAACTCCGGCAGCGGAAATCTGGTGATTGGCGGCAGTGCGGCATCCGAGACCGGCAAGTTCGTGCTGAATCGCGCCGAGACCGCCCTGCTCAGGGCGACTGACACGCTGACCCTCGGGGCCGATGGCAGCGATAACGTCGAGATCAAGCAGGTGGATTTTGCAGTGCCGAAGACGGTGCGGGTGCTGGCCAACGGCAAGCGTATCGACATCACCGGACGCATCAGCTTCGGTGCCGGCACGACGCTCAAGCTTGGTGGCAGCACCGATCCCAACTCGATCATCCGGTTGCAGACCGGGACTGGCGCGACCGGCGGATCGATCACCAGCAATGGCGGGGTGCTCGAACTTACGGCGGCGAACATCGTCGGCGGCACGGCGGCGTTTGCCAACGATCTGCAGGCGATCAGCGGGCCCGGCTCGGCCGTAGAGGCAAGCCGCCTGAACCTGACGCCGGGAAGTTCGCTGTACAACAACGTTGGCGGTACTGGCCAGGCGATGATCGATGTCGGTTCGATGAAGGTGACGTTCTCGAACTTCGCCATGTTCCAGAACACCAGCGATGCCTCGCTCAGCCTGCTGGCGACCGGGGTGAACCTGGGGAACGGCAATCCGCAGGCCATCGCGCTCGACATCAAGAGCGGTGCGACCCAGCCGGTGTTCGCCCTGTTCGGTTCGATCAACGGCATCGTCAACGCGGCCACCGCGCTGCTCGGCAACCCGCCGCTGGCGCACTACGACAACATCAGCGCATCGCGGATCAACGGCTGCGTGATCGGAGGCGGAAACTGCCAGTCGGTGCAGAACCTTACGCCTTCGCTGACGGCGCTCGATACCATCCGGACATCGATCTTCACGGTCAAGCCGGACTTCCAGGTGCCGTTCGATCCGCTGGTCGGCACCAACAACGATTCGCTGTTCGATGACGTAGGATCCTTCGGCCTGGGCGAACTTCCGATGACTCCGATTGAATGCAGCGATCCCAATGGCAACTGCGAAGTACAGAAGAAGGGTGGCAACTGATGAAGCGCTTGTTTCTGGCCTCACTCTCGGTAGTGGCGCTTGCGGTTTCGGCCGCACCGGTTGCGGCCAAGACCGCCGAACTGCCGGACCAGCTTGAACTTGGCCGCAATGGCGCGGGAAATCCTTGCGTGGCGACGCCGTTCTGGAAAGAGGACGCTTTCAAGGGCAGCTATACGTTCACCTGCCGCGGGCCCACCGCCAACCGCTACCTCGGGATCATCCGGTCGGTGCGCAGCAGCACGCTCGATGCGGTCGATAAATTGCTGGATTGCGGGCCGGGCATGGCCGTGACAATTCCCGGTATCGGGCCGGCAACCGCCCGCCGCTGCTTTGACAAGCTGCTTGGGCAGGAAACGGTCGAAACGCGGTTCTCGCGCGATGGCCGGATCTTTTCGTCAAGCGCCATTGCCGTGGCGCAGGGTCCGGCTGAAGAAGGCCTGCGTTTTCTTGCACGCGTAGCGGCGCCCAACAACGACCGTGGCCGCGCGACGACAGCGACCGTCGAGATTGGCGTTCTCGCGCCGGCGCCGGCGATAAACACGTCAACCGCAGGTGCGGTGGCCAATGCCGAGGACGCGTTGCAGCAGGGCTTGCGGCTTGTGCGCCAAGGCTTGCATCTGGATGCCGCGCGCATCGTCAGCGACGCCCTGGCACGCTTGCCCGCCGATACCGCACCGGCAACGCGGATCGATCTGCTGTTGCTGGCGGGTCTGGCAGACTCGAACTTGCGCTTCTTTGATTCCGCCGATGATTTCTTCGGCCGTGCGAATGCCTTGCTAAGCCAGAATGCCGGCATTCCCGGGGCCGACGTGCTGCAGATGAAGAGCCGCAACTATGCGGCCCTGCACCTGATCAACAAGCGTGAGTTCGGCATCGCGGCCTCGGCGCTGGACATGGCCGGGATGAACGCAGCACCGGAAAATCAGCCGTTGCTGGATACGCGCGAGGTTCAGAAGCTGAACGAAGCGCCCCAAGGCGGCTCTGCCGGATCGGCGCTGGCATCGGCCTGGGACAATCGCAGCCGCACGCAGCTGGTGATCGACGCGCAGGCGGGCTGGGCGCGCAGCGTGGCGCTGCTCGGCCAGAACCGGCCTGAAGAAGCCGCAGCGGCCTTGGCGCTGGCGGATTCAAGCTTCGAGGCATTGCGCAAGCAGCCGATCCCGCAGCAGCAGTTGCTGTGGCTGGCCGCCCGCATCGAACGGCAACGCGCCCGCATGCTGTTGCGCGGGGGGGACCGGACGGGATCGCTGGCTTCGCTGGACAAGGCCATCGGATATCTGCGCCTTGCCGAGGACGCTGGCGACAATGGCCCGGCGTTGGCGCAAGTTCAGCTTGAGCGCGCGGCGGTGCTGTCGGGCGGTGGCGGATCGGCCGATGAAGTGCTGGCCCAGTTCGACGATGCGGTGACCAGCCTTATTTCGGCCGACGCCGGGGTTGGCGGGCTTCCCGCCCAGACGCGCAGCTATCTCGATGCCTTGGTGAACGACGCGGCGCGACGGCCGGATGGTGCCTCGCCCGAGCGGTTCTTCCGCGCGCTGCAGGCAGCGTCAACTCCGGCGATCGCGCGCCAGTTCGTCGAACTGCAGTCGCTGATCGCGTCGGATCCGGCGCTTGCCGCCAAGGTTCAGGACCGGCAGGAAGTGGAGCGCGAAATCAATCGCTTGCGCTTCGAGATTGCCTCGGGCGCGGACGCTGCCAAGATCACCGAACTGGAAGCGCGCAGGGCCGAACTGGAAAACCGTTCGCTTGCCATGCAGAACGAACTGGCGGCCAACGGTTCATTCCGGCAGGTCGTCGATACCCCGGCCTCCACGGCCGAGATCCGCGCCGTGCTGAAGCCCGGCGAGGGCTATCTGAAGTTGAGCAAGGTCGGCGGCTACGTCTTTGGCGCCCTGATCGATGCCAACGGCACGCGCATCTACCGCGTTGCACGCCCGGCAGTGGAAATCGAACCCCTGATCAAGTCCGTGCGCGCGTCGATCACGGGTGGCGATGAAACCGTCCCCGTCTTCTCCGTTTCGGCTGCCAACGCACTTTACAAGCTGCTGCTCGGCCCTGCGGCCAGCAGCATTGCGGGCTATTCAGCGCTGGTGGTCGACGGTTCCGGCGTGCTTGATACCCTGCCGATCGGCGTGCTGGTTACCGACGATGCTTCGGCAGCGACGTTTGCCAAGAATCGGCGCAAGGACCCCTACAACTACACGGCTGTGAGCTTCCTCGCCCGCAAGCTGGCGCTCTCCACCGCGCTTTCCCCGCGGTCGCTGATCGTTTCGCGCAATCTGGCACCGTCGAAGGCACCCTATCCGTTCATCGGTTTTGCCCAGCATCAGCCGTCAATGGTGCAAGCCAGCGCAGGCGGGATGATGGTGAGCATCGGCACGAGTTGCGAGGTCGAGCTGAGCAAGGTGGCGGAACTCAGCCGCATGCTCCAGCCGATCGATGCGGACGAGCTGAAGGAAGCCACGGCCGCGCTTGGCGTGCCGAACGCGCCCGAAGTGATCGGCGCGGAGTTTACCGACACCAACGTGCGCAGCCGCACCGACCTCGATCAGTTCCAGGTGCTGCACTTTGCCACCCACGGCCTGACTGAAGGCCAGTGGGGCTGTGCCAAGGCGCCCCCGGCGCTGGTCACGACAATCGGCGAAAGCAATTCCGACGGCATCCTCTCGTTCGAGGAAGTGGCGCAGCTGCGGCTTGACGCGAACCTTGTCGTGCTGTCCGCCTGCGATACTTCGGCCGGGGTCAAGATCGGTGCCGCCCGCGCAGCCGGGCAGGAAGATGTCGGCGCCTCGCTCGACGGACTTGTTCGCGCGTTCCTGGCAGCGCGTGCGCAGGCCGTGCTTTCAACCTACTGGCCGATTTCGGACGCGGGTGAGAGCGTGCAGCTTATCACGGATTTCTACGCCAATGCCCGCACCAACACCATTGGTGGCGCGCTGCAGAAGGCGCAAGTGTCTTTGATGAGCAATCGCAACAGCTCTCATCCGCTGTTCTGGGGCGCGTTCGTGCTCGTCGGCGATGCGCAGAAGTCGCTGCTGAACGGACAGGCAAGGGCAGCGCTGGAGCCGCGCGGTGCGGAGCCGCAGGTGGCGGCAACCCCGGCGGCAAGGGGCATGGCAACGGCTGGTCGTTAACGCGCCGCCAAGTGGCAGTGGGCGGGCGGCGATCCCGGCATGATCCGGGCGCCGTCCCCGCCTTGGCGCGTTCGGACTACAGCGTTCTTGCAATAAAACGAACTATGGTGTGATCTTGCGCACGGCAAGCAACGGCTTGACGATCAAGGATAGGCGTTATGGGTAAACCTGCCGCGCGCATTACTGACATGCACACCTGCCCTATGGTCAACGGGACGGTGCCGCACGTTGGCGGTCCGATCCTGCCACCTGCCGCGATCAAGGTGCTGACCGGATGCCTGCCGCAGGCCCGGATCGGCGACAAGGCTGTCTGCGTCGGCCCCCCCGATGTGATCGCGCTCGGCTCCTTCACCGTCCTTGTTCAAGGCAGCCCGGCGGCACGGATGGGCGACATGACCGCGCATGGCGGCGTGATCGTGCTGGGCCAGATGAATGTGCTCATCGGCGATGCCGGCAGCGCCAGCCTTGGCGGTCTGGCCCAGGCGCTGGTCAATCTGCCGATCGGCGTGGAAGGGCAGGGCACCGCCTTTGCCGACATGGCCAAGGCAATGATCGGTGCCGCCAAGGAGGGCCTTCCGTTCTGCGAACAGTGCAGCAAGGCCCAGATCGGCTAGGCTGCGCGCGATGGCCCCCGCCTGGTATGCCGTGATCGATTGCGCGCAGGACCCGCGACTGGTCGACCTGGTGCGATCCTGTCGCGATCACATGTGCCTGTTCAAGGGGCGCGATCTTGATCCGCAGCTGCTGGCGGCATCGCCGTGGCTGGTGCGGATCGACGATGCGGAGCCTCTGCTGGGCATCTGGCAACAGCACGGCCATGGCGCAAGCTGGGGGATCATGATCCTTTCCGACCTGCCGATTGACCAGTTGCACCGCCATTTGCGCCGCTTTTTGCAGGCAAAGCTGCCGGACGGCATGATCGTGCTGTTCCGGTATTATGATCCGCGCGTGTTCAACACGTATATCCGTGCCGCCACGGCCGAAGAGCGCGTGCCCTGGTTTGCAGGCGTTCAGCAGTTCTCGGTTGAATCTGCAGGCGGCACCGCACTCCACCATTACCGCTTGGCCGAAGGAATGCTGTTCGATGGCGCAACCAGAATTGGCTGACGGCACCGCACCCGCTGGCGCGCCCGTGGCAGCCTGGCGGCAATGGGCTGCGATCGGGCTTGGGCTGTTGCTGACGTGGGGCTGGGTGCTGATCGTTGTCTATCTGGCGCCGGACATCCTGGGGGCGGAAGCAACGCCCAGTGTTCTGGCAGCCTTCACCCTGCTGCTCTACGGGCCGCTTTTGCCCTTTGCACTGCTGGCCGGGTGGCTGGGCGGAACAAAAGTGCTGCGCGCAGGCAATGCTCCCTTGCCCTGGGCTTCGGTGGGCCTTGTCGTGGGGGCTGGCGGGCTGGCCTTCGCGCTGCTGATGAGCTGGCTGAACGGAGCGACGGTGCCAGGTCGTGCGGCCACCGGGCTTGGCGGACTGGTCCTGGTCGGGATCGGATTGACGCTGGTCCAGTCGGCGATGGAAGAGGTCCTGTTCCGGGGATGGTTGCAGCCGGTGCTGGTGCAGCGGATCGGGCGATGGGCCGGGGTTCTCGGCAGCTCCGTCACGTTCATGGCGTTTCACCTGATTGGCGGTGGTCGCCAGCCGCTGTCGATGCTCGTCATTGCGCTGGCCGGGGCGGTGTTCGGGCTGCTGGCCCTGCGCAGCGGCGGCATAGTGGCCCCGATCATGGCCCACGCCGCCTGGAATGCGAGCGAGGATTCGGTGTTCGGCCTCGTGCCCAATCCCGGCAACGAACTGTTCGGATCGATCCTCGATTTCGATCTGGTGGGCAGTCCCTGGTGGGGCGGCAGCGATGAAGGGCTGAATGCCAGCATCGGCGCCGCCGTGGTGCTCTGCGCCGTCATCCTGCCGCTGCTCGTCGGGAAGCGCACCGCAGCGGTGGCGCCAGGTGCCTGAGTTCAGGACGTGCCCTGGCTGCGCGCCGCATCGATGCGATCCCGCTCCTTGAGAAACGCCTGCAAGGTGGCACCTTCGATGCGCTTGCGGCTGCTTTCGTCTGCCGGAATGCTCTGCGGATCAACCCGCTCGCCATTGATGTGGACTTCGTAGTGCAGGTGCGGCCCAGTCGACCGGCCGGTCGTTCCGATATCGCCGATATGCTGGCCCTGCGTCACGCGCACCCCGGCGGCAATGCCGGGCTCGAACACGTTCTGGTGCAGGTAGTAGGTTTCCCAGCCATTGTCGTGGCGCAGGATGGTCAGGTTGCCGTTGGCCCCTTTCATCGCCGCAAATTCGATCACGCCGTCCGCCGCAGCATAAATCGGCGTTCCGATGGGCGCGGCAAAATCGGTGCCGCCGTGAAGCTTGTTGTAGTGCAGCACCGGATGGAACCGCATGCCGAACTTGGACGAAATGCGCGCGCCATCGACCGGGGTGCGCATCAGGCCGCGCTTGGTGGTCGCGCCGTTGCCGTCGAACCAGCCCGCTTCGCCGCCCGGCACTTCGAAGCGATAGAGCGCAAGGCTCTTTTGCGGCGTGGTAAGCTGGGCAAACAGCAGCTTCGGCTGCCCGACGGCCTGGCCATCGGCGTTGACCTCCTGATCGAAAGCCACCTCGAACACGTCGCCCGGGCTGACTTCGGAAGCGAGGTTGAAGTCATAGGAAAAGGCGTTGATGAATTCCGGGATGAGCGAGTCGATGAGGCCGGCGGACACGGCCGACGAATAGAAGCTGTCGCTGTCGATCTCGCCGCGCAGCACCTCGATCTTGCGCGAAACGCTGGCCAGCAAGGGGGTAACGGCATAACTGCCATCGGCACTGCGGGCGAGGGTGACGCCCGAACCATCGATGTGAACGGCGCGCAGTTGCTGCAGCATGGCGCCGCCGTCGCCGGTGGCAAGAACCAGGATCGCATGGATTTCGCCGCCGCTGGCGAGATAGGGCGCAGCGGCGGCAGCGGCCGCAGAGGCGTCGTCCGGGCGGACTCCTGCCCCGACCAGGGCGCTGACCAATTGGCCCGGCCCGGCAAGGTTGAGCGCGCGTTCCTGCAACCCGCCGCTGGCTTCGGGGCCGGCCACAGGCAGGATCGCCGGCTGCGGGCCATTGCTGCGCGTAGCCCATGCTCCGACCGCGCCGATGATGAGCAGGACAGCCGATCCGGCGATGGCCAGCGGCAGGCGGCGATCAGTGCCTTGCTGCAGCTTTTTGCGCGCATTTCGCGGAACTGGTGCTGCAGCATTGGCGACGGTTGTGGCCGGGCCAGCCGCCTCGCGCCAGAAGTCGCTCAGCGCGTCGGCGCCTTCGGTCGTGCCATCCCTCGCCGGGGGCTGGGCGGGGGACGGGACAGGGGCCTGCTTCACCCATTGTTTTGGATCGAAAGAATCATCGCTCAACACAATTCTCCTCTCGAAGCGGAACAAGTTGCGTCTAAATATTCGCTTGCAGCTATAACCACGCTTTTGCGGCGGGTGAAGCTGTGCTTTACAGTATCCTGCTGATTATCGGGGGGGGCAGATGTCGTTCGGAAGTCGTGTTGCCTGGCGAGAGGGGCAGTTTCTTCGCCCGCAACATTTCCAGCAGGCCGATCGTGCGCTGCTCGGGCAATTGCGCGCCCGCGCGGATTCGCTGCGCCCGCACCCTTGGGGCTTGACCGAGGTCGAGATGGACGAGGATCTTGCCGCGATCGGCAAGTTCATTCTCGTGCGCGCCAAGGGAGTCATGCCCGACGGGACGCCGTTTTCGATCCCCGATGACATGGCGCCGCCGCCGCCGCTGGACGTGCCGCTGGATACGCGCGATGCCGTCGTGTTCCTCACGCTTCCAGCGGCGCAGATCGGCGCGCAGGAGTTTGACGAGGCGGAAAGCGCTGGGCCGGACATCCGTTTTCTGGTGGAAGAAAGCGAGATTGCCGATTGCTTCTCGCAGGATCGCAGCCAGGAGCCGATCGAGGTGGCGCGGCCAAACCTGCGGCTGGGCGTGACGCGCGACCAGACGTATGGCCGCATCCTGTGCGGGCTGGGCCAGATCCGCGAG
>JAPLPG010000165.1 GCA_026400375.1 Novosphingobium sp. | reverse complement strand
TGCGGACGCGCGGGCTGACCACGCCGAACGGGATCAGGTAGCGGTTGTGGCGCTCGTAGCAATCGATCTGGATGTCGAGATCGTGCAGGTAATAGAGCAGCTGCGGATGGATGCCCTGCACATGGTAGCTTTCATTGAAGGCATCGACCGAGGCCTTCCAGTTGCAGTCCCACTCCACCGTCACATCGCGTTTCCACGCCATGCGTTCGGGGTGATAGGGCTCCAGATGCTGCTTCAGCGGCGATATGAAATCGTCGAACGGCTCAACCTGCGGGTTGAGCGAGAACCACACGAAGCTGTTCCATTCGATCACCGGCAGGCTGGGCAGGGTCATGCCGGGAGGCCCGCCCTGCTGGAACGTGCACAGATCGGGCAGCCGCTCTATCGCCCCGTCCAAACCATAGGTCCAGTGGTGGTACATGCAGCGGAACTGTTCGGCATTGCCCAGCCCCTCGGGCCGCAGCCGGTTGCCGCGATGCAGGCAGACATTGGGGAAGCAGCGGATCGAACCATCGTGCTGGCGCACGATCAGCACCGATTCCTTGCCGATATCGGTGCAGATGTAATCGCCGGGGTTGGGTATATCATCGGCCCGACCGCCCAGCAGCCAGACCTTTGACCAGACCCGCTCCCACTCCAGCTTCATGAACTCTTCGGAATAGTACCGCTCTGCCGGGATAATGTCGGTGCCAAGATCGGGATCGGGTGCCTTTTCCACCGGGGTCCCGCCGACGCAATCCGCCGGATCGACGCGGATCACGTCCACGACGCGCTTCACATCCATCCGTGCGGTATCCCACATCAGAAGTGCGTCCGGTTGGTAAAGCCGCCATCGACCACAAGGTGTGAACCGTTGCACCAGCTGGCTGCTTCGCTGGCGAGGAAGACAATGGCGCGCGCCACTTCCTCGGGCCGCCCCAGACGCCCCGAAGGCTGCTGGCGCAATTGCGCATTGTAGAACTTTTCCATCGTGCCCTTGATCATGTCCCAGTTGCCACCCTCGAACTCGACGGGGCCGGGGGACACGACATTGACGCGGATGCCGTCCTTGCCATGGGCCAGCGCCAGCTGCTTGCCATAGGTGATGAGCGAGGCCTTCATTGCGTTGTAGGCCTGCGGGCCGCCCATCGCCTCAAGCGCGGATGTGGTGGCCACCAGCACGATCGATCCGCGCTGCTGTTCGGTCATTGCAGGGATCGCCGCCTCGATCGCGCGGACCGGGCCGAGCACATCGGTTTCAAAGGCGTTGTGCCAATACTTTTCGCTGCCGATGCCGCCGCTGGCGGAACTCAACGGGATCAGCACATCGACGCCATCGAGCGCCTCGATCGCCCATTCCATCCACGCCTTGTATTCGTCGGCGCGCTTCACGTTGACCGGCTTGCCCACCACCTTGGTGCCATAGCGCGATAGCGAAGCGACCGCGTCCTTGACCGAATCCTCACCCCGCGCGCTCAGCGCCACGTCGCAGCCTTCGCGGGCAAGGATTTCCGCCACGGCATAGCCGATGCCGCGCGCGCCGCCGACGACGATGGCCTTCCTACCTTGCAGCCCGAGATCCATGTCCTGCCCTTTCAAACGTCCACACGCGGAGATCGGGCGGAGCGGCAAGCCCGGCGCAATCGCCCGGCTGCTGTCCTTGATGCAGCGCGCGCCATGGCTGGCGCTGCGCAAGCCGCATCATCCGTGTCTCCCTGGCCGGTCACTCTATTGCAGCCCCTGCAGAGTGCAAACAAAAAAACATGCTTGCATGCTTTTTTCGTGTGGCGCATGGTGCCCGGGAGCATGGATCCGGCAGCATGAGCAAGACCGGGCAGTTGGGGAGAGGCCGCGCGGGCGGCTGACAGGAAACAGATGGCGCTTGCAGCACAGCGGTCCACATTTGCAGCCGATCCGGTGCCGGCCGATGGTGGTCCGGGCCGGCAGATTCGCAAGAGCGCGGCCACGCAGGCGCGGCTGATCGAGGCGACGATATCGTGCCTGGTCAAATACGGCTATGCCAAGACGGTGACCCCGCTGGTGGCGGCCGAGGCGGGCCTTTCGCGCGGGGCGATGCTGCATCACTTTGCCAATGGCGATGCGTTGATCCGGGCGACCATCGTCGAACTGCACGAACGGCGGCTCAACGCCTTCCGCCGCGCGTCCGAGGCGCATACCGGCGATGTGCGGGCGATGGTGCGCGGGTACTGGCAGCAATTGCAGAAGCCCGGCTTCATCGCCTTTCAGGAACTGGCCATGGCCGCGCGCACGGACGAAGGCCTTGCCGCCATCCTGCTGCCGCTGCAGGCCGAATTCGCCCAGCGGTTCCAGGACCTGGCCGGCCAGCTGTACCCTGACTGGATCAGCCAGCCCGAACGCTTGCGCCTTGCCATGGCGCTTTCGCAGGTGTTGATGGAGGGGATGCGCATTGCCCACCTTACCGGAGCTGCGGACGACAGCCTGATCGATCCGCTGCTGAACTTCCTCGAACAGAGCGTCACCGCCCTGCGGCCCCATGGAGACAACGCATGAGCGGACGGGGCAAGGGCCCGCTGGCCGGCGTGCGCGTGCTGGACCTCACCAGCGTGCTGATGGGGCCGTATGCCACGCAGATCTTTGCCGATCTGGGCGCGGACGTCATCAAGATCGAAGGCCCGGCGGGCGATACCACCCGTGCGATTCCGCCCGGCCCCGATGCACGGCGCGGAGCCATGTTCCTCAACGTCAATCGCGGCAAGCGCAGCCTGGCGCTCGACCTGAAGCAGGTGGCGGCACGCGATGCGGTGCTGCGGCTGGCGGAAGGCGCAGACGTGTTCATCCATTCGATGCGGGCGCAGGCGATTGCCCGGCTGGGGCTGGACTACGCAGCGCTGCGCGCCGCCAATCCGAAGATCATCTATGCCAACCTCTATGGCTATGGCCGCAACGGGCCGTACCGCGATTACCCGGCCTATGACGATATCGTGCAGGCCGCATCGGGCGTGGTCGATCTGCAGGCGCGGCTTTCGGGCGGAGAGCCGACCTATGTCGCCAATGTCATCGCCGACAAGGTCAGCGGGTTGACCGGGGCCTATGCGGTGATCGCCGCGCTGTTTGCGCGCGAACGCAGCGGGATCGGGCAGGAGGTGGAAGTGCCGATGTTCGAGACGATGGTATCCTTCGCCAGCGTCGAACACCTGTGCGGAGCGCTGTTCGATCCCCCGCAAGGCCCGCCCGAATATCCGCGCGCCACATCGCCATCGCGCCGGCCCTATCGCACTGCCGATGGCCATGTCGGCGTGATGATCTACAACGACAAGCAGTGGCAGGCGTTCTTCCGCGAACTGGGCAACCCGCCCTGGTCGCAGGACCCGATGTTCGCCAACTTGCGCAGCCGGACGGAGAATATCGGCGAGGTGCTGGCCAGCGTCGCGCGCGAACTCGCCATGCGCACCACCGCCGAATGGATGGACCTGTTCCGCCGTGCCGAGATTCCGGCCACGCCCATCGCCTCGCTCGATCAACTGCTGCACGATCCGCATCTGGTCGAAACCGGGTTCTGGCAGGAGCGCGAGACCGAGGCCGGGACCTTGCGCTATCCAGGCATTCCGACGACCTTTTCCGAAACGCCGGGCGCCATCGGCGATCCCGGCCCGGTGCTGGGAGCAGACACCATGGCAGTCCTTGCCGAAGCCGGCCTTGCGCCGGATGAAATCGATGCGCTGGTCGCCAGCGGTGCGGTGATATCATGAGCGGATCAGCCCAACACTGGGACAAGTCTTTGGCTGAGGGTCGCTTCCTGCTTCAGCGCGCACCCGATGGCAGCGCCGTGTTCCCCCCGCGCGAACATGCCCCCGGCACGGGCGCGCCGCTGGAATGGATCGAGGCATCGGGGCGCGGCACCGTCTATTCCGCCACGTGGATTCAGCGCCGCCCGCCCGAAGCGCCCTACAATGTGGTGCTGGTCGATCTGGCCGAGGGCGCGCGGATGATGAGCTGGGTGGAGGGCGTGACGCCCGAAACGCTGCACATCGGCATGGCCGTGCAGGCGCGCATCGCCGATGGGCCGCTACTGGTGTTCGATCCTGTGGCAGAGGGAGCCGCCTGATGGGCGACCGCTTCCCCCGCGCCCGCACCGCCGTTGCCGGTTCGGCCACCTTTGGCGTGGGCGAGATGCCGGGCTATTCCGCGCTGGAAATTGCTGCCAACGCGGTTCATCTTGCGCTGGCCGATGCGGGCATGACCCTGGCGCAAGTCGATGGCCTGTTCATCGCCCTGCCCGATGACCTGTTCGGCGCGCTGTCGCTGGCGCAGTATCTCGGCATCCACCCGCGCTTTACCGACAACAACCGCGCCGGCGGGGCCTCGTTCATGAGCCATCTGGTCACTGCGGTGATGATGCTCGATGCCGGATACCTCGATTGCGCGGTGATCGCCTATGGCGCGAACCAGCGCTCGTCGGGCGGCAAGCTGTCCACTCCGGCCCGGCCAGACCGGTGGGACGCGCCTTATGCGCCGATGTATCCGCTGTCGTTCTATGCCCTGGCCGCGGCGCGCCACATGCACCAGTACGGCACCACGCGCGAACAGCTGGCCGAAGTGGCCGTTGCGGCGCGGGCCTGGGCCAATACCAATCCCGAGGCCTTCGCCAAGGGGCCGCTGACGATCGAGGATTGCCTTGCCGCGCGCATGGTCAGCACCCCGATCTCGGTGCGCGATTGCTGTCTGGTCACCGATGGCGGCGCAGCGCTGGTGCTGACCCGGATGGACCGCGCGAAGGACGGCCCGCAGCCGCCCGTGCCGATCCTCGGCGCGGCGGCGGCCACGTGGTACAATTCGCTGTCACAGGCCGATGACGTGACCACCACCGCCGCTGCCGAATCGGGCCCGCGCGCGATGGCGATGGCCGGCATCACGCCCGCCGATATCGACACCGTGCAACTCTATGATGCCTTCACCATCAACACGATCCTGTTCCTCGAAGACCTCGGCTTCTGCGCCAAGGGCGAAGGCGGCGCGTTTGTTTCAGGCGGGCGCATCGCGCCGGGCGGAGCGCTGGCGGTCAACACCAATGGCGGCGGGCTGTCATGCTGCCACCCCGGCATGTACGGCATGTTCGCGATGACCGAAGCGGTGCGCCAGATGCGCGGCGCGGCGGCGAACCAGATTCCGGGCGCGAAAGTGGCGCTGGCCCACGGCAATGGCGGCACGCTTTCGGCGCAGGCGACGGTGATTTTCGGCAGCGCGGATACGGTGTGAAATAACCTATCACCCGAATTCCTTCGTCCCCAGTCCCTTCGTCATTGCGAGGAGCGTAGCGACGAAGCAATCCAGAGCGGCGCGCACCAACGCTCTGGATTGCTTCGCTACGCTCGCAATGACGAAGTACGGATTGGGAGCGCAAGGCTAAGGCTCAAACCCCTGCAGTTCCGCAATCAGTCCATCGCGCAGGCGGAACTTCTGGATCTTGGACGTCGACATCGGCCACTCGGTCACCACGCGCACATGGCGGGGGATCTTGAAGCTGGCGAGCTTGCCCTTGCAGTGCGCGATCAATTCCGCCTCGGTCACGCTGGCGCCGTCGGCCAGTTCGACAAAGGCTGCGGGCACTTCGACATAGCGATCATCGGGCAGGCCCACCACTTGCGCCAGCGTCACCGCCGGGTGCGTCTGCAGCATCGCCTCGATCTCTGCCGCAGCCACGTTTTCGCCGCCCACTTTCAGCATGTCCTTGGTGCGGCCGTGGAACATCACGTTGCCGCCTTCATCGATCGATCCGATGTCACCGGTGAAGAACCACCCATCGCGCAGCGCTTCGGCGGTCTTTTCGGGCGCGTTGTAATAGCCTTTGAGCATGTTCGGTCCGCGCAGCACGATCTCGCCGCGTTCGCCGGTCGCACAGTCCAGTCCGGTTTCCGGATCGACGATGCGCATGTCCCATTCGTCCAGCGGCGTACCGCAGCGCTGCGTGCGCACGTCATAGCTATCGGACAGCCGGCTGGTGGAGACCGTGCCGGCCGCCTCGGTCAGGCCATAAGTGCCAACCTGGATGGTATGCGGCATGGCCGCCTTGACTGCTTCCTTGATCCACGCGGGCTGCACCGCAAAGTTCGAATTCATCACCCGCAGCCGCGACAGATCGGTCTGGGCAAAGGTGGGGTGGGTGATCAGGTCCTGCATGATCGTGACAAAGCTGGGATAGGCGATCGTCGCCCCTTCGCGGCCCAGCATGTCTAGCGCGAGGCCTGCATCGAAGTGCGGCACGGTCATGTACACCCCGCCACGGTCGAGAATCATGATCATCGGCAGAATGCCCGCGATGTGAAAAATCGGCAGCGGCGACCATACCTTGTCGGCACTGGTGCATTCATAGCGCAGCCCCAGATTGCGGCTGTTGCCCACCTGCCCCCGGTGCGAAATCATCGCCCCCTTGGGGCTGGACGTGGTGCCCGAGGTATAGAGGATCATCGCGGTATCGGTCGGCTCGACCGCCGCGATCCGCGCCGCCAGCACCGCCTCGTCCACCCCCTCTGCCCGCGCGAGCGCTGCGGACTGCGGCAACATTGCCGCCGAACACACCTCGTCCAGCGACACGATCGTGCGCAGCAGCGGTGCTTCGGGAAGGTTCAGCCCCGCACTGGCCGTCTGGCCTGCCAGCGATGGCAGGGCGGCGGCCACGCGTTCGCAGAAATCCAGCGAATCGGTGAGCTTTCCGGCAGTAATCAGCAGGACCAGATCGGCATCGTGCGCCAGATAGGCCAGTTCCTGCGCCTGA
>JAPLPG010000084.1 GCA_026400375.1 Novosphingobium sp. | reverse complement strand
ACTGCACGCTGGTCTGGTGCACCCGGACGATGCGCGGTGCTTTCATCGATGCCGGCGGTGATCTGGAAAAGCTGCGCAAGGCGATCGAGGTCACCGGCGTGACCATCGAAAAGTTGCTCGTCACCCATGGCCACATCGATCATTGCGGCAGCACCGGCATTTTCGCGCGCGAACTGGGCGTGTCCATCGAAGGCCCGCACGAGGCTGACCGCTTCTGGATTTCCCGGCTGGACGAAGATGGCCAGCGCTGGGGCATCACCGGAGAGGTGTTCGAACCCGCGCGCTGGCTCGATGATGGCGACACGGTAACCGTGGGCGAGGTCGAACTGGACGTGATTCACTGCCCCGGCCACACCCCCGGGCACGTGGTCTTCCACCACGCCCCCACGCAAGTTGCCATCGTCGGCGATGTGCTGTTCCAGGGATCGATCGGGCGCACCGATTTCCCCATGGGCAACCATCAGGACCTTATCGATTCGATTACGCAAAAGCTGTGGCCGCTGGGCAACGATGTCACCTTCGTGCCCGGCCACGGCCCCAACAGCACCTTCGGCCGCGAACGCCAGACCAACAGCTACGTCAGCGACTACGCACTAAGCTGACGCACGCCGCGCCCGTCGGTGGGAGGGTCCGGGGGAGGGCTTGTTGCTCGCCCTCCCACAAGAAAGCTTTCACACGCCCAGCGCAATCAAGGCCGCCCACACGGCGAGGCCCACCTGTGTCAGCATCGTGATCAGCGTGCCCACCATGCGCAAGCGCCCGAGCGCGCCGCCGTCCATGCCCAGGCCGTGGCCGACGCGGCCCAGCATGTAGATCGCCGCAACGCCGGTCAGCCAGACGTTGCCGGTGCGGGCCAGTTCCACCACCGCCAGCAGCACCAGCACGATCGGCGTATTCTCGATGAAGTTGGCCTGCGCGCGCATGCGGCCGATCAGCGCCATGTCGCCGCCATCGCCAATCGAAATCTTCTTGGCCATGCGCACTTTGCCGATGCGCATCGACAGCCAGATGTTCAGCACCGCCGCAGCCGCTGCGGCACACAAGGTGACCGGTAAAACTATCATGCTCTTGCTATCTCCCCCATCCTGCAGGGCATTGGCGCGCAGGACTGCACATGTGCTAGCGCGCCGCTGCTTGCAAAGCATCAGAAATTCCGTATAGGCGCGCCTTCGCCAGCGATTTGGCGAATCCCGTTTCTGCTGGCGACACGTCGCTGCGTATGGGCCTTGTACCAAACAGGGCTTGTGCGAAGGTCCGGTTTTCCCTATCGCGCCCGCAACAAAACTACGCAATTCAGGAACAGGTGCCGAAATGGCCGTCCCCAAAAGAAAAACTTCGCCCTCACGCCGGGGCATGCGCCGCAGCCATGACGCGCTGAGCATCGATGCATTCCACGAATGCTCGAACTGCGGTGAACTGAAGCGTCCGCACAACCTGTGCAACGCTTGCGGTCATTACAACGGTCGCGAAGTCATCGCCGTCGGGCTCTAAGCCTTAAAAGCGGGGGACTGAAGACATGAGCCTGCCGCGTATCGCCATCGATGCGATGGGCGGTGATGAAGGTGTGCGTGTCATGATCGAAGGTGCGGCGATTGCCCGCCGGCGTCATGATCGTTGCACCTTCCTCCTCGTTGGCGATGAGCAGCGTATTGCCCAGGCGCTCGATGCGCACCCCGGCTTGCGCGGCGCATCCGAAATTCTCCACGCGCCCGATATCGTTTCAGGCGATGAAAAGCCCACGCAGGCCCTGCGCCGCGCCAAGACCACGTCGATGGGCCTGGCGATCAATGCGGTGAAGCAGGGCCAGGCCGGAGCCGCGGTCAGCGCAGGCAATACCGGTGCGCTGATGGCCATGGCCAAGCTGGCGCTGCGGACGATGCCGGGGATCGATCGCCCGGCGCTGTCGGCCTTGCTGCCCACGCTTGGCGAACACGATCTGATCATGCTCGATCTTGGCGCCAACACCGATTGCGATGCACGCAATCTGGTCCAGTTCGCGATCATGGGCGCTGCCTATGCGCGGATCGTCAACGGTCTGGAATCGCCGCGCGTCCGCTTGCTCAACATCGGCACCGAAGAGACCAAGGGCACCGACGTGCTGCGCGATGCCGCCAACCAGCTCAAGGAACTGGCCGGCGATCTGGCAATGACGTTCGACGGCTTTACCGAAGCGGACAAGCTTTCGCGCGGGGATTGCGACGTCGTCGTCACCGATGGCTTTTCCGGCAACATCGCGCTGAAATCGATGGAAGGCGCCGCGCGCTTTGTCGCTGATCTGCTGCGCCGCAGTTTCTCCTCGTCCTTGCGCTCGAAGTTCGGTTTCCTGATCTCGCGCCCGGCCACGGAACTGCTGAAGCACCACCTCGATCCCAACAACCACAACGGCGCGGTGTTTCTCGGCCTCAACGGCGTCGTGGTGAAAAGCCACGGCAGCGCCACGGCGCTTGGCGTGGCCAATGCCGTGGCGGTCACCGCTCGCCTGCTGGAAGAGAACCTGACCGAACGGATCCAGATCGACCTCGCCCGACTTGGCGCCGAGGCAATCCGCACCACCGGACGCAGCCGCGTCGCCACCACCAGCGGTGAGGATGCAGCGTGAGCGTTCGTGCGGTGATCCGGGGCAGCGGCTCGGCCCTGCCGCAGCGCTGCGTGACCAACGCGGAAATGACCACTTTCGTCGACACCACGGACGAATGGATTGTTGAACGTACCGGCATCCGCCAGCGCCACATTGCCGGCGATGGTGAGACCACCTCGTCACTGGCAACGCTGGCGGCCCGCAACGCGCTCGAAACGGCCGGGATCGATGCATCGCGCGTTGATCTCATCGTGCTGGCCACGGCCACGCCCGACCAGACCTTTCCCGCCACCGCCACGATCGTGCAGCACAACCTGGGCTGCAATGGCGGCATTGCGTTCGATGTCTCGGCGGTCTGCTCGGGCTTTCTCTATGCCCTGGCCACGGCGGATTCGCTGATCCGCACCGGCATGGCAAAATGCGCGCTGGTGATCGGCGCGGAAACCTTCAGCCGCATCCTCGACTGGGAAGATCGCACCACATGCGTGCTCTTCGGCGATGGTGCAGGGGCGATCGTGCTCGAAGCGCAGGACGTCGACGAGGCTGATCCCCAGGCGCCCGGCGTCATTGCCACGCGTCTTCATGCCGATGGCGCCCACAACGAACTGCTGTTCGTCGATGGTGGCCCTTCGACCACCGGCACCGTCGGCAAGCTGCGTATGAAGGGCCGCGAGGTGTTTCGCCACGCCGTCACCAATCTTGCCAGCGTCCTGCGCGAAGTGCTGGACGTGTCCGGTCATTCGGCAGCGGAAATCGATTGGGTCGTGCCGCACCAAGCCAATTTCCGCATCCTCGATGCCACCGCGCGCAAGCTGGATCTTCCGGCGGAAAAGGTCGTCGTCACCGTCGATCGCCACGCCAATACCAGCGCCGCATCGGTGCCGCTGGCCTTTGACGTCGCCGTGCGGGACGGGCGTATCAAGCCCGGCGATCTGGTGATGTTCGAAGCGATGGGCGGCGGTTTCACCTGGGGTGCCAGCCTCGTTCGCGTCTGATCGCGCGGTTCCGTCCGCGACACTGTCCTGATTTATGACGCTTTGCCGCTCCCGGCGCTCCGGTTGACCGGCCAGTCCGGTTCATTGGATTGCGTTCCGTACGAATCGCGTTATTGTCCCGGGCTTTCCGGCAGTGTTTGCGCCATTTTTGGCAATAGTGTCTGCGTCAATCTCTGGGGGGTTTCGAAGGATGCGTTCAGTTGGTACTTTGACACGTGCAGATCTTGCCGAAAGCATCAATCGCCGGGTCGGCCTGTCTCGCGCGGATTCGCTGGAAATGGTGGAATCCATTCTTCAGCACATGTGCGAAGCACTGTCCGAGGGTGAGAACGTCAAGATTTCGGGCTTCGGCACGTTCCTGCTGCGTGACAAGGCCGAACGCGTCGGTCGCAATCCCAAGACCGGGATCGAAGTGCCGATCACTCCGCGCCGCGTCCTCAGCTTCCGTGCCAGCCAGATGCTGAAGGATCGCATCGGCCAGCAGGGTTGATCCCTGCGCTGAACCCATAACGTAATGAACGCACCCGATCCTTCCGTCTCCGCCATCACTGTCCATGAAGGCAAGGATCCGGGCGCGCTGCGCACCATTGGCGAAGTGTCCACGGCACTGGGCATTCGCCAGCACGTCCTGCGCTATTGGGAAGAACAGTTCCCGTCGCTCCGCCCGCTCACCCGGGCGGGCGGGCGGCGCTACTACCGGCCCGAAGACATTGCGCTGATTGTCGAAATCGACCGGCTGCTGCACCATGAAGGCTATACGGTAAAGGGCGCCAAGCAGGCCTTGCGCGCCGGCAAGACCGCGCGCACCACCGGCGATCACCCTGAACCGGCGCCGGTTGTGCGCGATGAACCGGCTGAATCCGCAGCACCGCTGATTGAATTCCTGCAAGGCATCCGCGATCGGCTGGCCCTGGCGCTTGAAAGCTGAACCCGCGCAAAGCTGTCAATCGATCAGTTGTGGCCCCAGCGTCGGGTCCAGATCACGCGGACGCTTGATTTCCACCAGACGGGCGCAGCCTTCGGTCACGTCGGCCCAGGTTTCCACGTCCAGTTCCAGCACCGCAAATGTCGCGGTCGGGAACTTCTCCTCGACCACGGCGCGCAAGGGCGATGTGCCGTCATCCGGCACGAGGTCAAAGATCAGGTCTTCCAGCCCCGGGTTGTGCCCGATCATCAGCACGCTGGCCGGATTGCCCGACATCTCCTTGAGCAGATCGATCAGCGTCGCTGAACTCGCGAGGTAGATCCGCCGGTCCCATTCGATCTTGAACGTGCACTTCCACGCCTTGCTCGCCTCTTCCACCGTCTCGGCCGCGCGCACCGCAGGGCTGGCGATCATCCGGTCGAAGGTGCGTCCGGTGTCGCGGATGTAGGCGCCCATGGCCTGTGCCCCGCGCTGCCCGCGTGCGTTCAGCGGTCGGTCGAAGTCCCGCGCGCGCGCATCGCTCCAATCCGATTTTGCGTGGCGGAACAGGGCGAGTGTCTTCACGAAATCCCCTCGGGCCGCGGCTGGTCGAGCATCCGCGCGGTCACTTCTTCAGAAACACGGCTGCCCACGCTTTGTAAAGCCACATCGAGCGTAACCCGCCGGATTGGCGTTCCCGCCGGAAAGGCCGAAAGCAGGCGCGACGGGAAGGCTGATGACAGCACCACGAAGTGCCCCTTGTCCGTGCCCGAACGGATCAGCCGCCCGAAGGCCTGGGCCAGCCGCGCGCGAATGATGCGGTCGTCATAGGCAGAACCGCCGCTGGCCAGCCGCCGCGCCCGGTGCAGGATCGAAGGCTTGGGCCAGGGCACCTGCTCCATCACCACCAGCCGCAACGAATCCCCCGGCACGTCCACCCCATCGCGCAGGGCATCGGTGCCCAGCAGGGATGCGCGCGGATCATCGCGGAAGATATCGACCAAAGTGCCTGTGTCGATCGGATCGACATGTTGGGCGAACAGCGGCAGCCCGCCGCGCGCCAGCCGGTCGGCAATGCGGCCATAGACCGCCCGCAACCGCCGGATCGCCGTGAACAGCCCCAGCGCCCCGCCACCGGCCGCCTCTATCAGCCGTCCGAAGGCCGCTGCCAGCGCCGGAATATCGCCCTTGGGAACGTCGGTCACGATCAGCACTTCGGCTTGGGCGGCATAGTCGAACGGGCTGTCGGCGCTGAACAGGCGCGGGTTCACGTCAAGGTGCGGCGCCCCGCTGCGGTCCACCGCGCTTTGCCAGTCATCGCCATCGCGCAAGGTGGCCGATGTCATCATCACGCCATGCGATGGCGCCAGCACAGTGGCGGCAAAGGGCTTCATCGGATCGAGGTAGTGCCGGTGCAGCCCCACATCCCATTCGCGGCCGTCCGAACGCTCCACCGCAATCCAGTCGACGAAATCCGGATCGCCGGGGCCGCCCAGCCGGGCCAGCAGGGCAATCCATCCGGCGATCAGGTCGCTTCGATCCGGGCGCGTGCCGGGCCGTCCAGCCAGTCCGGTCCGTCCTCGATCAGGGCTTCCAGCCGCAATCCCAGCCGCACCAAGGGTTTGCGCAAGGCCTCGAGCGCTTCCTGCGCCCGCCCGGAAATCTCGATGAACCCGCCTTCCAGTTGCGCGATCTCGGTTTCCAGTCCGTAGCCGGCTTCCTGGCCGCCGCTTTCATCGCGTGCATAGGCCAGCGCCCGCGCCGCGCTCAGCAATTCCTCCACCGGCCCGAACGGCGTACCCTCGACCACGCGCGCCAGCCAGCCTTCCGAAGGCAGGTGTTCCGCCGCCTCGCGCGCCTGGGCAATTGCGCGCTCGCCTTCCTCGTCATAGCTGGCCACATCGGCCAGCCGCGCCGAAAGCCCGCGTCGCCGCCCACGCGATTTGCCTTCAGGCCCGATCACCCAGCGGCGCAACTCGATCGTCTCCGCGCCCGTCAGCGCCGCCGAAAAGGTCGAATCCGCCGCATCGAACACGTGGTGTCCTTCGTCGAACACGATGCGCGTCGGCCGCTGTGCCGCATCGCGCCCGCGCGCGGCGTTGACCATGACCAGCGCATGGTTGGCGATCACCAGCTCCGCATCGGCAGAGGCGCGCGCCGCACGCTCGATGAAGCATTTGCGGTAATGCGGGCATCCGGCATAGACGCATTCGCCGCGCTGGTCGGTCAGTGCCGCGATCCCGCGCTTGCGGAACAGCGTGCCCAGCCAGCCCGGCAAGTCGCCGCCGATCATGTCGCCATCCTGCGAATAGGCCGCCCAGCGCGCCACCAGTTGCGCCAGCACCGCTGCCCTTCCGGCGAACCCGCCCTGCAATGCGTCTTCAAGGTTGAGCAGGCACAGGTAGTTTTCGCGCCCCTTGCAGACCACGACCGGCGGCTTGCCGTTGCGCTCGGCCGGAAATGCCCGCCGGCTTTCGCGCCGCAGCTGTCGTTGCAGCGCCTTGGTATAAGTTCCGGCCTGTGCCAGCACCACGTGCGGCTGGCCCTGGTTCCCGCGTGGCGCAAACATCCGCCCGGCCTCTTGCGCATAGGCCTTTTGCGCCGGGCGGCTTTCCGCGCCCTCGCCGGTCAGCTGGGCCAGACGGCCGACGACGGCCTCGTCGCCCAGCATGACTTGCGCCGGCTGCGGGCGCTCGGCACTTTCCTCCCATTCGGGCAGGCGGGCAAAGAGCCAGCGCTCGGCCCGTTCGGGCTTGCGAATGCGCGGGGTCAGCAGCGTGGCCCAGGGCCAACGCATGCGCACCAGCGATTGCAGCGCCGTCCACGCGCCCTCGCGCTCGGCCCAGTCGCTGCGCTCGCACACATCCAGCAGGGCCTGCGCGGCCTGTTGCAACAGCAGCGGCACGGCATCGTCGCTGGCCGGTTCGGGCAGGTCCAACATGTGCGCCAGCCCCTTGGCCGTGGGCACCATGAACTTTGCCGGGTGGACGAAGGCGAACAGTTCCAGCAAGTCCAGCCCGGAAAGATCGGGATAGCCCAGGCGGCTGGCTACCAGCGGCGCGTTCAGCATCAGCAGCGGCGTATCGGCCGCAGCCACGATCGCATCGCCCTTGCTCACCCCGCGCGTGGTCAAACCATCGCGCAGCCAGCACCCGCCATGGCTTGCGTGAATCGCCGGAAGCGACAGGGCAGGGACTTCGATCACGCGCCAGCGTTAGAACAGGATTGGAACACGCGGCAAGCGAGAACCGCTTTTCGGCACATTCGGCAAATTGTTGCATGGTGCCCTTAATCTTCGCGGGCGTTGGCCGTCCTGCCATTCGGGAAACTTATACCGGTGCGGCGCAACCCGCCTCGGCCCATAGTGGAGAATGGGAAATGGCAGTCATCAACACCAACATAAGCGCGGTCCGTGCGACCAACGCTTCCAATACCGCGAACAAGATGCTCGGCACCGCGATGGAACGCCTGTCGACCGGCCGTCGCATCAACGGCGCCAAGGACGACGCCGCGGGCCTTGCGATCACCACCACCATGACCTCGCAGATCAAGGGCATGGGGCAGGGCGTGCGCAACGCCAATGACGGCATCAGCCTTGCCCAGACCGCCGATGGCGCGCTGAACGAAGTGACCGCCATGCTGCAGCGTGTCCGCGAACTGGCCGTGCAGTCCGCCTCGGGCACCTATCAGGACGCCACCGACCGCGTGTACATGCAGAGCGAAGTCGATCAGCTGACGCAACAGATCGATCAGGTCATCGTCAACACCAATTTCAACGGCGTGCAGCTGTTCGATGGCACGACCGCCACGATCACGATCCAGGCTGGCAGCAACGCCAGCGATACCGTGGTCCTCGAAATCGCCGATCTCACCACGCTTTCCGCCTCGGGCGGTGCCGCCGGCTCCTACGATATCTCGACGGCAGGGGCGGCCAACACGCTGCTCGGCACGCTGGATACCGAACTGGATTCGATCTCGGGCGCGCGTTCGCTGCTTGGTGCCGGGCAGAACCGGCTGGAATCGGTGGTGAACAACCTCAACGACAACATCACCAACCTGTCCGACGCCCGCTCGCGCATCGTCGATACCGATTATTCGGCAGAGACCACCGCGATGGCCAAGGCGCAGATCCTCAGCCAGGCGTCGACCGCGATGATCGCGCAGGCCAACCAGGCCCAGCAGAACGTCCTGTCGTTGCTCAAGTAAACTTCAGTTCTTGTTTCCGAGGATTGCCTCCCTCGGAAGCACCTCCACGGGAGGGCGGATCTGCGCTTGCGCGCAGGGTCCGCCCTTTCGTCGTTTTCCTACAGGGCGCCGGTTGTGATACGCCGCGCAAATGCCCTGCTTGTCACCTACCGTCCCCCGCTTCCTCGTCACCCCGGGCTCGACCCGGGGTCCCGCTTTGGTGACACAAAACAACGCCAGATTGGGGCGTGACAGTTTTTCCCAGGACTGTGTAAACAGTGTAAACCCCTTCAGCTTTCGCTTGCGAAACCTGAACGGCCGCGCAAAAGGGCGGGCACCATGACAGATGCCATCAGCACCGCCGCCCAGACATCGAAGGCCTGGCCTTTCGAAGAAGCCCGCAAGCTCATCAAGCGCTTCCCGGGCGGCAAACGCGATGCTGCCGGCGCGCTGGTGCCGGTGCTGTTCGAAACCGGCTACGGTCCCAGCGGATTGCCGCACATCGGCACGTTCCAGGAAGTCCTGCGCACCACGTTCGTGCGCCGCGCCTACGAAGTGCTGACCGGTGGCCACCCCACGCGGCTGGTGGCCTTTTCCGATGACATGGACGGGTTGCGCAAGGTGCCCGACAACGTGCCCAACAAGGCGCTGCTCGACGCGCATCTGGGCCATCCGCTCAGCCGCATTCCCGATCCGTTCGAGAAGTTCGAAAGCTTTGCCCACCACAACAACGCGATGCTCCGCGCGTTTCTGGATCGGTTCGGTTTCGATTACGAATTCGTCTCCGCCTCGGATCGCTATAACGCCGGCGCCTTCGATGAAGCGCTGAAGAACGTGCTGCGCAACTGGCAGGCGATTATGGACATCATGTTGCCCACCCTGCGTGAAGAGCGCCGCAAGACCTATTCACCGGTCCTGCCGGTCTCGCCGACCACCGGGGAAGTGCTGCAGGTGCCGGTCGAAGTGGTCGATGCCGAAGCCGGGATCGTGCGCTTTGTCGACAGCAATGGCGAGACGATCGAGCACACCGTGCTGGGCGGCTGGTCCAAGTTGCAGTGGAAGGTCGACTGGGCGATGCGCTGGGTGGCCCTCGGCGTCGATTACGAGATGTGCGGCAAGGACCTGACCGACAGCGTCACGCAGTCGGGCAAGATCGCCCGCGTGCTCGGCGGCCAGCGCCCCGAAGGCCTGATCTACGAACTCTTCCTCGACGAGAAGGGCGAAAAGATCTCCAAGTCCAAGGGCAACGGCCTGACCATCGAGCAGTGGCTCGAATATGGCAGCGAGGAATCGCTGGGGCTCTACCTGTTCCGCGAACCCAAGAGCGCCAAGTCGCTCCACGTCGGCATCATTCCGCGCGCGGTCGACGAATACTGGCAGTTCCGCGAAAAGCTGCCTGCCCAGCCGGTCGAGCAGCAACTCGGCAACCCGGTGTGGCACCTGCTGCGGACCAACGGCTACCACGGCGGCGAGGGCGATGGCCTGCCGGTGACTTACGGCCTGCTGCTCAACCTGGTCGGCGTGCTGGGCGCTTCGGCAACGCGCGATCAGGTGTGGTCGTACCTTGCCAACTATGTCGAGAATGCAGACCCCGCAGCGCACCCCGCGCTCGACGGCCTCGTCTCCCGCGCGCTGGCCTACAACCGCGATTTCGTGGCGCCCACGCTGGTCCGTCGCAAGCCGGAAGCAGGCGAAGCGCTGGCGCTGGCAGCGCTCGATGCCGAACTGGCCGGCGCTTCTGCCACTGCCACCGCCGAAGACCTGCAGAACGTGGTCTACGAGATCGGCAAGAACCCGGACTATGGTTTCGAGAGTCTGCGCGACTGGTTCAAGTGCCTTTACGAAACGCTGCTCGGCTCCAGCGCAGGCCCCCGCATGGGCAGCTTCATCGCGCTCTATGGCATCGACAACACGCGCACGCTGATCGCCGAGGCACTCGCCGCCTGACCTGCTTGATCATCCGCGAATGACGTGCGGCACGAACCGCGCGCCATTGGCGGTGATCAACCCGTCCTCGCGAATGCCAAGGCCCGCGGCCTTGCCTCCCACGATCCAGCTGCCCAGCACCGGGTAGCCGTGTCCGAAGTCCTTGAGCGGATAGCGCTGCTGATAGACCAGCCGGTCGGTGGCGTATGCGCCGCCGCTGCTGGCGATGACCGCGCCATCGGCCACGACCTGCACGTTGGCCCCCTCGCGCGACAGGATCGGCTTTGACACGTAGTCCCCGCTGACCATGCGCGGATCGAGCGTGGCGGGCAGCAGGTTTTCATGGCCGGGGAACATCTCCCACAGCACCGCCAGCACCGCCTTGTTGCTCCACATCATCTTCCACACCGGCTCCAGCCAGACCGTGTCCGTCATGTGCGGCACAATGGCCTGGCCGAACTCTTCGACTGCCATCCACTCCCACGGGTAGAGCTTGAACAGCGCGGTGATCAGGCCATCGTCCTGATCGACGATCCGCCCCTGTGCATCGATGCCGATCTGTTCGATGAGCAGCCCATGCGTCTCAAGCCCCGCCTGCTGCGCCAGATCGCGCATGTAGGTGGTGGTCATCGTGTCCTCGTGCGCCTCGTCGCCGACATGCGCAAACCACACGCGGCGGCCCGGCAGCGCCGGCGAAAGCGTCTGCCAGCGTTCGATCAGGCGTTCGTGCAGGCTGTTGAACTGGTCGCAGTCGGGAAAGACCGCTTCCTTCCAGTACCACTGCACGATCGACGCTTCGAGCAGCGAGGTCGGCGTGTCGCAATTGTATTCGAGCAGCTTGGGCGCCCCGGTGCCATCCCAGGCAAAGTCGAACCGCCCGAAATCGAGCGCCGGGACGCGGGCGTGCCACGCCTTGCGCACGGCGGCGTGGTAGTGCCGGGGAATGCCGCAGGCAGCAAGCAGTCGCTCGTCCTCGACGATGCGGGCACCGGCTTCGACATAGAGCTGATGGACCGCATCGCTTGCATCTTCCAGCCGGTCGATCTGCTCCAGCGTGAATTCGTAGCAGCCGGATTCGTCCCAGTATGGCCCTTCGGCATCGCTGTGCCAGAGCAGGCCAAGCTCGGCCACGGCCTGCTGCCAATCGGCGCGGGGGTCCAGCGTGATCCGGCGCATCGATCAGGTTCGCAGCACGCCGAACTTGCTGGTGCTCGACCCGAAGCCCGCGCGGGCGGTGGCTGGCGAACGGACGATGTTGGTCGACGCCGGGGCTGCCGCGTATTGCGTGCCCTTGCTGGCAAAATGGCTGCCGGTAAACCCGCGGTTGGGGTCGTTGATGTTGTCCCCGCGATAGGGGATCAGGCCGCCGCGCCCGACGTAATACCACAGGAAGGCCGAAGCCATGCCGGCACCGGGCCGCGTGCCGTGCGGTGCGCAGCGCGAATCCTCGACCCGCGTTCCATCCTGATCGACGCACACCGCCGTATCGCGCTCTGCCACCAGATCGCTATCCTTGGCGCTGTTGTCGGAGCAACCGCCCAGCGTGCTCAGCGTCGCGGCCATGGCCGATGTGAGGATAAGCTGCTTCTTGATCATCGCCCCGTCCATACTCAAGCCTGCC
>JAPLPG010000245.1 GCA_026400375.1 Novosphingobium sp. | reverse complement strand
GGTCGAAGCCGACAGCGAAGGCTTCAAGCGCGGGCGCAATCTGGACAAGATCGGTCAGGACGAAGCCGATACTTCGGAGTTGTTCTTTGAAGACGTGCGTGTGCCGATCACCAATTGTCTGGGCGAAGAAGGCAAGGGGTTCATCTACCTGATGAGCGAACTGCCGCAGGAGCGCCTTTCGATTGCCATCAGTGCGCAATCTTCGGCCCAGAAGGCGTTTGACGATACGGTCGAATTCACCCGTGAGCGCAAGGCCTTCGGCAAGCCGATCCTGGATTTCCAGAACACCCGCTTCACCCTGGCCGACCTCAAGACCAAGCTGCAGGTGGGCTGGGCTCACCTCGATTGGGCGCTGGCACGGCACCTGAAAAAGGAACTGACCGCCGAGGAAGGCGCTGCGGCCAAGCTGTGGCACACTGAACTGCAGTGGGAGGTCATGGACAAGTGCCTGCAACTGCACGGCGGGGCGGGCTACATGAACGAATATGCCATCGCTCGCGCCTGGCGCGGTGCACGCGTGACGCGGATTTTCGGCGGCACCAACGAGATCATGAAGGAACTGATCGGACGCAAGCTCTGATGGACGGGGGGGGGACGGCACTGCCCAGTCCCCTTCCACACCGACCGGACGCTGCATTCCTGCATTTTCAGATCGAGTTGCAAAAAAACAGCCCGCCTCCAGATTGAAGAGCGGGCTGTTCTGCCATCTGCCTGAGCGCGGAAACAACTAGCCGGTGTAGACGCGCTTTTCCTTCACGCGCTTGTCCGGGACGATGCGGATGCGGCGGTGGATCACGCGATGGCGCGCTGGCACGGATACCCACTTTTCGGTGACCACAGTCGTTTCCAAGCACGGCTTCTGCGGGCCGGAAATGACCGGCACCCACATATAGCCATAAGGCGCTGGCGGGTAACCGGGGTATGAACCGGGATAGAATCCCGGGTAGTAGCCGGGTGCACCTTGCGGCGGCAACGCGGCGAAGTAATCGTCACACTCACGGCGCAGGTTCTTGTCTTCGCCCTTGTCGATCATGTTTCCGGCAATCGCACCGACCACGCCACCGATGACAGTTCCAAGCACACGGCTGCCGGCGCGGGCCACGCGATTGCCGACCACGCCCCCGGCCACGCCGCCCAGCACGGTTCCGCCCACGTGGCGATCGCCATAGATCTTCGCGCAGCGCTCGTTCATTTCGCCCCAGCGCGGATCAGGTGCTGGATAACCGCCTTGAGCCACCGGGGGATAGGCCTGCGCGTTCTGGGGATAACCTTGCGGGTAAGCCTGCGGATAGCCGTGCGGCGGCTGCATCGTAGCATTGGCTGGCTGGGCCATCACGACGGTGGGATAGGGCGGGCCAGCCATCGGCGGGTAGTATGCCGGACCCTGCACGGGACCAGCGGCGTAGGGCACTCCCGCAGGCACTCGCGCACCACCTGCAAAGGCGGGCGAGGCGGTGGCACCCAGGACGAGGGCAGCGATTGTGAGACGGGCAAGCATGCGGATTCCCCCTGTTGGGAATGGTCGTTAACCGCAAACTTACCATCATGAGCGGCACGAAACCAAGGTTTCCAAAGGACCCGAGTCCCGCCTGTCCCGAATTGGGCCAGTCTCGCGGACTGGTCCTGCCCGCCGCAAGAAAACCGTGCATTTGCAGCGGCCCATGCACTCGCAACTGCCTGGCGCCTTCAGATGGGCACCTCTACCGAGCACGGCAAATACCGGGCTTCCAGCCTTGCGCCGCGCGGCGTGCTCTCGGCCGGACCAGCTTCCTGCAGGATCAACCTGTCTGGTCCTGAGCCTCAGATTCGGAAGGCCACCGCCTCAGCCAGCGCCTCTATCCCCCGCGCATCATCCCCATCGAAACGAGCGGGCAGGGGGCTGTCGAGATCGATCACGGCAATCACGGCGCCATCGCGCGTCACCGGTACGACGAGTTCGGAGCGGCTTGCCGCATCGCAGGCGATGTGGCCGGGAAAAGCGTGGACATCGGGCACGAGCTGCGTGTCACCTGTAGCCGCCGCGGCGCCGCAAACTCCGCGCCCTACGGGAATGCGGATGCACGCCGGTTTGCCGATGAACGGCCCGAGCACCAGTTCTCCACCGATCATCCGGTAGAACCCGGCCCAGTTGAGATCGGGCAGGAATTGCCACATCAGCGCGGCGAGATTGGCCATGTTGGCGACGGCATCGGGCTCATCCTGCGTCAGCGCAATGGCAGCTTCGAGCATGTCGGCATGGAGATCGGCCTTCGTCTGGCCTTCGGCGGGAGCAAAAGTGAACATCCCGGCGCCATAGCGTAGCGCAGGCGTTCTGTCGCGCAGCACCTTGCGGTGCCGCCGGTTGTGCATTGCCCTATCGCCCTGCACCGCCTAGATTTGCTGCATGAAAATTCTCAAGACACTTCTGGCCATGCTGGCCGTAATCGCCGTCATCGTGGGGGCATGGGTGGCCCTGTCCATTCGCGGTCCGGAGGCCGAATTCGCCCTTGGCGAAACCACCGGGCCCCGGCCCAAGCTGGCCGAGCCGGACGAGCAGACCGTGCCATCGATCAAGACGGCCGAGCCGGTGGGCTGGAAGGATGGCGAAATGCCCGTGGCCGCGCAAGGGCTGCAGGTAACGCGCTTTGCCGACAAGCTCGATCATCCCCGGACGGTGTTCACCATGCCAAACGGCGATGTGCTGGTGGCAGAGACCAATTCCCCCCCGCGTGAGGGCGGCGGCATCACGGGCATGGTGATGGGTTATCTGTTCCGGAAAGTCGGCGCGGGCGGGCCATCGCCCAACAAGATCGTGCTGCTGCGCGATGGTGATGGCGATGGCAAGGCCGAGCAGCGGTTCGTGATGGACAACCCTGCGCTCGATTCACCCGCCGGGATGGCGTTCCGCGAAGGGCGACTGCTGGTCGCCAATCACAATGCGGTGTTGTCGTTCCCTTACGAGCCCGGCCAGACCACGCTGGCAGGCAATGCCGAGAAACTGATGGATCTGCCGGGCGGCGGAAACCACTGGGTCCGCAACCTGTTGCTGACGCCAGATGGCACGAAACTGTTCGTGACGGTGGGGTCCGCCTCGAACATTGCAGAAGGTGGCATCGAGGCGGAAGCCGGTCGCGCAACAATCCATCAGTATGATTTCGCCAGCAGGAAATCGATCGAGTATGCAGGTGGCCTGCGCAATCCCAACGGCATGGACTTCAATCCGCACAGCGAAGAATTGTGGACCACCGTGAATGAACGCGACATGCTCGGCCCCGATCTCGTGCCCGACTATCTGACCAGCGTTCCGTTCGGTTCGAACTATGGCTGGCCATGGATCTACTGGAAGCAGAACATGGACTGGCGCGTTGAGGCGCCCATGCCGCAGTACCTGCTGGATTACGTGCGCAAGCCAGAATATGCGCTCGGATCGCACGTGGCTCCGCTGGGTCTGGCCTTCGCCAAGGGCGGCAACCTGATGGGCGCGAAGTTCCAGCAGGGGGCGTTCGTCGCGCGGCACGGCTCATGGAACCGGCGCCCACTGGCGGGCTATGACGTGGTGTTCGTGCGGTTCGACGACCGCGGAAACGTGTTGAAGCAGCCGCCGCTGCCCGTGTTGACCGGGTTCCTCAACGCCGATCAGGAAGCGCATGGGCGGCCGACCTGGGTGGCCTTTGCCAAGGACGGCGCGCTGCTGGTCAGCGACGATACTGGCGGCGTGATCTGGCGCGTGGTCGCGCCTGGTGCCACGGCGGCGCCCGCGATCGTGCCGCTGCCCAAACGCACCGCTCCGCCGCAGGGCAAGGGGACGGGCCGCTTCATCATGAAGCCCAATGCGCAATCGGACCTGGTCAAGCCGGAGCGCTAGTCGACACGTCCCGACGCCGAAGCGAACGATGCTAGAGAGCCCGTCCGCTTCGACCAGCGAGTTCGTTGACATATTGCCACGCCATTCGGCCCGAGCGGCCACCGCGCCGCTTGGACCATTCGAGCGCATCGGCTTCCTCGTAGGTCAGCCCGAAATGCGCGGCGTAGCCAGCGATGATCGCGAGATAATCATCCTGGGTGCAATTGTGGAAACCCAGGCTCAGGCCAAAGCGGTCAGCCAGGGCAAGGCGGTCGTCAATCGCGTCTCGCGGGTTGATCGGATCGTCCTGCTCGGACAGGTGCCGTTCGACGATGGCGCGACGATTGGACGTGACGGCCAGGCGCACGTTGGCGGGCCGAGCCTCGACCCCGCCTTCGAGCCATGAGCGCAACTTGCGCGCTCCATCGGCATCGCCGGCATCGAAGCCCAGGTCGTCAAGAAAGACCAGAAAGCGGCGATCGACCTTGCGCAGCGTCGTAAAGAGTTCGGCAAGGCCTGCGTCAGGACTGGCCTGCACCAGCGCAATCGAACCGGGGATCGCCACTTGCGCGGCCAGCGTCGCCGCGCGGAGCAAGGCGGATTTGCCCATGCCCCGGGCTCCCCACAACAGCATGTCATGTGCCGCTGCCCCCCGCGACAGCCTGGCGACGTTTTCGACGACGGCGGCCTTCTGCTTGTCGATTCCCTGCATCAACGCCAATGCCGGAGCTTCCAACGGAGCGATCCCGCGCGCAGACTTGCCGCTCCAGACATAGGCTGGAAAGGCCTTCCAGTCGGCGCTTTCAACCGTTGGCGGTGCAAGGCGTTCAAGCGCGTCGGCGATGCGGGCAAGCAAGGCTTCGGTCATCCGACTAGAGCATCCGTATCCAGATCATAGAGCAGGGCAGCGCCCGCCATCGCGGACGAGCCAAGCCCGCGCGCTTCGGGCACGATCACGCGGTTGAAGAACTTGGTCACCGCTATCTTGGCGTGGAGATCGGATGCACGCGACTGGCAGGCGAGCTGCCATCCTGCCACGGCGACCGCGCACATCGTGGTGAAGGGCACCGAGCCTGCGAGCTTGTCATCCAGCGATGCCGTCGTGCTCATCCATTGGCCGATGGCGGCGGCGTCCTTGGCCAAGGCGGCGACTTCGGGCACATCCTCCATCTCGGCGGCGATCTGCGCCATGAGCGCCTGCAGCACGCCACCATTATCGTAACCCAGCTTGCGGGTGACGAGGTCTGCGGCCTGAATGCCGTTGGTGCCTTCATAGATCGGAGCGATCCGCGCATCGCGCAGGTGCTGGGCGGCGCCGGTTTCCTCGATGAAGCCCATGCCCCCGTGGACCTGGATCCCGAGGCTGGCAACTTCGCAGCCGATGTCCGTGCCCCAGGCCTTGAGCATGGGCACGAGCAGTTCGGCACGCTTCTGGGCGGCTTCGTTGCCCAGCGTGCCACGATCGACCTGGCCTGCGGTATAGTAGAGCAGGGCGCGGCTACCCTCGGTCAGGGCCCGCATGCGCATCAGCATCCGCCGGACGTCAGGATGCTCGATGATCGCGACCGGAGACTTGTCGGCCGAACCCGCGCGCGCCGACTGGACACGGTCGCGGGCATAGCCGACGGCCTGCTGCAACGCGCGCTCGGCAATCTGCACGCCCTGGCTGCCCACGTTGATGCGCGCAGAGTTCATCATCGTGAACATGGCGCGCAGGCCACCGTTCTCGTGCCCCACCATCTCGCCAATGCATTCGCCGTTGTCGCCATAGGACATGACGCACGTGGGCGAAGCGTGGATGCCCAGCTTGTGTTCGATCGACACGCAGCGGACATCGTTGGCCGCGCCGATCGATCCGTCCTGTTCCACGTGGAACTTCGGCACGATGAACAGGGAAATGCCGCGCGACCCTTCTGGCGCACCGGGAGTGCGGGCAAGGACGAGGTGAACGATGTTCGACGCAGCGTCGTGTTCGCCGAACGTGATGTAGATCTTGGTCCCATTGATGCGATACTTGCCGGCGTGCGGCCCGGCTTCGATTGGCACGGCCGTGGTGCGCAGCGCGCCCACGTCGGACCCTGCCTGCGGCTCGGTCAAGTTCATCGTGCCCGACCATTCGCCCGAGATCAGCTTGGGCAGATAGACGGCTTTCTGCTCCTGGTTGCCATGATGCTCCAGCGCCTCGATCGCGCCGACGGTCAGCATCGGCAGCAGCGTGAAGCCCATGTTGGCCGCGCCCAGGGTTTCCAGCGCCACGGTGGCGAGCGTGAAGGGCAGGCCCTGTCCGCCGAAGTCGGTCGATCCGGCAATCGAATTCCAGCCCTGCTCCACGAATGCCTTGTACGCATCGACATAGCCGGGTGGCAGGGTGACCGTACCATCGGCGCATTTCGCACCAACCTGATCACCGGCGCGATGGAGCGGCGCCCATTCGCCAGCAGCGAAGGCGCCAACGCCCTCGACGATAGCTTCAACCAGATCAGGCGTGGCCGCTGCAAAGCGTTCGCTTTTGGCCAGTTCATCAATGCCGGCGCTGACCTTGATCGCCAGGATCTGGTCGGCAGTGGGAGGGGTGAAGCTCATCGATCTCTCCTCGGTCGCGCCATGCTTGGCGCGCGGATATGTGTTCCCTATAGCGACGCTTATGGAGCCTACAAAGCCTTCCAAGGTGCACTTGCCCGATGATCTCGGGCTTGCCGTTGCAGCGCAAGTGATTGCGCAAGGCGGCACCGTGGCGGTGCCGACCGAGACGGTCTATGGCCTTGCCGCCCGCGCCGACCAAGACGAGGCGGTCGCCGGGATCTATCGGGCAAAGGGCAGGCCGGACTTCAATCCGCTGATCGTGCACGTGCCTGACGTTACGGCAGCGCAGACTTATGCCCTGTTCGACGACCGGGCAAAAGCGCTGGCGCAAGCCTTCTGGCCCGGGCCGCTGACGATGGTCCTGCCGCGCCGCAAAGACGCCGCACTGGCCGCCGCAGTCAGCGCGGGGCTGCCCACCGTGGCCCTGCGTTGCCCGGCGCACCTGGCGATGAGGGCGCTTTTGCTGCGCTGTGGATTGCCGCTGGCGGCGCCATCAGCGAATCGCAGCGGCGGCGTAAGCCCAACCTGCGCCGCGCATGTCATGGATTCGCTGGGAAACCGGGTGGACCTGATTCTCGACGGCGGAGAAACCGAGCGCGGACTCGAATCGACGATCGTCGGGCTGCGCGATGATGGGACATGGGCCCTGTTGCGCCCCGGACCCTTGACCGAAACGGACATCGCCGGGGTGCTGGGCGCGGGCAGTTCCGCGGTCTATTCCGCAAGGATCGAAGCGCCGGGACAACTGGCCAGCCACTACGCGCCGGGAAAGCCTGTCCGCCTGAATGTGACAGAAGCGCGCGAAGGCGAATTCCTGATCGGGTTCGGCGCCGTTGTTGGCCAGGTTTCGCTTTCCGGAACTGGCGATCTGGCGCAAGCTGCAGCGCGCCTTTACGCCTGCCTCCATCTGGCCGCCGCTGCGCCCGAAAGACTTATAGCGGTGGCACCCGTGCCGGACGAAGGCATCGGCTCGGCCATCAATGACCGATTGCAGCGCGCCGCGGCCGAGCCTCAATCCGGCTCGTAAGGGACCAAGGCACGAAGGTCGTTCAGTTCGCCATAGATGCGGCGGGCATCATCACACGCATCATCATCGCCCTTGCGGCATTTGGCATCAGCACGGCCATAATCCCGCGAGAGCCGGCCATAGCGTTCTTCACGCTGGCGGATCTTGCGCCCCAGCTTCTGATCCCGCTCCGACTGGCTGACGGTGACGCGATCATAGACGCCAGCCGTCGTGCTGACCGCCTGCGCGCCTGCGCGCACCGGCATTGTGGCAAGATCGAATGCCGATTTGGCAATGCAGCCGGACAACAGCAGGACGGCAAATGGCATCGCGGCAAGAGCAAGGCGCATGGGAGTCTCCCTCGATCGGGAAAGTCCCATTGTACAAAGGACTTGGCAAGTACGGGATGCGCCGGATCGGTGGGTTTGGCGGGCACTTGCAGGCGCAAGCCGCACGCCCCCACTAAGGCGCGCTTGCTGCCTTACTGTTCAGCGGCTTCGCTTTCCTCGCCTTCGTTGCTTTCCGGCGTGACGCCGTTTTCGCAAACCAGCTTGCCCGATCCCATCGAACTGACCTTGCAGGTGGCGCGGCCGAAAACGCGGACTTCGCCCGATCCCATGATGTTGGCATTGACGTTGCCGTTGGAGGCAAAGCGGGCATTGCCTGATCCGGCGACATCGACCTTCACCGCGTCGGCGTTCAGCCCGTCCATCTCGGCATCACCGCTTCCGGCGATGGTCATTTTCAAGTCCTTCGCCTTGCCGGCAGCGCGCAACTTGCCCGAGCCGACAACATCGATCGCGAGCTTCTGTGCATCAATGGCGCGGGCATCGACCATGCCCGATCCGGCAACCACGATCTTGGCCTCGTTGCCGCCCATCTGATCGGTCACCAGCGTCCCTGAACCTGCGAGCACCACTTCGCTGAGCAGGGGCAGCGTGACGTTTACCGTGGCGGAGCCGCTCTTCTGACCCATCTTCCAACCTTCGCGGGCGATGCCGAGCTGCCCTTTCGACAAGTTGAAACGCAGCTTGTCGGCCCCTTCGCCTTCGACTGTGATGGCCAGCTTGTCCCCCCGGATCACACGCACATTGTCCGGTCCGAGCAGGGCGATACCGGCGGGCGCGGGGCCGGTCAGGTCGAGATCGGCGAGGGGAACACCCTTTTCGCCGTTGAACGAGACGCTGGAGGCATCACATCCGGCAAGCGCGGTGGCGAGACCGAACACGGCAACCCCGGCAACGGCACGCATGAAATTCTGCAACATGATCGAAGCTCTCCTGACTGTATTGCCGATATAACACGGTGGATCAGCAAGGGCCAAGTCGTTCGTGGAATTGCGCGTGGCGTTGGTCGGCAGGGCGTTAATTTCGGCATCCCCTGCTCGAACGCCCCAACGAAAAAGGCCCCCGGTTCCCCGGAGGCCTCTTTGCTAAGCCGATATGGCAGTAACGGATCAGGCCGTTTCGTAATACTTCGGCGCATGCTCGTTGAGAATCTCGAGGATCTTCTTCAACGCGGCCGGCTCGTCGGTCTTTTCCATGGCGGCAAGTTCACGGGCGAGGCGCGAGGACGCAGCTTCGAAGATCTGGCGCTCGGAATACGACTGTTCTGGCTGATCGTCGGCGCGGAACAGGTCACGCGTGACTTCGGCGATGGACACCAGATCACCGGAATTGATCTTTGCTTCATATTCCTGGGCACGGCGCGACCACATCGTGCGCTTCACCTTGGGCTTGCCCTTGAGCGTATCGAGCGCTTCGCGCAGCGTCTTGTCCGAAGACAGCTTTCGCATGCCGATGGCTTCAACCTTGTTGACCGGAACACGCAGCGTCATGCGTTCCTTTTCGAAGCGCAACACATAGAGTTGCAGCTTCATGCCGGCAATTTCTTCGTCCTGAAGTTCGACCACCCGGCCGACACCATGCTTTGGATAAACGACGTAGTCCCCAACATCGAAGGCGAGAGCCTTGACTGCCATTGGTAATCCTTTCGACGCGGGCAGAACCGGCGATGCAGATGCAAGCAAGACCTTTGGGGGAAAAGGCCAGCAATGATAAAGACATGGGGCCGTCCTGTGGACGGTCATGCAGGGCTTGCGATCCGATTACCTGTATTGTCCTGCCGGTTTCGTGGTGAAAAGACGCCGGACAGGCATAAGCCCACCGGCGCTTGGCCTGCCATATAGCAGTTCAGCAACAAAATTACCACCCCTGAACGCGCAGATGCGCAGCACAAACGCCGCTTCCTGCCAAATCGGCGGCACACGGCTGTCAGGCTGGTCTCACGCGGTGCCCGGCATCAGGTGAGTGTCGGGGTAACTGACTGGAATCAGTCGCCTTCGCCGGGTTCGGCCGAAAAGTACTTTTCGAACTTGCCGTCCTGGCCCTTGTGCTCGTCAGCGTCAGCAGGAGCATCCTTCTTGGCCGTGATGTTCGGCCATTCGGCAGAATACTTGGTGTTGAGCTCGAGCCACTGTTCAAGGCCGGATTCGGTATCGGGCAGAATCGCCTCGGCCGGGCATTCGGGTTCGCACACACCGCAATCGATGCATTCGCTGGGATTGATCACCAGCATGTTCTCACCCTCATAGAAGCAATCAACCGGGCAGACTTCCACGCAGTCCATGTACTTGCAACGGATACAGGCGTCGGTGACGACGTAGGTCATGGCAGAAGTGATCCCTCAGGTGTCGGTTTGGTGCCGTGCTAGAGGCGTTTCCCCCGGTGCGTCAAGCGGGCATTGGGACGCCGCCTTGTCGTCCGGAGACTCAAGCACGCGGAAGCATATTGCCGCCTCGGACGCTGGCCCACGACGGACGGGAATGCCCAGCACCTCGATCACGGTAACCCGGTTGCGCATCGGCAGGACAAGCACGTCGCCAAGCTTGACCGTGGCGCTGCAGCGTTCGATCCGGCGCCCGTTCAGACGCATGTGACCGGCACAAACCCAGTCTTGCGCCAGGCCGCGGCTGCCGGCAAAGCGCGTGAACCACAGGAACTTGTCGATCCGCAAGCGTGGCGTCTCCCTCTCGTTACCTGGTTACCAGTGTCGCCAATGCGGCAAATGCGCCTGTCACCGGCGCCGGTGGAGCATCATTGGCCACGTTTTGCGGGCGCACGGGACGCCAATCCCACAACGGCGGCTGCGGGGGTCCATAGGCATTGTCGGGCAAGGGCCGCCCCATGTGGACACGAAAACCGCCCGCGCGCAGCAGAGCAGCGTAAGCGGCTGTCGACAGGTTCATCGAGCGGGCGACGGCCGGGTCAAGAAACACCCGGCGCGCCGTGGTGCCCATGCGAACGGCGTGGGCGGCATGGAGCAGCTTTTCGGCCAGATCGACGCGCAGGGATTCGCGGCCCAACCGGCGATAGCCAGCGGGGGCAACGCTGGTGGGAACGACCGGCTGAAGCGCCTCGGGCGGGAGCGGGGCGGGTTTGTCGGACATTGCAGCGAGCCGATGCCACGACCGGATCGCAGCCGGGCGAAGCGCAGCGGGCACGAACAGATCCAGCGTCCCGATGCGCACGCCAAGCCTTTTCAGCCGGTTGCGTTGCGCAGGATCGAGCCGATCCAGGCCTGAACCTTCACGCGGCAGCACGCCACCAGACTCGACCAGATGAAGCAACAAAGCGCGCAATTCAGGGCCCGCCGCAGGATCGCGACTGGCTTCATCGAGTGCGAGCAACGGGGCAAGCGCACGGGCGTGATAGCTCTCCAGCCAGGTCTCGAGCGCAGCGACCACGCGCGTCCTGTCTTGCGCCCACAGGCGATCGAGCGCCAGATCGGGGCGCAGCCGAGGCTCGAGCAGACGGCGGCCACGCTCGAGCCGGGCGACGACATGGCCCTCCCAGACGATGTCGGGAGAGGCGGGCGTGCCGTCGGCAAATTCCAGCCCTTGCCCATCAGCCGCAGCCTTGACGAGGGCATCGGCGCGGGCGGCAAGCAATCCGGGCAAGTGGCGTTCGGCCGCGGCCAGCAGCAGACGGCGGTCCTCGGCCCGCGCCAGTGGATCGACCACGAAGCGGAAGCCTTCGATATGGCCGATGGGTTCGTCATCGACCAGCAGCGCGCCCTCGGCAGACAGGCGCACGGGCAGGAGCCCGGCGTCGGCCCCGGCCTTGCGCATCAGCACGGCGGTGCGGCGGTTGACGAACCGTTCGGTAAGCCGCGCGTGTAGCGCATCGGACAGGCGGGCCTCGACCGCGCGGGCGCGGGCGGCCATCTCGTCCCGTGCCAGAACCCAATCGGGCCGCTGCGCAATGTAGGACCACGACCGGATCGCAGCGATGCGGGCCTGCAGCGTGTCGATATCGCCGGATGGATTGTCGAGTTGCGCGATAGCTTGCGCCACAAAGTCCGCGCCCAGGTATCCCTGGCGCAGATCCTGCCACAGGCGGGCAACGAAGCGGCTGTGGGTTTCGGCACCCTGCTGCCGGAAATCTGGCAGACGGCAGACATTCCAGAAACGCTGGACCGATCCCTTGCCGCGCACGCTGGAGGCAAGATCGGCGTCTTCGGCAAGGTGCTTCAGCACGGCAAGGTCGATGGCTTGTGGCGGCATGACAAGCTGGGGGAGGGGCGGAAAGCTTTCGAGGTCGTCGATCAGCGCCGTCACGCTGTCAAAGCGTGGCTCGGCCTCGCGCCAGTACAGGCGGGTGAGGGGGGCAAAACGGTGCTCCTCGATCGCGTAGACTTCATCATCGGTGAATTCCGGATCGTGGCCGCCGGTACCGGCCAGCGTACCGAACGTGCCATCACGCTGGTGGCGCCCGGCACGGCCAGCGATCTGCGCCATCTCCGCCGTCGTCAGGCGCCGCTGGCGATGGCCATCGTACTTGGACAGGCCGGCGAAGGCGACATGGTGAACATCGAGGTTGAGGCCCATGCCCACAGCGTCGGTAGCGACGAGGTAATCGACTTCTCCGGCCTGATACATCGCGACCTGGGCATTGCGGGTTTGCGGGGAAAGCGCGCCCATCACCACCGCGGCACCACCCCGGAACCGCCGCAGCATCTCGGCCATGACATAGACCTGCTCGGCACTGAACGCCACGATCGCGCTGCGCGGAGGGATGCGCGAAAGCTTCTTGGCGCCGACATGGGTGAGCGTCGAAAAGCGCGGGCGCGTGATGATCTCGGCCTCGGGCACCAGCGCCCTGACCATCGGTTCGAGCGTCGACGAGCCGAGCAGCATGGTTTCCTCGCGGCCCCGGGTGTGGAGCAAGCGGTCGGTAAAGATGTGGCCGCGTTCTGGATCGGCGGAAAGCTGCGCTTCATCAAGCGCGACGAAAGCAAGATCGGGGCGCGAGGGCATGGCCTCTACCGTGCACAAGTGCCAGCGCGCGCCCCTGGGCTCGATCCGTTCCTCGCCGGTGATCAGTGCTACGTTTTCAGCGCCCTTGATCGCGCAGACCCGGTCATAGACCTCCCGTGCCAGCAGCCTCAGCGGGAAACCGATCGCGCCCGAGGAATGCGCGCAGAGTCGTTCGATCGCCAGATGGGTCTTGCCGGTGTTGGTTGGACCAAGCACTGCCTTGACCACCCCCGTGTGGGCGGACTTGCGCGGGTTTGCAGGCG
>JAPLPG010000278.1 GCA_026400375.1 Novosphingobium sp. | reverse complement strand
GTCGGGCCGCGTTCGCGCGATGCACGATGACAAAGGGCGCCAGATCAAGGAAGCAGGCCCGTCGCTGCCGGTCGAAGTGCTCGGCCTTGGCGGCGTGCCGATGGCCGGCGATACGCTGACCGTGGTGGAAAGCGAAGCCCGTGCCCGTGAAGTGGCGGCCTACCGCCAGGAACGCGCCACAGCCAAGCGCACGGTGCAGGCCCCGGCCAGCCTCGAGAACATGTTCTCCGCGCTTGCCGCCAAGAACACGGTCATCGAATATGCCGTTGTCGTTCGCGCCGACGTGCAAGGCTCTGCCGAAGCGATCGTCAACGCGCTGAACAAGATCTCGACCGACGAGATCAAGGTGCGCATCCTGCAATCGGGCGTAGGTGCGATCACCGAAGGCGATGTCAATCTGGCGCAGGCCAGCGGCGCGCCGATCATCGGCTTCAACGTCCGCCCCAATGCCAAGGCGCGCGAACTGATCGAACGCAACAAGGTGCGGATGAAGTACTTTGACGTGATCTATCAGCTGACCGACGATATCCGTTCGGAAATGGCCGGCGAGCTGGGTCCGGAGGCGATCGAAACCGTCGTCGGCCGTGCCGAGGTCAAGGAAGTGTTCCCGGCCGGCAAGAAGGACAAGGCTGCGGGTCTGCTCGTGGTCGAGGGCGTCATCCGCAAGGGGCTGCATGCACGCCTCACGCGCAACGATGTCATCGTCAGCCGCACCACCATCTCGTCGCTGCGCCGTTTCAAGGACGACGTTGCCGAAGTGCGCGGCGGCCTGGAATGCGGCGTGCTGCTTTCGGACACGAACGACATCAAGGCGGGCGATCAGCTGGAAGTCTTCGAAGTCGAAATGCGCGACCGGACGCTGTAAGATCGGTTCCGCAAGGCCGGAACACCACAAACCCCCTCCCGCTTGCGGGAGGGGTCAGGGGAGAGCCGGTTGACCTGCCTTTCCCGAACAAACCCTCCCCCGGCCCCTCCCGCAGGCGGGAGGGGAGAATTACGGCATCCTTCCCGGCATGCCGGTCGGATGGAGTTCTAGTTTGACCCGCTACGTCGCCCTGTTCGGTTCCATCAACGTCGGCGGCAATCGCCTGACGATGGCGGACATGCGCTATGCGTTCGAACGCGAAGGGCTGACCGGGATCGAAACCGTGGTTGCCAGCGGCAACCTGCTGTTCGATTACGATGACCGCCCGCTGGACGGGCTGGAAGACCTGTTCGCGCACGTCATGATGGATCGGTTCGAAATCAACAGCTTCGTTGCGGTGCGCAACCGCGCGGCCATTGCCGAGGCGGTGGAGGGCAACCCCTTCACCGGCATCGGCAAGGACAACCTGGTCCACACGCTGTTCCTCGAACGCCAGCCTGATCGGGCCGCGTTTGACAAGCTGGCGGCGGACCAGGCGATGCGCGGCATGGAAAAACTCGCCATGGGCGATCGCAGCATCTATATCGATTTTGCCAATGGCGTGGCCGAAAGCAAGCTGACCGGTGCTTTCATCGAACGCCGCCTTGGTTGCCGGGGCACTGCGCGCAACGTGCGCTCGCTCGCCCGTATCCTTGCAAAGATGAGTTGACCTTGGCCAAGCAGACCACCCCAGAAAACCGCTCCGTCCGCCTGCTCAAGGTGGGGGAGCAGGTGCGCCACATCCTGTCCGAACTGCTTTCCCGGCAGGAAGTGCACGATGATGTGCTGACCGCGCACACCGTTTCGGTCACCGAAGTGCGCATGTCGCCGGATCTGCGCCACGCCACGGTGTTCATCAAGGCGTTGCTGGGCGAGGACGAGGAACTTGTACAGAAAGCGCTGCGCAGCAACACCGCGTTTTTCCAGCGCGAGGTGGCACAGCGTCTGCGGCTCAAATACGCGCCAAAACTGAAGTTCCTGGCCGACGAGAGCTTCGACGTCGCCAACAAGATCGAAATGCTCTTGCGCGATCCCAAGGTCAGGCGCGATCTGGACGAAGCGGCGGACGACGCCGACTGATCTTCAGTTCGGCACCATCTGCGCATCGATGGTGATCGTCACGCTTCGCGCCACGATGGGCCGATAGGCGTTCATGCCAAAATCCGTGCGGTCGATCTTCGTCTGCGCATTCAGGCGGATCGGTTCGCGCCCGGTGGCCTTGGCCGGCGGATTGGCAAAGCTGACGGCAACCGTGACCGGACGCGAGATGCCGCGCGCGGTCAGATCGCCGTCGATCGTTGCCGTTACCGGGCCGGTCATGGTCATCCGCCGGCCGAGAAAGCGCACTGTCGGGTGGCGTGCCACATCGAAGAAATTTTCGCTTTTCAGCCGCTTGAGCGTCACTTCGTCGCCCGCTTCGAGGGCGGTGGCATCCAGCGTCACGTCAAGCCGGATCGTGTCGAGCCGCGAGGGTTGCAGTTCGATGCCTCCGCTCACCTTGGGGAAGCGCGCGGTCTTGCTGGCAATGCCAAAGAAGCCGACCCTGGCCTTCACATTGCTTGCGGGCGCATCGATGCGATAGCGCAGGACCGTTGCCGTTGGCGCGATCTGGGCTGTGGATGGTGCCGCAAGGCCAAGCAGCGCCACGATCATCAGGGCCGCGCCGAAATACTTGTCCAGAAGGCCCGCGCCGTCGTCGAAATTGTCGACCACCCGGCGTGCGGCCAGTGGCAGGATCAGGCTGATCGCCGATGTCAGCACCAG
>JAPLPG010000031.1 GCA_026400375.1 Novosphingobium sp. | reverse complement strand
GTTCCGGGCGACGCGAACACGCTTGCAGAAGTAAAGCCGGAACTGGCTTTCGAGGCCATTGCCGATTCCAGCTATGTTGCTCCGGATGGCTCGAGCGGATCCTATCTTCGTTTGGCTGATCGGCTGACCCTGACAAGCGGCGTTTTTGCCGGTCGGCGCTTCGTGATGGATGGCGAGGAGATCCTGCGGGAGGTGGCACCGGATGACCGTCAACTTGGCATTCGCTGCGTCCACGCAGGTCCCATCGGGATCGTGACGCCGAACTGAGCAGCGCGATCAGGCCGACGCGCTGTCGCGCCGCATGCGCCAGTAGGCATAGCCGACGATCCCCGAAAACGCGGCGATGCCGATCGGCAAGCTCGCCGTGAAGCCATCGACCACGGCAAGCGCTTCCGGATTGTCAGTACCTGCAACGATCGCAGCAAAAGCGATGTTGAACAGGCTGTCGCCCACGATCAGGCCGGTCGCTGTTAGAACACCCATGCGTTCGGCGAATTCCGGTGCGGATTGGCGGGCAGCCCAGCGGTTGTAGAGGTGGCCGAAAATGGCGCCGAGAATCACCATCATCGTCACCTGCGTTGGCAGGTACATGCCCATGCCCACGGCGAGCGGGGGCAGCATGCCCTTGCCCGCACGCTTGAGCAGCTCATCCGCCGCGATCACGCCTGCGCCGATTGCCGCACCAAGGCCAACGAGATCCCAATCGAGGCTCCCGCCAAGCACGCCTTGGGCGATGGCGGAGATCAGCGACGCCTGTGGAGCAGACAGCGCGTCCGGCCCTGCCCCCGGCGCACCCTGGAAACCGAAGGTCGAGTTGAGCAGATCAAGAATCGGAGGGATGACCAGCGCGCCAAAGACCACGCCAAGGATCAGCGCGATCTGTTGACGCCATGGCGTCGCGCCGACCAGCTGGCCGGTCTTGAGATCCTGCAAATTGTCATTTGAAATTGTCGCAACACCAAAGACGATCGCCGTCACGAAAAGCGCGAACGCGACCAGCGCCTTGGTATCGGCTTCCGATCCCCCTTGGCCGAAAAGGCCAAGCAGCAACAACGAGATGCCCAGCGCAGCCAGAATGCCAACGCCCGAAATGGGACTGTTGGATGCGCCGATCAGCCCGGCCATGTAGCCGCACACAGAAGCAATGACGATACCGGCAATCAGCACGTAGACGACCGAAGCCACCAGTGTCAGCCCTAGCGCAGCTGCGACCGGGCCGCCGACTGCGAAGTCGGCAAGAAGCAGGGCAATCGGGATCATCGAGGCGAGGATCGTACCGCCGACGATGCCAATGGGAATGTCCCGCTCGGTAATGGCCAGACTCTCGTTCCCGCCGCTCTTGCGCGATGCATTGGCGGCAATTGCCGAAGTCACGCCGCGCACGATGGGGCCGATCACCCGCAGCAGCGTCCAGATGGCGGCAATGCCGATGGTTCCGGCGCCAATAAAGCGGATCTTCTGCCGGAATACGGTGCCGACGAAGTCCGCAAGGTCGGCACCCGCCGGTATGCCACCTGCGGTCAGTTGCGGCAGAAGCACGCCAAAACTGATCACGATGCCGACCAGCATGGCGATGCCAACCGCGAGGCCGACGAGGTGGCCGACGCCCACCAGCGCAAGCGACAAGCCGCCGAAGACCATCGTTCCGCCCGATCCGACCCTGAACGCGCCGCCCACTTCCTCGACCGCGAATTTCATCTTGGCGAGCAGAGGGTAGAGCGCGGCAAGCAAGCCGCCTGCGGTGACCGCGGCGAGGCCCTTGCGATTCTCCTCCGCACCGCCAACACCTGCGCCAACTTTCAAGACTTCTGCCGCAGCGACCCCTTCGGGATAGGGCAAGTCCGAACCCGTCACCAGCGCGCGGCGCAGCGGCACCGAATACATCACGCCAAGAATGCCGCCGACGGCGATGACCGCGACCGATTCCCAGTAGGGGAAATCAGCCCACCACCCCACCATGACCAGGCCCGGCAACACGAAGACGATAGCCGAGAGCGTTCCTGCCGAACTGGCAATCGTCTGGACGATATTGTTTTCCTGGATCGTCGTCCCGGAAAACGCCCGCAACAACGCCATCGAAATGACCGCGGCGGGAATCGATGTGGCAAACGTCAGGCCGATGCGCAGGCCAAGGTAGACGTTTGCTGCGGTAAACACGATCGTAAGGATGGCGCCCAGAATTACGCCGCGCAGTGTCAGTTCCCTGGGGCTGGCAATCCCGGTCATGCGTTCTCCGATACCTGTTGAGCTGGCATATCTTGCACGCCACAGGGCAGGAGGGAAGCGCGATCAGCGAACGAACGATACCTTGGTCGAACCGCTGACCATTTGCGCCAGACGCGCTGCATCCCAGTTGGTCAGGCGCACGCAGCCATGGCTTTCGGCCCGTCCGATGGTCTGCGGCTCGGGCGTGCCGTGGATGCCGTAGTGTTCCTTGGACAGATCGATCCACACGACGCCAACGGGACCATTCGGGCCCGGCGGCAGCAGGTGTTCGCCCTTGCTGTCCGGAACATCCCAGAACAGGCTTGCGTCATACGAGAATTCGGGATTGTAGGACTTGCCGTTGATCTTCCAAGCACCCAGCGGCAGCGGGTCCTTTTCCGATCCGGTGGTGACCGTGAACACCGCAACAAGCTTGTCTGCCTTGTCATAGGCCTCAAGAGTGCCTTTCGACTTGCTCACCACGATGCGCGCGACATCTGGCTGGGCATCGCTCACCCCGAGCGTGGCAAGTGTGGCCAGCCATCCCTTGTTATCGACATTGTCGGGGTCGATACGGTCTCCGCCGATGTTTGGAACGCGAATTTGCTGATCGGCGGCGAACGGCGCGTCCTGCAGCTGGGGGTTCAGCCCGCGCAACACTTCGGGCGTTGTGTGAAAGCGCTCGGCCAGTTTTTCGTCGAGCGACGTGTGGGCCATTTCGGGCAGCGCCGCCTGTTTGGCGGGATCATCGGGCAGGGCCATGAACGGACCTCTGGCAAAGTCCTGCGGTATGGTGACGAGCCGCGTGGCAGTAATGTTCGACCAGCGGGCGAGCGCCTGCATGGTCGGATCATCCAGTTTGCCGGTAACGGGAAGGTCATTGGCCTTCTGGAAGCCGCTTACCGCATTTGTCGTGGAGATGCCGGTCTTGCCGTCAATGATCCCGGGCGAAAACCCCAGTCGCTCAAGCACGACTTGTGCCTGCATCACGGGGCGGGCAGCGTCCTCGCCACCAGAGCTGTTTGGGTCAGCTGGCTGCCCGGGAGCGGGGTCGTTCGATGCCATCGGCACGACGAACGCGGGTGCCGCTGCGGCCTGGCTTTCCTTGGCGGAAGGGGTGGTCTTTTCGGACTGGCATGCGGTCACGGCCACGCCGGCAATGGACAGGGCAAGGGCTGCTTTGAACAATCGGGACATCGTCGCTCCGGGGTCTGTGTAACGTCAGAACCCGCAGCGGCGCTTGCCGTTCCGTCAGACCTCGGGGCTGACTCGCGGATTTGCGCGGATGGCATCAAAGAAGGCCGCAATGTTGGCGGCTTCGTCTCCGCTCCACACCGCATTGCTCACGGCCAGGAAATCGGCCCCGGCCTGGATCAGCGGAGCGCAATTTCCGGGCGTTATCCCGCCAATCGCCACACATGGCAGTTCAAAGATCGATTGCCACCATTCCAGCAGGTCCAGCCCGGCAACGTGCTTGGTGTCCTTGGTATTGGAGGGGAAAAAGGCACCGAACGCGACATAATCCGCACCAACGTCGCCCGCATCCATCGCCAGATGCCGGCTGTCATGGCAGGTGACGCCGATCTGCGCATTACGGCCAAGCCGCTCCCGCGCGTCTTTCACATCGCCATCGTCCTGGCCGAGGTGAACCCCATCGGCCCCGAGGCGCTTGGCCAGACTGATCGAATCGTTGACGATGAACGCCACATCGCGATCCGCGCAGATGCGCTGCAACGGCTCGGCCAAGGCGGCGGCGGCATGCTCGTCGATGTCCTTCACGCGAAACTGGAAGGCAGCGACCGGCCCAGCGTCGAGCGCACGGGCGAGCCGTTCCGGGAAGGCCCCGGAAACGTCGAGCGGGGAAATCAGATAGAGTTCGGAGGAAAGCTTGGCCATGCAGGCGGCCTTATCGCCTTGATCGCAATGCTGCAATCATGGTTCCGGCGCCGTTCATCGGCCAGCGCCATCGTCAGGGCATGAAACCTGCCCTGCCCTTTCTTGTCGCCTCGCTCACCGTACTTGCCGGTTGCGCGGCCCTTCCCAAAGCCGAACGGAGCGATGGCTTTGCCCGGATCGGCGAAGTCACATTGGTCGGCTCTGCAAAAGTTCGGCCGCAAGCTGTCATCGAAGACAGCCGTTGCCCGATGAACGCCCGCTGCGTGTGGGCCGGGCGCGCCGTCGTCGAATCGCGCGTGACCCGCGGGAACACGATCGAGACCGTCAGGTTCACGCTTGGCCAAGCGGATCGGGGAATTGTCCTCGACATGGTTGAGCCTGGAACACTGACCGGCACCCGGATCAGTCCGTCAGACTATCGCTTCCATTTCAGCGTCGCACAGTAAAACGCCCCGCCCCAGCTTTGCTGGTGACGGGGCGGCCTTTCCGTCCTCTCAAACGAAATGGTTATGCGGTGACGAGCGTCTTCTGCGTCGAGCCCGTGTAGATATCGTCGATTGCGGCGCCCAGCGCGGCGTCGAATTCGGCATCGGACATCTGGTGACGCAGGTCTTCAAGCAGGGCGCGGCTGAAGCTGGCAATGATGCCGGTGTTCTTGGCGAGTTCAACGCATGCCTCGGGACGCTTGAAGCCGCCAGACAGCGCGACCACCCGCAGGACCTTGGGGTGCGAAACCAGCGGGTCGAAGGTGCACGGCGCAACCGGCAAGGACAGCTTGAGCATCACTTGCGTGCCTTCTGGCAGGGCGTCGAGGGCTTTCAGGATTTCGTCGAGCAGGATCGCGTCGCACTCGGCACGGGTTGCACTCTTGATGTTCACTTCGGGCTCGATGATCGGCATCATGCCGTGGCTGAGAACCTGCTTGCCGACTTCGAACTGCTGCGAAACCACTGCGGCAATGCCATCGCGGTTGGCCGAGTTGATGACTGAACGTTCCTTCGTGCCGTAGACGCCCATCGCCTTGGCGCGGGTCAGCAAGGCATCGAGCGTCGGCATCGGTTTCATCAGCTGAACGCCATTTGCTTCGTCCTCAAGCCCCTTGTCGATCTTGATGAACGGCACCACGCCCTTCTTGATAAGTGCGGCCGGGACCGACTTGCCGTCCACGGTGCCATCCATGGTGCGTTCGAACAGGATTGCGCCGATGACCTTGTCGCCATGAAACACGTCAGACCGGATGATGCGCGCGCGCATTTCGTGGATCAGGCCGAACATTTCCTCTTCGGTGGTCCATGCGTCCTCGGTCACGCCGTAGCCCGCCAGCGCCTTCGGCGTGGAGCCGCCCGACTGATCGAGCGCGGCAATGAAGCCGTTACCATTTGCCATTTTCGCGGTCATTTCGGTCGTGTTCATCAGCCGGTCCTGTTCTGGCGGAAAGCCCGGAATTCCGGTTCCGCATACCTATGCGCAAATGCGCCATAAAAAGACGCTCGGCGATTTTGGCGAGCGTCCGGATCGGCGCATTCCTATGCGTGACAGCGCCATAAAGGAGCGCGTGCCGCAGTGCAACACGCGCTCGTCACTTTTTTACGCTTCGAGTGCCGCGACGCCGGGCAGTTCCTTGCCTTCCATCCATTCAAGGAAGGCGCCGCCCGCTGTTGAAACATAGGAAAATTCGCCAGCAACCCCAGCATGGTTTAGCGCCGCAACGGTATCCCCGCCGCCTGCGACAGAGACCAGCGAACCCTCCTTGGTCAAGGCCGCAGCCGTTTTCGCAAGCGCAACGGTGGCAGCATCGAACGGCTCGGTTTCGAACGCGCCCATCGGGCCGTTCCACACCAGCGTCCGGCACGTCTTCAGAACGTCGGCAAGCGCTTCGACCGCGGCCGGACCGACATCGAGAATCATCTCGTCTGCCGCCACCTCGTGCACGTTGCATGTGCGAAGCGATGCAGGGTTGGCCGCAAACTCCTTCGATACCACCACGTCATACGGCAAATGCACCGTGCAGCCAGCCTTGTCGGCATTGTCGAGGATTTCCTCGGCCGTACCGGTCAGTTCGTGCTCGCACAGCGACTTGCCCACGTTGACGCCGCGCGCAGCAAGAAACGTGTTCGCCATGCCACCGCCAATGATCAGGTGATCGACCTTGCTGACAAGATGCTTGAGGACGTCGAGCTTGGTCGAAACCTTTGCCCCGCCGACGACTGCCGCGACAGGCCGTTCCGGTTCGCCCAGAGCCTTCTGCAGAGCCTTCAATTCCGCTTCCATGGCGCGGCCGGCATACGACGGCAAGGCAAGGGCCAGGCCCTCGGTGGAGGCGTGGGCGCGATGGGCGGCAGAGAAAGCATCGTTGACGTAAAGATCGCCAAGGCTCGCAAAGCGCTCAACCACGCCAGCGTCGTTCTTCTCCTCGCCACCAAAGAAGCGCGTGTTTTCAAGGATCGCGATGGAACCAGGGGCCAGTGCGGCAACCGCAGCCTTGTCGCCTTCCCAATCGATGTAGCTGACCGGGCGACCGAGCACATGGGCCAGCGGTTGCGCCAGCTTCCTGAGCGAGAATTCCTCGGACGGTTGGCCCTTGGGGCGGCCGAAGTGGGCCAGCACCAGAACCTTGGCGCCCTTGTCGGCAAGTTCCGACAGCGTGGCGACCGTGGCGCGCAGGCGGGTGTCATCGGACACCAGGCCATCGGCCATCGGCACGTTGAGATCCTCGCGCACCAGCACGGTCTTGCCGGTC
>JAPLPG010000098.1 GCA_026400375.1 Novosphingobium sp. | reverse complement strand
CGCCTGCGCGGGGATGCCAAAACGAAACGGCCCGCCGAGGCGGGCCGTCCACGTTATGTCACTTACGAAGACCGAGCTTCTGGATCAGGTCGTTGTACCGACCCACATCCTTCTTCTTCAGATAGTCGAGCAGCGAACGACGCTTGTTGACCATCATCAGCAGGCCACGACGCGAATGGTTGTCCTTGTGGTGGGCCTTGAAGTGCTCGGTCAGGGTCTTGATGCGGCTGGTCAGGATCGCGACCTGGACTTCCGGCGAACCGGTGTCACCCTCGGCGCGGGCATTGCTGGCAATGACTTCCTGCTTTGCTTCAGCGGTAATCGACATGACTTCTACTCCGCGACATCGGTGATGTTGAACCCCCGCGAAACCTTCAGGTTTCCGCCTTCAAGCTCGACCAGCGCAAGCGGCACATGGCCTGCTTTCGCCCAGTAAAGCCCGTCGTCGTGGGGCAATCCCGCCAGAACGCGGCCCTGTCGGACCGCCCTTGCCTGCTCGGGATCGAGGTTCAGAGCCGGGATGTCGACCAGCCCTGCCTGCAGCGGCAAGAGTATGTGTTCAAGGGCCGCGCCTTGGCCCACCTCGTTCAATTTGTCCAGCGAAATCGCCTGATCAATCGCAAACGGGCCGGCCTTCAGGCGGCGCAGCATCGTGACATGTCCAACCGTGCCCAGCGCGCGGGCAATGTCGCGCGCGAGGCTGCGGATGTAGGTTCCTTTGGAAACGTGCGCTTCCAACGTGGCGTACAGCTTGCCAGCATCCCACCACGAGCCTTGGTAATCGAGGCTGTGGACCGTCACCTGCCGACTCTTGAGCGCAACCTCTTCACCGGCCCTAGCCAGATCATAGGCCCGCTTGCCGTCCACTTTGATGGCCGAGTACGCTGGCGGGGTCTGCTCTATTGGACCGATGAACTCGGCCAGCACGTCCTCGACATCGGCATCATCTAGAATGCCACTCAGGCTCCCGACGTCCTGCACTACCTTCCCTTCAAGATCGAGCGTGTCCGTCTCGATCCCATAGCACGTCGTAAACGCATAAACCTTGCTAGCATCGAGCATCCGCCCGCAAAGCTTGGTCGCCTCCCCCACGGCAATCGGCAGCACGCCCGTCGCTAGCGGATCGAGCGTTCCGCCATGCCCGACCTTGACCTTACCATAGCCCGCAGCCCGCAGGTTGCGCTTGACCGCCGCCACGGCCTGCGTCGAGCCAAGCCCGAGCGGCTTGTCGAGGATGATCCAACCGTTGACCATGGTCAGCGCAGTTCCGGCCCGGCGACGAGGCCAGCCAGCCCCGCCAGATGCTCGCCCATCCACTGCACCGGCGGCATCACGATCCGCTCCACCAGCCGCAGTTCGGGCATAAAGTACGGAAGAATCACAAGAATTCCGAAGACAAGGATCAGGCCGAACGGCTCGAGCCGCCCATAGCCGCGCGCCAGCGGTGCGGGCAGCACGCCCATGACGATGCGCGACCCATCGAACGGCGGGATTGGCAGCAGGTTGAAGGCACCCAGAAAAAGGTTCACGATCAGGAAGTTGCGCAGGTTGTCTGCGATGAACAGGATGCCCAGCCCCGGCTCGGCCCCGCCGACATCGGCAGCCCGCACCAGCAGCCCCAGCGCAATGGCCGCAATCGCCGCCAGCACGAAATTCGTCACCGGCCCTGCCGCCGCCACCGCGACCATTCCCCAGCGCGGATTGCGCAAGCGGGAAAAATCGACCGGCACCGGCTTGGCCCAACCGAACACCGGCGCGCCCGTCAGTTTGAGCAGGCCGGGCAGGATGATCGTGCCGAACGGGTCAACGTGGCGCAAGGGATTGAGACTCAAGCGGTTCTGTTCAGCGGCCGTGGGATCGCCCAGCGCACGCGCGACCCAGCCGTGGGCCACTTCGTGAAACACGATAGCCACGATCATGGGGACCGCAACGGTCGCGATCTGCCACAAGATGCTATCGGGATTCATGGGGCGACACCCAACCAGTCATCGCGCAGGATCGAGAAGAACTTGGTGTCACGCACGCGCCCGGTCCATGTCCGCCGCTCGTGCCGCATCACCCCTTCCTCCACCCCGCCGACCTTGCGAACGGCGGCCTGGCTGCGCGTGTTCAGCACATCGACCTTGAACCCCACCCGCTCCAGCCCGCAAGCGAAAGCATGGTCCAGCATCAGCCGTTTCATCCGTCCGTTGAAGCCGGTGCCGCGCATGGCAGGGACGATATAGGAGTTGCCGATCTCGATCGACCAGCCCGGCGCGCCATGTTCGATCCACGCGGTCATGCCGACCAGCGCATCGCCAGCGAAGACAGCATAGGGCCGGCGTTGATGGCCCCCGCCCAGCAGGCTGTCGAACTGCGGATCGAACGCTTCGGCCCAATAGCTGAACGGATAGAGCGGCCAGATTTCAGGATCTTGCTGGCATGCGGCGCGCAAGGCCTCGCGGTGCTTTTCCTCGAGCAGGTCCAGCCGCAGATCGCCATCGGCAAGTGGCACGTACAGCGCATCGTCACTCATCGGTTCATCGCCTCGGAAAAATGCTTGCGACACAAAGCAACGTAGCGGTCATTCCCGCCAATTTCGGTCTGCGCCCCCGCCTTCACCGCCGCGCCGCCCTGGTCCACGCGCAAGTTCATGGTCGCCTTGCGTCCGCAGTGACAGACGGCCTTCAGTTCCACCAGCGAATCCGCAATGCCGAGCAAGGCGGCGCTGCCTTCGAACAATTCACCTTGAAAGTCGGTCCTAAGCCCATAGCACAGAACCGGAATTCCCGCTTCATCGGCGATCCTGGCCAGTTGCCAGACCTGCTGCCGGTTGAGGAACTGCGCCTCGTCCACCAGCACGCAGGACAGCGGCTGTACCGCATGGGCATCTTTCACCCGCGCCCACAGATCGGTATCGCGATAAAATCGTTGCGCTTCGGCATGAAGGCCGATGCGACTTTCGATGGCGAACTGGTCACCCTTCGGGCCGCCGCGGTCGTCGATGGCCGCGGTCCACAACATCGTGGCCATGCCGCGCTCGCGATAGTTGAAGTCCGCCTGCAGCAGGTTCGTCGATTTGCCGGCGTTCATGCTGGCGTAGTAGAAATACAGCTTGGCCATGCCGCGCTGTGCGCCGCTCCGCGCCGGCCGGCAATCGCGGATGGATACGAAGGGCTGCTCGTCCATTGTGCGAAGGACTTCGCGAAAGGACGCCTCATGCTTCGCTCGTTCCTGATCGGCCTCGTTGCGGGGCAGCGCGGCATGGCGCCGCTGGCG
>JAPLPG010000211.1 GCA_026400375.1 Novosphingobium sp. | reverse complement strand
GTTCGGGCTGGGCCTGCCCAAGGGGCCGGAAGGATCGATGGGATCGGGCATCGGCATGGGCGTGGCCGCCGGCACCCGCAGTCTGGTCCTGCCGACGCGCGAAGTGACCGAGACCGGCACCGAACTGACCATCGACGGCGTGCGCATCCGCTTTCAGGTGACGCCGGGCACAGAGGCGCCTGCCGAAATGAATTTCGGCTTTTCGGACTGGAAGGTGGCCGACCTTGCCGAAAACGCCAACGCCACCCAGCACAATATCCTCACCCCCCGCGGCGCCGTGATCCGCGATGCCAAGGCCTGGGCGCAAGGGCTGACCGAGGCGATGGATTTCTTTGCCGGATCGGAAGTGCTGATCACCAGCCACGGCTGGCCGCGCTTTGGCGCGGGCGAGATCAGCGACTATCTGGCCAGGCACCGCGATGCCTATGCCTATCTGCACGATCAGACCGTGCGGCTGATGAACAAGGGGCTGACCGGGCCTGAAATCGCCGCCACGCTAACCCTGCCGCCAGCGCTGGCGGCGCAATGGTACGACCGGCCCTATTACGGATCGTACAGCTTCAATGCGCGCGCGGTCTATCAGTTCTACATGGGCTGGTACGATGGCAACCCGGTCCACCTTGCGCCGCTGCCGCCCGAGACCGGTGCCAAGCGCTACGTCGAGGCGATGGGCGGAGCAGCCCGCGTCAAGGCGCTGGCGCAGGAGGCCATCGCCAAGGGCGACTATGCGTGGGCGGCCGAACTGCTCGACAAGGTGATCTTTGCCGGCAGCGCCGATGCGCAGGCCAAGGCATTGCTGGCGGGCACGTATCGGCAACTGGCCTACCAGAGCGAGAACGCCTTGTGGCGCAATATCTATCTGAGCGGTGCCGAAGAGCTGGACCACGGCGTGGCCGCAGTGGACCCCACCGGCGGTGCCGCGCTGGTCAGCCAGTTGCCGCCGTCGGACCTGTTCGACATGCTGGCGGTAAGGATCGATCCGGCAAAGGCGGGCAATGGCGCCACGGCGCTGGGCTTTGTGTTCCCCGACAAGCAGGAGCAGCACACGGTGACCGTGGCCAACGGCGTTCTGGTCCATCGCCCCGGCCTGCGCGAAGGCAGGCAGGCGACGCTGACCGTGCGCTATGCCGATCTGCTGGCCACGCTGTTTTCAGGCCAGCCGCTGGCCGCAAAGATTGCCTCGGGCGAGGCCACGATCGAAGGGGACCCGGCTGCCTTTGCCCGCCTTGTCGGCTGGCTGGACAAGCCGGACCCTGCCTTCGCTATCGTGACGCCTTAAGGGACCGGCTTCTTCAAGTAGGCGATGACGTTGGCGCGCTCAGCCGGGTTGGGCAGGCCAGCGAATGCCATCGACGTGCCGGGGACAAGAGCCGTCGGCTTGGTCAGCCACTTGTCGAGAGTGGCTTCATCCCACTTGAGGTTGGCCTTCTGCATGGCGGCCGAATACTTGAAGCCCGGTGCCGAGCCGGACTTGCGCCCGACGACGCCTGCCAGGTTCGGTCCCATCTTTACGCCCGCGCCGGGCTGGACGGCGTGGCAGGCGACGCAGCGCATGAACACCTTCTTGCCCGCTGCCGCATCCTGCGCATAGGCGGTTCCACCAGCCAGCGCCGAAACCGCGAGACCTGCCACCAGCACCGCACCTGTAAACTTGCTCATCTGCACACCTGCCTGTTCAAGATCGGTCCATGCTTCACCTCGAAGCTCTGGACCAGCAATCACACCGGTGCGCTTTATCCTGCCTGAATGGCTTCGCGCCATAGCCAAAAGCGCGGCGGCATTCAAAAAGGCGGAATTGCCCGCTAGGTGGAAGCATGAGCACCAACATCGTCCCCTGCCCCCGTCCATTGCCTCCGGGATTCCTCGCTGCCCTGGCCCAGCGCTTTGGCGCGGCCTGCCAGACAAGCGAGGCGATCCGCGCGCAACATGGCGCGAGCGAATCGCAATATGCCACCGTCCTGCCCGATGCGGTGGTCCATGCGGGATCGACGCAGGACGTGGTCGATTGCGTGAACCTGTGCCGCGAGGCGGGGATGGCGATCGTGCCTTATGGCGCGGGAACGTCGCTGGAAGGTCATACGCTGCCGCTGGAGGGCGGGGTCAGCCTCGACCTGTCGCGCATGGACGCGGTGCTGGCTTTGAACCACGGTGATTTCGATTGCACCGTGCAGCCCGGCATCCGGCGCGAGGCACTGAACGCGCACTTGCGCGACAGCGGCCTGTTCTTTCCGATCGATCCTGGCGCCAACGCCACGATTGGCGGCATGGCCTCCACCCGGGCATCGGGCACCAACGCGGTCCGCTATGGCACCATGCGCGAGGCGGTGCTGGGTCTGGAAGTGGTGACCGCGCAGGGCAAGGTCATCCGCACCGGC
>JAPLPG010000073.1:5966-19539 GCA_026400375.1 Novosphingobium sp. | reverse complement strand
GACGAAGATCTGCACCGTATCGCCATCATAGGCGAGCACCGCCTGATTGGCTGCGGCATCCTGGTTGAGCGCGACGACTTGCGCGTTGCCCAGCACGGCCATGATCGCAGGCGACGCCTTGCGCAGATCCAGGCCGATGATCAGCGGCGCGTTGAGCATGGCCCAGAGCGACATGTGCGAGCGCGCCTCGGCAAGGTGGGCGTCGTCGAATTCTCCGCTGCCGATGAACAGCATGTCGGGATCATTCCAGCTGTTCGGCTTGGCATAAAGCTCGCGCCGGGATGCCGAATCGAGGTTGTGCAGCATCCGCTCCCAATTGGGCGAGATGTCCTCGCTGGTGCGCGAAAGGTTGCCCAGAGTGCGCGCCCATGAACGGACGTCGGCCGAACCCCACAGGCAGATCGACAGTACGAAATCGTTGCCCGGCTTGTTGCGGACAAGCGCCTGGCCAACTTGGTCGAACAGTCCCTTCACCGCCGGAATGTCGGTGCGCGGGATCGTGTCGTAATCGATCAGCGGATCGAGCGCGCGCAAACGGCCCGATTGCACCTGCGGACTGCCTGCTGCCAGCGCGCGGATGCCGCAGCCATCGACCTTGATGTAATCGAAGTTCCATTCGCCAACGTAGAGCGCGATATCGCGGTCGATGTGGCCATAAAGGCCGATTTCGCGCTCGGCCTGCGTGCCGGCGGGCTGTCCGGGGCCTGCCGGATCGCCATAGATCTGACCACAGCTGTTGCGGCCGATCTCGCTGTAGATCCCGGCCTTCAGGCCCATCGCGTGAAGCCTGTCGGTGAAGGGCCGAAAGCTGGTGTTGCCGTCGGTGGTGCGGGCCGAGGGGAAATTGTCGGTGCGGATCAGCACCCGCCCATCGGCCTGGCGCCGCTTGCTCCACCAGCCATCGTCGATGTTGATATAGCGATAGCCCTTGGCGGCAAGCCCGCTGTCGACGATCAGCTGCGCTGAGGCGATGACCTTTGCCTCGTCCACATCGGTGCCGAAGGCGTTCCAGCTGTTCCAGCCCATTGGCGGCAACGGCGCGGACCCGCGCGTGGTAACGGTCCATTGCCCCCTGGCCTCAAGCGGTTTGTCTGCGGCACTGGCCGGGGTGGCAAGGGCGGACGCGGCAAGCAGCGTTGTGGCAACATGGCGCAGGCTCATTTGCGGGTCCCGAACACCAGATGCTGGCTGAAGAAGGGCACGACCTGATCCTGAAAGCGAAAGGCCACGCGGTTGGTATGATCGCCATCATAGATGGTCAAGCTGTTCGCCACGCCATAGCTTTCAAGCGCCTGATGCAGGCGGGCGGTATCGTCCTTCAAGCCATCCTTGTCGCCCACGTCCATCGCGATGGCGGCATAGCGACGCATCTGGCTGATGTACTGATCGACGAATGAAAGCGGCGCATTGGCGGCCCATCTGGCCAGCACGTCCTCGCGCGGCTTGCCGTCGGAGGTGAGTGGCAGATCGAGGTAGAGCGGGGGATTGCGCGGGTTGGGCGACCATGCCGCCGCCGCAGCCAGCGTGCCGCGCTGCGCCCATGGCAGGCTTGCCGAATCCGCCGGGCTTTTCATCGCCGCATAGGCCTTCAGCGCTTCGGGCGTCACGCCAAACAGCCCGCGCGATGACAGGCAGCACGGGCTCATCAGATAGAGCGCACCGAACACATCGCTGTGCTTCATGCCGATCCGCGTGGCGCCGTATCCGCCCATCGAATGGCCAACAAGGCCACGGCTTTCACGCCGGGGGATCGTGCGGTAGCGGCGGTCGATGGCCGCCACCAGATCGCCTGCGATGAAGTTCTCGAAATCGCCGGTGGTGGCAGAAGACGAATACATCGAGCCGTTGTGGACGGTCTTGCTGTCGGGAAACACGTAGATCGCCTCGCGCGCACCTTGGGCAAAGGCGTTCTCGATCACGCGGGGTACGTGCAGTTCGCCGGTCCATTGCTCTGCGCCGATGGAATAACCGTGCAGCGCATAGACCACCGGATAGCGCATTGCCTTGTTGCGGCCATAGCTGGGCGGCAGGACGACAATGACGGTGCGATCGGCGCTATCGCCTTCCAGCGCCCCTTCCAGCGCGTTGCCATGCACCACGATCCGTTCGACCGCCACCCTGGCGGCGCGTGGAATCGCAGCGGGGGCCTGCGTTTCCACTTGCGCGGCAAGCGGCAGGGGGCCGGCCAGGGCAAGAGTCAAGGCAAGGGTCGAGGCAAGCAAGGCGGGCAAAAGACGGGTCGGGCGCATCGGCAATCTCCGGTAGCAATGCTGGATCGAATTACCCGCCGCGCAGCGCCCGCACGATCATCGCGCGGATCTGGCCATAGCCACCCCCGCGCAACGATTGCAGCACGCCGCGCCGGGCTTCGGGCAAGTGGGCAAGGGGGTGGCCATCGGGCCGAAACACGAAATGGTCGAAGAACGCGCGAAAGGCGGCGCGTTCGGCGTCCGGCCGTTCGGCAATGGCGATCAGCGCGTGCAACATCGACAGCATCGGCGCGTCCGGCCCGGTGGCCGTGGCATCCCACCAGTAATTGAGCATCACGTTGACAGGCGCGGTTGCCTCAACCTGATGCCACCACAGCTTGGGCAGGAACAAGGCGTCGCCCGGGCCAAGATCCACCACCAGCGCCCGCGCCTGCGCAGCGGCGAAGCGCGGGTAGGCCGGATTGTGCGGATCGGCCGCCGCCATGCTGACCGGCTGGCCCGCCATCGTGTGATCGATCGGGCCGACATAGAGATCGCCAATCGCGTCCGGCGGATAGAGCGTGAACCGCCGCGATCCGTAAAGCACGCAGGCAAGGTTTTCATAGGCATCGTAATGGCAGGCAACGTGCGAGGCATTGCCGATCCACAGTAGCGGGTCGATGGTTGCCGGCACGATCGGCAGTGCGTTGGCCTCGCGGAAGCCCGGCAGGTAATGCGGTGCGGCCAGCGATCCGATGTAGCAGCTTCCGGCAAGCTTTCCGGCGGCATGGTCCAGCATTCGCGAAAAAGCCTGCGCCAGCGGCATGGCAAGTCGCTCGAAATTGAAGCCGGTCAGGTCGTCGTTATAGAAGTATCGGCCAGCCGTATCCTCACCAGCGCTGAACACTTGCGGGCTGTGGCCGCTGTCGAATTGCGCCAGATAGCGCAAGGCCTCATCCGGCGCTGCTGGGCCTGCAGCAACGGCAGGCAGATCGGCACCCAGCCCACGGATCACCACGGGCTGGCCGTTGACGATGACCGCGTCGTGGAATGCCTCGGCACTCGCCAGCGCCGGATCGGCGCGGCCAAGTTCGCGCAGGGGCTGACCTTGCGGCATCAGGCCCAGCCGGCCAGCGCCTTGCCCAGTGCGAGATCATCTGCGGCCGCAGCCGGTCCGCTGGCCAGCGCCTGGTTCTTGCGCCGCGCCATCGCGCCGATCTGGTGAACCGATGCGCGAATCATCATCGCCGGGTTCATCCAGCCGGCGCGGAATAGTCTGATGATATCGGAATCCGGCAGGGCAGACAGCGCGTCGCCACTGATCGTGTAGAGCCCGTTCAGCGCGACGCTGCTGCCATCGTCGAACTTCAACTGGATGGCGATCGCTTCCACCAGGCGCAGGGCCACCATGGCTTCGATAAACGCCTCTGTCGGTGGGCCCATGGCCATCAACCGCCCTATTGCCTGCTGTACCACGCGGGTTTCATCGGTGGGATCGCCAAGGGCGTTGAACAGCGCAATCGGCCCGCCTGCGGCAAAGCGCGGATGTGCCACATCGACCGCAATGTTTTGTTCAACCGCATAAAATCCTTGCCGGGCAAGCTCCAGAGGAACGAACGCGGGCGATCCGGAATCGTCTGTTTCAGCCAGTATTTCGTCCGGTGAGAAGCCGAACAGCGCGACCAGCGAGAACCTTCCGGTGTCTGGCGACTTGGCCAGCAGCACAGGGCAGGTTGCAGCGGCCCGCTCAACCTCGGGCAGAACGATCTGCACGATATGGGGGTGCCGGCCGCCCAGCCGATGCATGCGCAGATCGCCATGCACGGCGCTGTCGAGCAGCTCGAGTTTCTCCTCCATCGTCTCGCTCTCCCTTTTTTCTGCACGCAACATGACCTGCCCGGGCGTGGATCGCAACAATTATGTTTGCGCTATCAATGCCCTGAAGCAGCGCTGTGATGCACGTCGGCCACACTCGGCAAGGCTTGAGTCAAAAAGCAGACAATTACTTGTTGATAGCGCTACCTCGTTTCGCTAGGGATGGCGCACAAGGTGGCGACAAGGTTCACCGGCGTGGAGAGAGGTAACGGGCGGCATTCGGGCCAGCCCGGTGAAGGGCTCCCCTGCGCGCCGAATGCACATGTCGTGATGCTCGCCCGCTTTGCCGGCGCGATCACGTGCAGAACCAGGCGTCGTCACCCGCCCGGGCGGGGGTTCCGCCAGAATGTGAACAATCGGGAGAGGGTACGGTGGGACAGGATATGGATAGCGGTTTTGCATCGGGCATCGCACTGCGCAGCGGCATCAGCGCGCTGGCGGTGGCGTTGGTACTGGCAGGCGCCGTTCCGGCGCAGGCGCAGGCCCAGGCAAATGCCCAGGCGGCCGAAGACATGCCGAGCGATGAATCGATCATCGTCACCGGCATTCGCGGATCGCTGCAGCGGAACATGGAGATCAAGCGTACCGCCTCGGGCGTGGTCGATGCGATTTCCGCCGAAGATATCGGCAAGTTCCCCGATGCCAACGTGGCCGATGCGCTGCAGCGCCTTCCCGGCATCTCGATCCAGCGTTCGGGCGCACGCGGCGAAGCCAATGGCGTGACCGTGCGCGGCTTTGGCGGGGACTTCAACGATACGCAGTTCGATGGCCGTCACCTGTCGACCGCATCGGGCGGCCGTGCGGTGGACTTCACCACGATCGGATCGGACTTCGTATCGAACATTTCGGTCTACAAGACGCCGGACGTGGAACTGGGCGCCAGCGCCATCGGTGCCACCATCAACGTTGCCCTGCCCAAGCCGTTCGACAGCGCCGACAGCAAGTTCGCCGTCAAGGCATCGGGATCGGTGCAGGACCGCAGCGGCAAGGTCACGCCTTCGGGTGCGGCCCTGGCCAGCACGCGTTTTGCCGACGATAGCATGGGCATTCTTGCCTATGCCGCCTATCGCCGGGTCGATACCGAAGCCAACCAGGTCTTCATTCCGGGGTGGATCGGCAACAACTTCTACCAGTGCCAGTCGCAGGCCGCCTGCCAGACCAGCGATTTCACGCCCGCCAGGAAGAACGTGCTGGGCTGGTTTCCGCAGCAGGTCGGCGCCAACCAGATCACCACCAAGGACGAACGCATCGATGGCCGTCTGGCCTATCAGTGGCAGGCCGGTGACGACGTTCTGCTGACGCTGGACGGCAACTTTACCCGCCAGACGCTGAACACCGCGACCTATGGCTACGGCGCATGGTTCAACGGGGACGACCTGCGCAACGTCAGGCAGGACAGCAATGGCACGGTGATCGACTTTAACCAGTTCGGCACGCCGATGGATTTCAATGCCAGCCTCGCCCGGACGATCAACCAGACCTACATGTTCGGCGGCAACCTGAAGTGGGATGCATCCGACCGCCTGAGCTTCGATTTCGACGCATCCCTGTCGCGCTCGGTGCTCAACCCTGGCCGCAATGGCTACCAGAACGCGATGGACATCGGCTACGGCGGCACCAATGCCGATCCGAACGGGCCGTTCCTTTCGACCGGGTGCACGTATCCCGCAGGCGCCGGGCCGACGACCGCGCCGACATCGTGCAGCCGCTATTCGACGCTGCTGGGCGCCAATACCGGCGTCAAGATCGGCGGGCCGAGCAGCGATTTCCTGCCCAGCATCCATGATGTCGGGCCGAACGGAAACGTCGCGCGGTTCACCGACAGGTCGCTGATCGGCAGCCACGTGATTGCCGGCTTCCCGAACTATTTCACCAATCTGGTAAAGCAGATCAAGATTGGCGGCAAGTGGGATGGCGATGACCTGAAGGTGCATTTCGGCGCGAGCTATCAGGACAACAAGTACCACCAGGAAGGCGAGAGCCCCTTCGTCAACGGCACGTTCTTCCGCTATGGCGGCTATGGCGCACCTTCGGGTCGCACCGGTGCAGTCGCGCCGCTACCGGACAGCGTCTACCAGGGCCTGATCAGCACCAGCAACTTCATCCCCGGATACCAGGGCAACCTTGCCCCGGCGATCATCAAGTACGATCCGGTTGCGGTCTACAAGGTGCTCGAAGCGACGGGCGGTGGCACCACTGCGCCTGCGTTCAACCCCGACAGCGTGCTGAACGTCAAGGAGCAGACCTTCGCAGGCTACTTGCGCATCAACTTCGACAGCGAGATCGGCGACATGCCGTTCAAGGTCAGCGCCGGGGTGCGTGACGAATACACCAAGCTCACCTCGGGCGCGCTGGGCCGCAATCCGGTGAAGCTGATCACCGTGCCGACCGATCCGACGCTGATCCAGGTCGATACCTTCACGGCGCAGCAGCTGATCGAGCGCAGCATCTCCTACAACTACGTCCTGCCGAGCCTGGACGTGAAGCTGGAAGTGAAGCCGAACCTGATCCTGCGTTTCGATGCCTCGCGCACGCTGACCCGTCCGGCGCTGGGCGATCTGCGTCCGACGATCAACCTTGGCACGCTGCGCCGCGGCAGCCTTGCCGCATCGGGCGGCAACGCTGGGCTCAAGCCCTACCTTGCCGACAATCTCGATCTTGGCGCGGAATGGTACTATGGTTCCAATTCGTACTTCGCGGTCAACGGCTTCATGAAGTTCATCTCGAACTTCATCGTCGGCGGCGTCAGCACCCAGTCGATCAACGGTGTGGTCGATCCGTTCACCAACCAGCCCGCGCAGTTCCAGGTCAACAGCAAGGTCAATGGCCCCGATGGCGTGGTGCGCGGCGTGGAAATCGCCTGGCAGCAGGTGTTCGGCGATACCGGCTTCGGCTTCAACGCCAACGCCACGCTGGTCAACACCAACCGCACCTTCAATACGGCGGACATCTCGGGTTCGGCCTTTGCCATCACCGGCCTTGCCAACTCGGCCAACCTCGTGGCGTTCTATGACAAGCACGGTCTGGAAGTGCGCGTGGCGGGCAACTGGCGCGACAAGTACCTGCTGGGCCTTGGCCAGGGGCAGGGTGGCACGTTCGGGGCAGAACCGGTCAACGTGAACAGCCAGTTCCAGATCGATGCCAGCGCGAGCTATCAGGTGACCAAGCAGCTTTCGGTCTTTGCCGAAGGCACCAACCTCAACAATTCGAACTACAGCACGTACGGTCGCTTTTCGAACATGTCGCTCGACACGTACAACTATGGCCGCCGCTTTGTGTTTGGCGCGCGCTTCAACTACTGATGTGACGTAAAAAGGGTGGTGCCGGGGCATGAAGCCTCGGCACCACGCCCTACCGGGACGGAGCGGGATGCGAATGGTGCAGGCAGTGCGCAATGTCGTGATCGTCGGGGGCGGCACTGCCGGGTGGCTGACCGCTGCGATCATCGCTGCAAGGCACAAGGCCCGGATCGGCCACGACTTTTCCGTGACCCTGGTGGAAAGCCCGAACGTGCCGATCATCGGCGTGGGCGAGGGCACCTGGCCCACCTTGCGCTCCACGCTGAAAAGCGTCGGCATTTCGGAGACGGACTTCTTCCGCGAATGCGATGCCGCGTTCAAGCAGGGGGCGCTGTTTGCCAGATGGACCACCGGCGCGGACGACGATGCCTATTATCACCCGCTGGTCCTGCCGCAGGGCTTCGGACAACTGAACCTGGCGCCACACTGGCTGGCCGGAACGATCAACGAAGACGGCGCTAACGGCGAGACGTTCTGCGATGCCGTCTGCCCGCAAGGCCGCATCTGCGATGAAAATCTTGCGCCCAAGACCATGACCAACGCCGAGTACGAGGGGCAGGCCAACTATGCCTACCACCTCGACGCCGGAAAGTTTGCGCCGTTCATGCAGCGGCACTGCACGCAAAAGCTGGGCGTGCGCCATGTGCTGGCCGACATGCGCCGTGTCATCCAGGATGAACGCGGCGATATCCGCGCCATCGAAACCGAACAGGCCGGGGTGATCGAAGGCGATCTGTGGATCGATTGCACCGGCATGCGCAGCCTGTTGCTGGGCGAAACGCTGGGCGTGGGCTTCCGCGACTGCAACGATGTGCTGTTCTGCGATACCGCGCTGGCCATGCAGGTGCCCTATCCCGATCCGCAGGCACCCGTTGCCACGCACACCATTTCCACCGCGCAATCGGCTGGGTGGATCTGGGACATCGGCCTGCCCACGCGGCGCGGGGTGGGCCACGTCTATTCCAGCCGCCATATTGCCCGCGAAGATGCCGAGGCTGAGCTGCGCGCCTATGTCGGGCCCGCATCAGAGGGGCTTTCCGTTCGCAAGATCGATATCCGTTCCGGCCACCGCGAACAGTTCTGGAAGAACAATTGCGTCGCCGTCGGGCTGGCGGCAGGCTTCCTTGAACCGCTCGAGGCATCGGCCATTGTCCTGATCGAGCTTTCGGCCAGGATGATCGCCGATCAGATGCCCCCCGCGCGCGAGGTGATGGACATCGTTGCGCGGCGCTACAACGAAAAGACGCATTATCGTTGGGGCCGGATCATCGATTTCCTCAAGCTGCACTATGTCTTGAGCAAGCGCCGCGATACCGCGTTCTGGCGCGACAACATGGACCCCGCCAGCATCCCCGAACGGTTGCAGGAATTGCTGGCGCTGTGGCAGTTCCAGCCGCCCTGGCTGCACGAGGAGTTTGACCGGGTGGACGAAGTCTTTCCCTCGGCGTCTTATCAATACGTACTCTACGGCATGGGTTTCCGCACCCATGTCTCGGCCCGCGCGCTGGAGCCCGAAGTGCGTGACGCGCGCCGGGCGCGGCAGGAAAATGCAGAGATGACCGCGCGCATGCTGAACGGCCTGCCGCGCCATCGCGATCTGATCGACCGCATCGTCAAGTTCGGGCTGCAGCCCGTCTGACGCGCCCCCGCCGACAGCGGTCAGGCCGGCGTGTAGGCTGACGCGACCTTTTCCAGCGCGGCCCGGAACCTGGCCAGGAACAGGTCGGCGTGTTCGTCCTGGCACACCAGCGGCGGCCGGATCTTCAGGGCATCTTCGTTGGCCGAGGTCGTGCTGATTAGCACGCCATCATCGCGCAAGGCGTTGACCAGATCGAGCGCCATGGCCCGGCGTTGCGATGGCAGGCTGTCGGGAAGGCCGATGTCGACGCCGAAGAACAACCCGGCGTTGCGGATGCCGCGAATGCCCGGAACTTCGGCGGCCACGGCATCAAGCCCGTGCCGCAATCGCTGGCTGACACGCATGACGCTTTCCAGAATGCGGTCGCGTTGCAGGATGGTGAGCACGGCATCGGCGGTGGCGATGCCCACCGTGTTGCCGGCAAAGGTGTTGGAATAGCGCGCGGTCTGGCCGAACCGCTCCATCGGCGCATGGCGGCCCACCACCGCGCCAATCGGAAAGCCGTTGCCCATCGGTTTGCCCAGCGTGACCAGATCGGGCACGATGCCGTGGCGTTCGAAGCCCCACATGTGCGCGCCGGTACGGCCAAAGCCGGGCTGGACTTCATCGGCGATCACCAGCCCCCCAGCCTCGCGCACCGCTTCGACGGCACCGGCAATGAAGCCGGGCGGATCGATCCACACGCCATCGGATGAAAAGATGCTGTCGAACAGCAGCGCCGCCACGCCGATCCCGCGCCGTTGCAGATCGACGATGGCCGCGCGGACCTGCGCTTCGAAGAATGCCCCTGCTTGGGCATCTGCCACGCCATCCGTCCCCGGCAGGGTGACCATGCGCACGAAGGGGCTGAGGTTGACCGCTGCGCCCAGATTTGGCGAGACGGCAGCAACCGCAGCGCTGGTGCCATGATAGGCGTAGGACGTGACGATCACCCCTTCGCCGCCGCTGACCAGACGGGCAATGCGCAGGGCCAGGTCATTGGATTCGCTGCCGGTGCAGGTGAAGACCACCCGGTCCAGTTGGGCGGGGAAGGTATCGATCAGCCTTTCGGCGTAGTCTACCAGCCGTGGCTCCAGATAGCGCGTGTTGGCGCTGATGCGGGCGGCCTGCTCGGCCATCGCGGCGTTCACTTCGGGGTGGCAATGGCCGAGCGACGGCACGTTGTTGTAGAAATCCAGATAGGCGCGGTCGTCCGGGTCGTAGAGCCACATCCCTTCGCCACGCACGAAATGCACCGGTTTGCGGTATTGCAGCCGGTAGGACGCACCCAGCACGGCATCGCGCCGCGCGATCAGCGCAGCCTCGCGCGCGGGCAGCGGCACTTCGCCGGGGCGGAAGCGGTTGGGCATCAGGTCGGTGGACATGGGGTGCGGCCTATCGTGCGGTTCTGGTCAACTAAAGGGGTGGCGTCAGCGTGGTTGCGGCCCGAACGGCCTGTGCACCTGCCGACGCATCGAGCGGGGCCAGCACGGCAAGGCCCTGCTCTGCCCGGTGAACGTTCTTCATGATATAGCGCGCCGCTTCAGGGAAAAGCTGCGCGCGCCAGTGGTTGATCAGGACAAGCGCACTTTGCCGCGCGCGCATCAGGCCGGGCAGCAGCGCGATTTCCATGTCCGACAGCGGCAGGACCGCGGCATAGCCGGCAATGACGTGCTCGGCCCCGCCCAGCGGCAAGGCAGGGTCGGCGACGAAGTGGCCTGCGGCAATCGCCAGGTCCTGGATGCGCGGGTTCCAGCCGCCATCGCCAAAATCGATGAAGCCGATGCCACCCGGCGTTGCGATCATGTTGAACGGGCTGGGATCGTTGTGGGTGACCTGCCAGTCCAGCTCCCTGATCTGCGGTGCGACATGCCCGGCGTATTCGGCCATCGCCCGGCGGACGAGCGTGGCGGTGGGGCCTTCGGGAAGCGTGCGGTTCAGCTCCATCAACCAGGGCCAGCAGGCGATGTTCCACAGCACCGGGCGACGTGACGACTGCGGCTCCAGCCCCTTCATGGCAAGATTGAGCAGGGCCAGCGCCGCGCCGATGTCGCGTAGAAGCCCCGGTGCAGGCGGCAACTTGTGCAGTGCAGGGCCATCCATGCACGATTGCAGATAGCCGCCGCCCGACCCGTTTCCGAACATAGGCGCCCCCGATGCGGTGGGGATGATACGCGGCACGATGATGCCCGCGTCGTCGGCGAGCCCCGCCAGCACGGCAGACTGGAACCGGAAGCTGTCGATCGCCTGCGGACGGGCCGATGTTTTCAGGATCAGGCGCGGTCCATCGTGCAAGCGTGCCTCGAACGTCTGTTCGACTTCGGATGAAAGCGGCGTGACCGTGGCGGCAATCCCATAGTGTTGATGCAGCAACCCGGCAGCCTCTTGCGGACAGGCCTCGTCAGGCAGCATCGCCAGCAGTGCCGCGGCCTCTGCAAAAAAGGCCTGGCCAGCATCGGGCATGGCGGCGGGCTGTGCCGCCAGCGCATGGGGTGAAGGATCTGGCCGGGCCTGCACCGTGCAATCCTGCCGTCAGAGCCCGAATACGCCCGGCAAGTGCGTCACGTCCGGGATCTCGGTGTATTCGTAATAGGGATTGGCCGGTTCGTGGCCGCGGTTTACCCAGACCTTGCTCTTTATGCCGATATCATAGGCCGACATCAGATCATGCCGGAACGACGAGGACACGTGCGTGATGTCCTCCGGCCCGCAGCCCAGCGTGTCGAACATGTATTCGAAGGCTTGCAGGTGCGGCTTGTAGGCACCGGCTTCCTCGGCGGTCAGCACTGCATGAAACGGCGCGCCCAGCTTGGCCACGTTCGACGGAATCTGGGCGACCATCGAATTGGTCAGGATCACCAGCGGAATATGCTGTGCCAGCCGGGCGAGGCCCTCCGGCACATCGGCATGCGGCCCCCAGGTGGGCACACGGTTGTAGATCTCCTCGGCCTGTTCGGGCCGGAAGGCTACATTGTTGCGCTTGCACGTGCGCTCCAGCGCGTTGTGCACGACTTCGGCATAAGGCTTCCAGTCGCGCAGCACCTCATCGAGGCGATAGGCCTGAAAGTTGCGGATGAACTCGGCCATCCGCGCCTCGTCCAGAAGATGGCCGAAATGATCTCGCGCGGCATCGGCCATCTGGAAGTTGATCAGCGTGCCGTGACAGTCAAAGGTCACGTACTTCGGGCGAAAGTTGGTCATGTTCTCGGCTCCCGGCATCTTGATGGTCATGTTTTAAGGCGCCAGATTGATCGGGTTTGCCGAATGCGGCACGCCTTCGGCACGATATCCCGAAAACACGCGCGCGGTGCGTCATTATGAACTGCATTGGACCGCAAGGCAGTCGTCGGAAGGCTGTTGGCGGGGCCTGGTTGCCGTCGATCCGCGCAGAGATCGAGCAACCGCGCCGCCAGCAGGCATTTCAACTGTGGCGGCACAAAGACGACAGTGTCATGGCATTTTCACAATATTCTTCTGTCCGGGCGCGCCGCTTCGACGCAAGATTCGTCCACGGGGGCATAGGCTGAGCAAATAATAACAAACCGCAGGACGGCTCAGACGCCGGTTTCGCTTGATCGATGTGTAACATTGTTACATCGAGCGGGCGGGATCGAAGAAATGCATCACGAACGAGGGGTACAGTGGCGATGAAGACTATGTCCGCAGTGAAGGCCGCGCTGGCAATTGGCGTGGAGACCGGATCGATGCTGGGGGGCGCGACGTCGGTATTGGCGCAGGCCCAGACTGCGCCGGCCGCCGAGGAAGAGGCCCAGCCTGTCGACGAAATGGTCGTCGTCGGTCAGCGCCAGCAGTATCGCGGCGACGTGCCGCTGGCTTCCATCCCGCAGAGCGTCCAGGTGATCGACGCCAAGACCCTGCAGAACCTGAACATCACGCGCTTCGATACCGCGCTCGACCTTTCCAGCGGTGTTTCGCGCCAGAACAATTTCGGCGGCCTGTTCGATGGCTTTGCCATTCGCGGCTTTGCCGGGGACGAAAACTTTGCCGGCGGCGTGCTGGTCAACGGCTTCAACGGCGGCCGTGGCTATGGCGGCGCGCGCGATGCATCGAACATCGAGAAGATCGAGATCCTCAAGGGCCCCAACGGCGCGGTATTCGGCCGTGGCGAGCCGGGCGGCACGATCAGCATCATCACCAAGAAGGCCAAGATCGGCCAGACCTTCGGCACCTTTGCCGTGCAGGGCGGCAGCTTCAACACCTTCCGCGTCGAAGCCGATTACAATCTGGCGCTGAGCGATACAGTGGCAATCCGCCTGAACGGCGCGGCGCAGGATGGTGACAGCTTCCGCGATACCGTGCGCCAGACGCTCTACACCGCCAACCCATCGATCATCTTCGCCCCGACCAAGGACACCAGCATTTCCTATGAGCTGGAGTTCACGGACAACAAGGTGCCGTTCGATCGCGGCACGATTGCGGTAAACGGCAAGCTGGGCGTCGTGGACCGTTCGACCTTCTTCGGCGAACCCGGTGATGGGCGGATGAACGTCAACGTGCTGGGCCACCAGGTGCAGTTCCAGCAGAAGCTGAGCGGAGACTGGTATTTCATCGCCGGATTCAGCTACCCCGAA
>JAPLPG010000073.1:0-5938 GCA_026400375.1 Novosphingobium sp. | reverse complement strand
CCGCGAAACCGAGTTCAAGGGCTTCTCGAGCGAACCCGAGCTTGATCCGATCGGCACCAACCGCCGCCAGACCCTGGGCAAGCCGGGCAACTTCCTTTCCCGCCAGCGCCGTTCGCGCGATTACAGCACCGACAACATGGTGGTGCGCGGCGAAATTTCGGGCAAGTTCTATACCGGTGGCATCACCCACCACGTGTTGCTGGGGGCCGACTGGGACCGTTTCCGCATCGATCTGCTGCAGCTGCGCGGACGCCCGGTGAACTATACCGCCGGCGCGCCGATCACCGCAGCCAACTATGCCGTCAACATCTTCAACCCCGTCTATGGCCAGACCCTGGCGCTGGGCGCAACGCCGCTGACCAACACCTATGAGACGCAGAAGGCCTGGGGCGTGTACTTCCAGGACCAGATCGACCTTACCGAACAGCTGAAGGTGCGCCTCGGCGGGCGGTATGACAACTTCAAGCAGACGGTGCTGAACCGCAACACCAACCGCACCATCCGCGTCAACCAGACGCAGTTCAGCCCGACGGGCGGCATCCTCTACGAAATCAATGACGATGTCTCGATCTTTGGCGGCTATGGCGAAGGCTACCGTCCGAACAGCGGGACCGATGCCGCGAGCAATCCGTTCCCGGCCGAACTGAGCAAGTCCTACGAAGTGGGCCTGCGTCTGGGTGAGCCTGGCGGGCCGCTGAGCGGTTCGATCGCGGCCTTCACGATGAAGAAGAACAACATCCTTACCGCCGATCCCAACCCCGCCAACGCCGGGTTCTCGATCGCCGGTGGCGCGGCCCGTTCGCGCGGGATCGAGCTGGACTTCAACGCCAACCTGCCGGGCGATATCACGGTCATCGCGACGTATGCCTATCTGGAGGCCAACTGGACGACCAAGGCCGGTGACAAGGACTTCGGCCTGACGATCAACCCGGGTGACCGCCTGATCAATATCCCCAAGCACGCCGCCAACCTGATCGTGAGCAAGGGCTTCACCATCGCTGATCAGCGCTTCACCTTCGGGGGCGGGATCAACTACGTCGGCAAGCGCCTGGGCGAGACCGGGTCGCAGTTCGACCTGCCGGGCTATGTCGTGGCGCGCCTGATGGCGAGCTACGAACCGCGCGACAACATCAAGCTGACGGCAGACGTGACCAACCTGTTCGACAAGGAGTTCTACTCGGCGTCCTATTCGCGCCTGTGGATCACGCCGGGCACGCCGCGTGCCTTCAACGTGCGGGCCACGTTCTCGTTCTGAGGCCTTAAGGGGCAAGAGGGGGCAGGCGGGCTTCCGGTCCGGCCTGCCCCTTTTTGCGCCTGCCCCTTCTTGTTGGTCTGAAAGGACGTTTGGCGGATGACCTTCCTCTATCACGGGCTGGAAGCGCGCGGCGCGGTGTGGGCCGATATCTTCGCGGCGCGCGTGCCGCAGTTGCCGTTCTGGCGCTGGGGTATCGATCCGGTCGATCCGGCAGCGGTCCGGTATCTGGCCGCGTGGAATGCGCCTGCCGATTTCATCGCGCATTTTCCGAACCTCGAAGTGCTGTTCAGTGTCGGCGCCGGGATCGACCAGTTGCCGCTCGCCGCCTTGCCGCCGCAGGTGCGGGTGGTGCGGATGGTGGAACAGGGCATCATCACCGGCATGGCCGAATATGTCGCCATGGCCTGCCTTGCGCTGCACCGCGACCTGCCGTTCTTCATCACCGAACAGCGCGCGGGCCGCTGGACCTATCGCCACACGCGGCTGGCGGCGGAAAGCCGCGTGGGCGTGATGGGGCTGGGCGAACTGGGCAAGGCGGCGCTGGCGATGCTGGCCCCGCTGGGCTTCCCGCTCTCAGGATGGAGCCGCAGCGCGCACCATATCGAAGGCGTCACCTGCTTTTCCGGTGCGGGAGGGCTTGGCGCTTTTCTGGCGCAGGTGGACATCCTTATCTGCCTCTTGCCGCTGACTCCGGAAACGCGCGGCATTCTGTGCCGGGAAACCTTTGCCATGATGCCTCGCGGCAGCGCGCTGGTGAACGCCGGGCGGGGCGGCCATCTGGTGGCAGAAGACCTGATCGCCGCGCTCGATTCAGGCCAGCTGCGTGCCGCGATGCTGGATGTCACTGATCCCGAACCACTGCCGGAAGGACACGCAATCTACCACCATCCGGCGGTTTTCCTCACCCCCCACGTCGCCGCCGAAACGCGCCACGGCAGCGCGGGCGAGGTGCTGGCCGACAATGTCCTGCGCCTGCTGGCAGGGGAGCCGCTGCTGGGCGAAGTGGACCGGACGCGGGGGTATTGAGGCGCGGCATGACCTGCTGTTACGCAGCCGAAAAACAGTGCGCAGGGCATTGCGGTGCAATGGCGAACGGGTGCAAGTTCTGCCGTGATGATGGTGTTCTTTGACTATCGATACACGCCGCGCCGGCGTCAACCGGCGCCCCAGGACAACAGGATCGGATTGTCGAGCCATGAGCACAGCCGTCTTCACCCCCAAGTTCATCAGCTTCGATTGCTATGGCACGCTGACCCGCTTTCGCATGACTGAAATGGCCACAGCATTCTATGCCGACCGCCTGCCCGCCGAGGCCTTGCCGGATTTCTGCAGGGACTGGTCGGCCTATCGTTTTGACGAAGTGCTGGGACCATGGCAGCCCTACCGCGATGTTCTCGCCAATTCGCTGGAGCGCTGTTCGAAGAAGTGGGGCGTGGAATTCCGCGTGGAAGAGGCAAACGAGATCTATGAGACCGTGCCCACCTGGGGCCCGCATGACGATGTGGCCGGTGGCCTTTCGAAGATCTGCGACAAGATCCCGCTGGTGATCCTGTCAAACGCCATGAACAGCCAGATCATGGACAATGTGGCGCTGCTGGGCGCGACGTTCCACCGCGTCTATACGGCGGAAAGCGCGCAGGCCTACAAGCCGCGCATGCAGGCCTTCGAATACATGTTCGACCAGCTGGGCATGGGGCCGGAGGTTGGCATGCACGTGTCGTCCAGCTTCCGTTATGACCAGAACACCGCAACCGACCTTGGTTTCGGCTGCCGCGTGTTCATCGGGCGCGGGCATGAACCGTCGAACGCGAACTACCGTGACGTGGAAATTCCGCACATTGGCGCGCTGCCTGCGGTGGTCGGCCTCTGATGCTGTCACGCCGCAGCCTGCTTGGCGGTATGGCTGCGGGAGCGGTGCTGACGCCGGCCGACCGGCTGATCGGGAAGCCGCGCAGCGGCGGGCGAATTCGCGTGGCCACGATCGTGGCCTCCACCGCCGATACCCTCGATCCGGCCCGGGCGGGCAATTCCAGCGATTTCATGCGGATGTTCCTGCTCTATAGCGGGCTGACGCAGTATGACGGGGCGCTGCGCGCGCATCCGGGCCTGGCCGAATCCATCGAGACGGACGACAACATCGTCTGGACCATCCGGCTGCGGCGCGGCGTGCATTTCCACAATGGCCGCGCGTTGAGCCCGGACGATGTGGTCTATTCGCTGCTGCGCCACCGCGATCCTGCCGTCGGATCGAAGGTCAAGGCCGTGGCCGAACAGTTTGCCGGCGCCCGTCGCACCGGCCCGCTGGAAGTGGAACTGCGGCTGAGCGGCCCCAATCCCGATATTCCGATCATGCTGGCCCAGCCGCAGTTCGTGATCGTGGAGAATGGCCGCCGCGATTTCAGCGTGGCCAACGGCACCGGGCCCTTTGCGATGAAGTCGTTCGCGCCGGGCATCCGCACGGTCGTGCGGCGCAATCCGAACTACTGGAAGCAGGCAAGGCCCTATCTTGACGAGATCGAGCTGATCGCCATCCCTGATGAGCTTTCGCGCGTGAACGCGCTGCTTTCGGGCGATGTGCAACTGGCCCTGGCGATAACGCCCGGGTCGGTCAAACGGGTGCGGGCCTCCTCGACCAGCCTGGTGATGGAAACCAGATCGGGCATCTTCACCGATCTGATCATGCGCCAGGACAATCCGGTCACGCGCAATCCCGATTTCGTGCTGGCCATGAAGCACCTGATGGATCGCGATCTGATAAAGCGGGCGCTGTTCCGGGGCTATGCCACGATTGCCAACGACCAGCCGATTTCGCCGCTCGATCCTTATTTCAATCCCGAGATTCCGCAGCGCGCGTTCGATCCGGAAAAGGCGAAATTCCTGCTCAAGCGCGCGGGATTGCTCGGCACGCGCCTGCCCGTCTATGCCTCGCCCGCGGCCAACCTGTCGGTCGACATGGGGTCGATCCTGCAGGAACATGCGGCACAGATCGGCCTGAAGCTGGCGATCAACCGCGTGCCCAGCGACGGCTACTGGTCGACCCACTGGATGAAGCACCCGCTGACCTTCGGCAACATCAACCAGCGGCCAACGGCGGACATGATGTTCAGCCTGTTCTTCAAATCGAAAGCGACCGAGAACGAAGCAGGGTGGAGCAACGAGAAGTTCGACCGCATGCTGATCGAAGCGCGCCAATCGTCCGATCCTGTGCTGCGCAAGGCGATCTACGGCGATATGCAGTGGATGATCCACCGCTCCGGCGGGGTCGGCATTCCGGTGTTCATCAGCCTGCTCGATGGCTATGACCGGCGCATTCGCGGGCTTCAGCCGATACCGCTGGGCGGCCTGATGGGCTACACCTTCGGCGAACACGTGTGGCTGGACGCATGAGCGGCGCCTCTGCCGCATCGCCATGGCGCGGGCCGGCCGTGCTGATCGCAAAGCGCTTTGGCCTTGCGATCATCACGCTGGCGCTGGTGTCGGTGGTGATCTTCACGATCAGCGGGCTGCTGCCCGGCGATGCCGCGCAGGAACTGCTGGGCCAGGGCGCCACGCCTGAACAGGTTGCGGCGCTGCGGCACGAAATGAGCCTCGATCGGCCTGCGCCGGTGCGCTATTTCGAATGGCTGCGTGGCATTGCCAGCGGCGATCCCGGGCAATCGCTGGTGGCCAACAAGCCGGTCGCCGATATCATCTCGGAACGCCTGCCCAACACACTGGTCCTGGCCGGGCTGACCACGCTGTTCGCGGTGCCCTTTGCGTTTCTGGTGGGCATCGCCTCGGCGTTGAACCGTGGCCGCGCGACTGACCGCGCGCTCAACATCCTGACCCTGGCGATGGTCGCCCTACCCGAATTTCTGGTGGCGACGATCGCGGTGCTGGTCTTTTCGGTAAAGCTGCTGTGGCTGCCATCGATTGCCATCGTGCCGCAGGACCCGACCCCGGGCGAATTCCTGCGCGCCTATGCGATGCCGGTGATGGTGCTGGGGGTGGGCGTGATCGCGCAGCTTGGCCGCATGATCCGCGCGGCGATCATTGCCGAACTGGACCGCCCCTATGTGGAAATGGCCCTGCTCAAGGGCGCCTCGCAGCGCCGCCTGATCTTCCGCCATGTCCTGCCCAACGCGGTGGGGCCCATCGTGAATTCCATGGCGCTGAGCCTGTCCTACCTGTTCGGAGGCGCGATCATCGTGGAGACGATCTTCAGCTATCCCGGTCTTGCCAGCCTGATGGTCAATGCCGTCACCTCGCGCGATATGCCGCTGCTGCAGGCCTGCGCGATGATCTTCTGCGCCACCTATCTGCTGCTGGTGCTGATTGCCGATACCGTGGCGATCCTGGCCAATCCCCGGTTGCGACAGGGATGAACCTGCCCGGCATCCTGCGCGCCGCGGGGCGCTTGCCGCTGTCCGGCAAGATCGGCCTTGCGCTGGTGTTGTTCTGGATCGCGGTTGCGGCCATCGGGCCCTTCATCGCTCCTTATCCGCCCGGCCTGTTTGCCAACGAGGAAGTGTTTGCCGGGGCGAGCCGCCAGTTCTGGCTTGGCAGCGATTTCCTCGGCCGCGATGTGCTCAGCCGCCTGCTGGTCGGCGCGCGCTTTACCGTAGGGCTGTCGGCCGTGGCAGTGACCATCGCCGCCAGCATCGGCACCGGGCTGGCGCTGGCTGCTGCGGTTGGTCCGCGCTG
>JAPLPG010000145.1 GCA_026400375.1 Novosphingobium sp. | reverse complement strand
GATCGGCTGCAAGTTCCACGCCGGCGGCGGCATGGGCCGCACGCCGATGATCGCCCCGGTGATCGCCGAATTCGTGCCGGCGCTGCAGATGATTTCGTACCTTGAAGCGTGCTTGCGGGTCTACAACCGCTATGGCCGCCGCGACAACAAGTACAAGGCGCGCATCAAGATCCTCGTCCACGAAATCGGCGTGGATGAATATCGCCGTCAGGTGGAAGAAGAATTCGCCCACATCCTGACGCTGGGGCTGGAGCCGCCGCAAGAGGAACTGGAGCGGATCAAGGGCTTCTTCGAACAGCCGGGCTTTGACGCAGGCGCTTCGGACGAGCTGGACCTGTCCGACCCCGACTTCGCGCTGTGGGTGGATCAGAACGTCCACGCCCACAAGCAGCCGGGCTATGCCATCGTCAACATCAGCCTGAAGCCCGCGCATTCCGGGCGATGCCACCGCCGATCAGATCCGCCTGATGGCCGATCTGGCGCGCGACCATTCGTTCGACGAGCTGCGCGTGACCCATGCCCAGAACATCGTGCTGCCGCATGTGAAGAAGGCCGATCTTTACCGGCTGTGGCAGACGCTGGACGAGGCAGGCCTTGCCGCGGCGAACCTTGACCTGATCGGCGACATCATCGCCTGTCCGGGGCTCGACTATTGCGCGCTGGCCAATGCGCGGTCGATCCCGCTGGCGCAGAAGATTTCCAACCGCTTTGCCGACCTTGGCCGCCAGCGCGACCTGGGCGAATTGAAGCTGAAGATTTCGGGCTGCATCAATGCCTGCGGGCATCACCATGCGGGCCACATCGGCATCCTCGGCGTCGACCGGAAGGGCGTGGAGAACTACCAGCTCTCGCTCGGCGGGTGCGAAGGTGCCGATACCTCGCTCGGCCAGATCACCGGCCCGGGCTTCAGCGAAGACGGCGTGGTGGACGCGGTGGAAAAGGCGACCGACGTGTACCTTGCCCAGCGCATCGAAGGCGAACGCTTCGTCGATACCTATCGCCGCATCGGCATGGCCCCGTTCAAGGAAGCGATCTACGCAAAGGAGGCGGCCCATGGTTGAGCAGAACTTGCGCTATCGCAGCGATGAACCGGTGGGCGATCCGGCGGTGACGGTGGATGCCTTTGCCGACCAGAGCAACGCCACGGCGGTGCGGATCGAACCGGGCGACGATGCGCGGCTGCTGCTGCCGCATCTCGATCGGATCGCTCTCGTGGAGGTCAACTTCCCGGCCTATACCGACGGGCGCGGCTATTCGGCGGCGCGCATCCTGCGCGAGCATGGCTATGCCGGGGAACTGCGCGCGGTCGGCGATGTGCTGATCGACCAGCTGAGCCACATGCGCCGCTGCGGGTTTGACAGCTTTGCCCCCAACCAGCCGATCAGTTCGGCAGCGGCCGAGCAGGCTTTTGGCACCTGGCCGGACGTTTACCAGAAGACCGTTGATGGCCGCCCGGCAATCTGGGCGAAGCGCCACCCGGCTTGAGGACACATGACATGGACAGCACCGTCAACCGCAAGATCGACCTGATCGACGCGCGCCCGCGCTTTGTCGAAACCGATGCGATCCGCCTGAACCATCTGTTCCGGGGCACCGATACGCAGGAAATGCTGCGGTCGGTGATCCGCGACGGGCTGGCGGGCGATCTTGCGGTGGTTTCGAGCTTTGGCGCGGAAAGTGCTGTTCTGCTTCATCTTGTTGCCGAGGTAGACCCTTCGGTGCCGGTGCTGTTTCTGGAAACGGGCAAGCACTTTCCCGAAACCGTGGCCTATCGCGACGAGCTGATCGGGTTCCTCGGGATGACCAATCTGCAGATCATCGAGCCGGATGCGGCGGTGATCGCCAAGAAGGACGAAAACGGTCTGCGCTGGTCGTGGGACCCCGATGGCTGCTGCGAAATCCGCAAGGTGGAGCCGCTGGCCAAGGCGCTCTTGCAGTTCGACGCCTCGCTCACCGGGCGCAAGGGCTTCCAGTCAAAGACCCGCGCCGGGTTGCCGCGCTTCGAGATCGACCATTCCGATGCGCAGGGACGGTTGAAGATCAACCCGCTGGCATCGTGGGACAAGGACGCGCTGGCGGCCTATTTTGCCGAGCACAATCTGCCCGCGCACCCGCTGGTGGCACAGGGCTATCCTTCGATCGGCTGCGCGCCCTGCACCAGCAAGGTCGCCCCCGGCGAAGATCCGCGTTCGGGCCGGTGGAAGGGCTGGGACAAGGTCGAATGCGGCATCCATTCGCCCACCGACGGCCAGACTCCGGGCGACGAACTGCCGCCGGGCTACGATCCGGTTTTCTAAAGGCGGCAAACGGGCCGCGCGTTTCGTATCGCGCAAGCCTTCCTCCGTTCGCCCTGAGCCTGTCGAAGGGCGGTCGCGCCAGCATCGCGCCGGGCGCATGATGCTGCGACAGGCTTAGCATGAACGGGGTTCGGGATCTTGTTGCTGATATGATGCGGTGATCCGGGCTATCTGACGGCATTTGCGCGAACTGCCTGTGGTTCAGGATTTGCCAGCCCGCCCAAGGCTCTGCTATTCCCAAAAACGGACGGGGGGAACGGGCACTTGGCACTGGATGCGCGCAGGATTGGGCTTTGGGCGGGACCGATCGGCTTTGCGATAACGCAACTGGCCGCAGCGCCTGCGGGCATGCCGGCGGCCGGGTGGAGCTCGGCGGGGCTGGTGTGGTGGATGGCGGCGTGGTGGATGACCGAGGCGCTGCCGCTTTCGGCCACGGCGCTGCTGCCGTTCCTGATCCTGCCGCTGACCGGCGTGGCCAATGCCAACAAGACGGCCAGCGCCTACTACTCCCCGATCATTTTCCTGTTCGTGGGCGGGGCCTTTCTGGCGCTGGCGATCGAGCGCACCGGGCTGCACCGGCGGCTGGCGCTGTTCATCATGGGGCTGGCAGGCGCCAGGCCATGGCAATTGCTGATGGGCGTGATGATGGCCACGGCGGTGCTTTCAAGCTTTATTTCAAACACTTCGACCGCGCTGATCATGATGCCGATGGCGATTGCGATGTTGCGCGCAGGCGGCGTCGAGGAAGGCGAGACAGCCGGCATGGCGGGCGCGCTGCCGATGGGCATCGCCTTTGCGGCATCGATCGGAGGCCTTGCCACGCTGATCGGCACGCCGACCAATGCCATTGCCGCAGGCCTGATCGAGACGGCGCTGGGCACGCGGGTGACGTTCCTGCAGTGGGCCCTTTACGGAATACCGATCGCGCTGCTCTCTGTCCCCCTGGCGGCGTGGATCATCGCGCGGGTGCAAAGCCTGCACACCGACAGCTTCGATCCGGCATCGGCCCGCGCGGCAATTGCCCATGCGACGCAGTGGAGCGTGGCCGAGCAGCGGCTGGTGCCGGTGGTGGTGCTGGCATTCCTGGCATGGGTGTTCCAGCCGGTGATCGAAGGCTGGTTTCCCGCAGGCGGCTTTACCGATGGCACGGTGGCGGCGATTGCGGGGCTGGTGCTGTTCGTGCTGCCCGATGGCACGGGCCGTGCGATGCTGACCTGGCCCGAGGCCAATCGCGCGCCGTGGGACGTGGTGCTGATGTTCGGCGGCGGGCTGGCGATGGCGATGGGCATGACCGATAGCGGGCTGACCATCTGGATGGGCAAGATGCTGCTCCCCCTCGCGCACGTGCCGCTGCCCGTGGTGGCGCTGGTGCTGGTGGCCTTTGTCATCATCGTGACCGAATTTGCCAGCAACATCGCGGCGGCTAGCGGCATCATGCCGGTGGTGGCGGCGCTGGTCGGTGCGCTGGGCGCAGACCCGATGCTGCTGGCCCTGCCCGCCGCCTTTGCCGCGACATGGGGCTTCATGCTGCCCGCCGGGACCGGGCCGAATGCCCTGGCCTGGGCGACCGGGCACTGTTCGATGCGCGCAATGGTCAAGGCCGGGTTCGCGCTGGACGTGGCGGGCGTGTTCCTGCTGGTGGGCGTTGTCTGGGCGGTTACCGCGCTGACCTGATGGGCATCAACCGTGTGCGCCGAAGTAGTTGGCGATGGCCACGGCGATGCGGATGTTCAGGGCGTGGGCGCGCTCGATCGGGTCGATGAAGCGGGCGCGGATGGCACCGTAGTCCTCGCCACGATGATCGGGGTAGTCGGTTTCCTCGTCCACCGCGAAATCGGTGATTTCGGGCTCGATCACCGGATAGGCGCGGCGCAGCTGGGCCAGCGCATCATCGACGCGCAGCGACAGGACCATTTCCAGCACATCGTCGCGGCTGACATCGTTGGACCGCGCGAACGGCGGCACCTGCACCGCGCGGATGAACATGTGCATCAAGAGGGCAAGCCGCACCGATTGCAGCAGGCCGATGTTGCGGCGATCCGAATCCTGCGCCGGATCGCGGCCTGCGCTTTGGCCCGGAACCAGCGAGAGCAGGCGATGCAGCTTCATCCAGTCCACCCGCAGGCGCGAGGTCAGGCGGCGGAACACCCCTGCCCTGTCGTCCTTGGTCAGGTATTCAGCGAGCGCAAGACACGCGCCTTCGAGGGCGGTCTCGGTGCCGCGATAGGGGCGGCTGGCCCAGTAGGCCTAGTTGAACAGTTCCCCGTGCGCGGCCACGGTCTTGACCGAAGCGAGGCCATTGGCGGCGCGCAACAGGCGGACCAGCTGGTTGCCCCGGGTCGACCGGCCGAGCAGTTCGGCCACCGATTCCATCTCCTCGCCCGCGGCGGTGCCGGCGCCTGCGATTACGTTGACCGGGTAGCCGATCTGCTGGAGGATGGCGTTGTGCGGGATCGCGCGGATCTGGCGCAGGCTCATCGTGCGGTCGGCGCCGATATCGGACTGGCGGCGTGACACGCGGCTGCCGGTAGACTTCAGCAGGCCCAGCCCGAATGCCGTCAGGGCGCGGGAATAGGTCACGCTTTCAAGGTGTTCACGCTGGACCCGGCGGATCGAGCGGTAGAAATCGAGGCTCAGGTCCGTGCGGTCGTAGAACGGGTCCTTCACGGTGAGATCGAGGTCTGCCGCCTCGGCTTCGGCGATGCGGGTGAGCGTGGCCAGCGCCAGATCGTCGTTGCGGAAGAACAGGTAGCCATCACCGCCCTGAAAGCTGGCTTCAGGCTCGATCATGACGCCCGCCTTGGCAAAGCGGCGGCGCGCCCAGCCCGAAAGCGGCCAGGTGAGCCGGTCGGCAAAGCCCGAGGGATGCGCTCCGCGACCCATGGATTCGCCGTGGGTGTTGAAGATCAGCGCGGCGACATCGGTCAGGCCGTTGGCCTTCATCGCTTCGGCAAGGCGGCCCTGCAGGCGTTCGATGGCCAGGGCCGCAGGGATCTGGCCCATGAAGCGGCCGGCATCGGAGAACCCGGTCTGGATCGACACGCGGCCCCGGCCGCGCGCGTAATTGCGGTAGGATTCCTCGGACAGCAGCGCTTCGAGGAAGCGGCCGCCGTGTTCCAGCGCGGCTTCGGTTTCGAAGAGGGGCGAGACATCGACCTTGCCTTCGATGCCGAACAGCTTGGCGAAATAGAGCGCGGCCAGCACGGTCTGCGGCTGTTCGCATTCGGCAATCAGCATGCGGATCGGGGCATCGGCATCGATGTGCTGCAGCATCTTGGCCATGACCAGGAACTGGCGCATCGCGGTGCTGGTCTCGATCGCCAGCGCACCGAAATTGACGCGCAGCGGCTTTACCTCGGCCAGCAGTTCGCGCAGGCGTGAGAGCGCGCTCTTGCTGCCCAGATCAAGCGTGCCTTCGGGGTCGATCCGGCGGCGCAAGGCATTGAGAAGTTGCGAGGAATTGACGCGGAAGTGAATCCAGCCAATGCCCAGGCCATCGGCGCGCATGGCCGCCGCCAGCGTGGCCAGCGGAACCGCCCTGTCATCGTCGGCCTGCTTCGCCTCGGTTTCCAGCGCATCGATCAGCGGGGCAAGGCTGAGCAACTTGGCAGGATCGTCCGCGCTCAGACGGTTGGCCGCAGCGGTGAGCGCGGCGCTGTCGGACAGATCGGTGGAGAACAGCTCGGCCATTTCCGCCGCGTGGGCGTGCGCGGCATCGAGCGTGGCAAGCAGCGGGTGCGCATCATCGATCGCGCGCAAGCTGGCGGTGTAGCTGGCCAGCCGCAGCGCCTTTTCGCGCAGGCGGAAGGCGATGGACGTGGTCCAGCCGATATCGGTGCGGCCATCCATGTCATAGCCGACCCAGGTGGCGAAGCGGAACGGCAGCGGGCGGAAATCGAGCCAGCGACCCGGCCAGCGCTGCCGCGCGTGGGAGAGCAGCATGGCGTTGATCCGGTCCCGCGCCGAAGCCGCGCGCTGGATCGCGTTGCACACTTCGACGTGTTCGAATTCCAGCGTGATCTTCGGCCCCTGGTGGGGCACGGTGCAGACGGTGGTGGCCTTCGGATCATCGGTCAGCGCGGCGGTGGCCACGGCATCGGACTGCGCGGGGCTGAGCAGGAAGGTGGGGTGCGCGGTGAACACCGCATGGAGCAGCGGCTTTTCCCAGCGCTTGCAGAAGTCCGAGAAGCCCGCCTCTTCGGGGTTGAGCGCGGCGATGCGATCGAGGTTTTCGGCAGGCGCGGTGGGCGCGATCAGGCGCTTGAGGCGCGCGGCACGGCTTTGCAGCGCTTCGCATTCCAGTTCGGAGACGAGGCTGTCGATGTCATTCAGCGAAAGGTCGCCGCCTTCGAGCTGGCGGGACAGATCGTGGCTGAGCTGGAACACGGGGTTGAACAGCGGCGTTTCGGCCGTCCGCTCGTGGAGTTTCTGCAACCTTGCCTTGAGCTTGGCGACCGTCTTCATGCCAGATCTGTTCCCTTGAATGCCTTATCGGCCCAGCAGACACGCTTCGCGCGCAGCGGCTTCTATCGCTGCTTCATCGGGCGTGCCCTTGCCCACAACCCAGCTGCCGCCGACGCACAGGACCGGATCGAAACCCAGCCATTCCGGCGCCGTGGCCGCGGAAATGCCGCCAGTGGGGCAGAATTTGCACTGATGGAACGGCGCTGCCAATGCCTTTAACGCCGGAAGTCCGCCCGAAGTGGAGGCAGGGAAGAACTTGAAGTGGTTGAGGCCCAGATCCAGCGCGCGCATGATATCGCCCGCGCTGGCGGTGCCGGGCAGGAACGGAATGCCCGATGCGACCGCGGCCTTGCCGAGGTTTTCGGTCAGGCCGGGGGAGACGATGAATTCGGCGCCGGCATCGATCGCGGCCTTCAGCTCATCGGGATTGGTGACGGTGCCTGCGCCGACGATCGCGCCTTCGACCGCCTTCATCGCGTGGATCACATCAAGCGCGGCGGCGGTGCGCAAGGTGACTTCGAGCACGCGCAGGCCGCCCTTGACCAGGGCGCGGGCGATTGGGAGCGCATGATCGACATTGTCGACGACCAGCACCGGAATGACCGGCGCGGTGCGCATGATGGTTTCGATCGGCTTCATGGCTTCTCCCTGGTCCCGTGCAAGTGGCGCGCAGGCGGCGCGCAAATCCTGTGTGGACGCGGGCTTAACGCGAGTCAGCCTGAATGTGCACCTGCGATGACGGGGTGCATAGCTATTCTTCAGACGGCAGAGCTGAACTGCCGCGCGCCCTGACGGTAACCATCGAACACGGCGGCGAGCGAACGGGCATAGGGTTCGGAGCCCTGGGCCAGCGTCAGCACGGTGCCATCGAGCCGTGCCAGCCCGCGCGCGATGAACGGGGCGATCGCATCGCGGTTGGCGGCGAGCAGGTCTGCGGGAAGGTCCGCCCTGCCCCGGCACAGCAGATCGGTGATAATGCCGCCCCGGCGCTGATCCTCAAGGCTCCGGACGACGCCCTTGCGGCCGGGCAACTGATCTGCGGCCACCAGCATGCGGTAGCGGCCGGCGTTCTTTTCGGTCTGGACGAACAGGTCCGGAAATTCGCTGATCGAGGATGCGCCAAGGCCGATCAGCACCGGCGACTGGTCTTCGGTAAAGCCCTGGAAATTGCGGCGAAGGGTGCCCGCGCGCGCGGCAATCGCCAGATCATCACCGGGAAGCGCAAAGTGATCGAAGCCGACGGGCTGATAGCCTGCCTCGCTCAGGCGGGCGTGGCCCTGGGAGGCCATGCGGAAGCGGGCGCGCTGATCGGGCAGTTCGCTGGCATCGATGCGCTGCTGGCGCGGAATCAGGTGCGGTACGTGGGCATAGCCGAACAGCGCGATGCGATCGGCGCCCAGCGCGACGGAACGGTCCAGCGTATCGGACAGGATCTCGTCGGTCTGGAAGGGCAGGCCATACATCAGATCGAAGTTGATCGAACTGACGCCCGCATTGCGCAGGCCATCGGTGGCGCGGGCAATCATGTCGCATGGCTGGACGCGGCCGATGGCCTGCTGCACGCGCGGATCGAGCGTCTGGACGCCGAGGCTGGCCTTGATCACGCCGATGCCGCGGATGGCGCGAAACCAGTCGGGCTGGAGCGTGCGGGGATCGAGTTCGATCGACAGAACAGGCTGCTGGAGGCGAAAGTTGAGCGTGAGGCTATCGATCAGCCGCACGAAATCGGTGGGCTTGATCGCGTTCGGGCTGCCACCGCCAAAGGCGATGCGCGAGATGCGGACCGAGGGATCGAGATTGCGCGAGACCAGTTCGATCTCGTGATGCAGTGCTTCGAGATAGGCGGCGAGCCGCTGCGTCTTGTTGGCGGCGCCGGTGTTGCAGCCGCAGTACCAGCAGATTTCCTGGCAATAGGGGATGTGCAGATAGAGCGAGGCGGTTCCGCGAAGCGACCGCAGCGCGGTGCGCTGGCGTTCCTCGAAGCTTTCTTCGACGAATTCGGCGGCGGTGGGATAGCTGGTGTAGCGCGGGACCGGCGTTTCGAGCAGTTCGGGCCAGTAGGTCCATGCTCCGAAGCGATCGGGCGTGGCACTGCATGTCGCGATTGTCGTATCAGCCGTCATCGGATTTGCCCTATTCGTCTTCGGGGCCTTCATCCCCGTTGCAGCAATCGCTATCGGCCAGTGCGCGCTTGCGCATTGCGATATGACAAACTTTGCAGCACGGCAGATTCTTGCTGCCATCGTCCCTTTGCGGAAGCCGGATGGGGATTGCGCCGCCATTGCCGCCGCAAGCTGCGACCATGATGACCGACGCATTGGCCGGGGCCGGCAGGACCATCTGCAGAACGGCCAGCGGGGCGAGCAGGCGCAGGGCGCGGGCGCTCATGGCAGGTCATCCTCTTCGATCAGGATGCGCGCGGCGGCGCCATCAAGATCGCTGAACTGCCCGCGCCTGAGCGCCCAGAAAAAGCAGGCCAGCCCGAACAGGCCCATGCCAAGGGCAATCGGCAGCATGAAGGCGACGCTGTTCATTCTGCTTCTCCGGCGTTCATTCTGCTTCTCGGGACAGGCGCAGCGAATTGGCCACGACGATCAGCGAGCTGGTGGACATGGCGACAGCGGCGATCAGCGGGGTGACGTGGCCGAGGATTGCCAGCGGCACGGCCAGCACGTTGTAGCCGATGGCAAGCGCGAAGTTCTGCCGGACGACATGCATGGTCTTGCGCGCGAGCCGGATGGCGCGGGGGATGGCCATCAGCGAATCGGTGGTGAACACCATGTCGGCGGCCTGGCGACCGACATCGCTGGCCGAACCCGGCGCGATGGAGGCGTGGGCAGCGGCCAGCGCCGGGCCATCGTTGAGCCCATCGCCCGCCATCAGCACCTTGCGCCCGGCGCTTTGCAGGCGCTGGATGGCTTCCTGCTTTTCCAGCGGCGAGGCGGCGGCCTGTGCGGTGAGGCCCGTGGCGCGCGAAACGGCAGCGACCGCCGGGACACAATCGCCCGAGAGGATCGACGCTTCGACGCCGAGCGCCGCCAGCCGCGCGAGCGCAGCTTCAGCATCGGGGCGCAGCCGGTCAGCGAAGGGAATGAGGCGCACGGCATCGCCCTGGATCTGCAGGGCCGTGGCCATGCCTTGCGCCGAAGCCGGACGGCCGAGCGCCACGGCCAACCCGTTCCACCGCGCGGTGACGCCCTGCCCTGCTTCCTCCCGCACAGTCTCGAGCGCGGCGGCACGGACGCCACGGGCACCCAGCGCCTGCACCAGCCCGAGCGAGAGCGGGTGGCGGCTGTGGCTGGCAAGGGCCATGGCCACGAGGCCTGGGCATCCGACAGCGCGCCAAGCGCGACTTCATCGGGCACCGGACGGCCGAGCGTGAGCGTGCCGGTCTTGTCGATCAGGATACGGTCGATTTCGGCCATGCGTTCGAGCGCGGAGCCATCCTTGACCAACACGCCC
>JAPLPG010000133.1 GCA_026400375.1 Novosphingobium sp. | reverse complement strand
CGGTTCTGAGGAGGCCGGGCACCAGCCAGTAGCGCACACGTCCTTCGATCTGGTGTCCGGCAAAAGTTCCCGCCCGGCCGCCGGCGTCCCGCACCCGATTGCGCCTGTGATGCAATGTTTCTGCTTTCAGAACAAGCGTGTCTGGGAGGCGGGGGACCATCAAAGCTCGGGATTGAAGTGATCGGCCAGTTCCTCTGGCCCGAAGCCGTGGGTGTAGGACTGCGCGTCCAGCGGCAGCATGCCCCCGTTCCATTCTTCCCATGCCGCCTTGAGCGATGCGAAAGCCTCTGGCTGCCGGTCCTTCAGGTTGGCCCGTTCGAGGGGATCGGCCGCCACGTCGAAGAGGAATTCGTTCTTGCCGATCTTCAGGTATTTGAGATTGCCACGGCGGGCCGCACGTTGGGCGTGGTTCTTGTAGCGCCAGAACAGCGTGCGCTCGGCAAGGTTGCGCCCGGACAGGGCGGCGGCAATGTCGATGCCGTCGCTCGGAAACGCCGGGTCGGGAGCCGCGCCTGCCGCCGCGAGAAAGGTGGGCAGCCAGTCCATCGAGATGACCTGCGCGTCGCTGGTCGTGGCCGCCTTCGTCACGCCGGGCCAGCGCACGATTGCAGGAATGCGCAAGCCACCTTCGAGCAGTTCGGTCTTGCGGCCGCTGAACGGCCACGTGTCGGAAAACCGCTCCCCGCCGTTGTCGCTGGTGAAGACGACGATGGTGTCCTGATCGGCTCCGCTGGCCTTCAGCGCGGCCAGGACGCGACCGATCTGGTAATCGAGGCGGCGGACCATGGCGGCATAGATCGCCGCGCTGCCACCGTCGAAGTGGAACAGCGCCTTGGGGTCCTTGAGCTTTGCGATGCGGGCAGATTCGCTGGCATCGTCAGGCCCTTCCCATGGCCAGTGCGGCGCGGTGAAGTGCAGGCTCATGAACCATGGGGCCTTGCCCGCCGCCGCTTCGCGGATCTCTTCGATGGCGCGGTCGGCCATGAGGTCCGTCAGGTACCCGGCCTTGTCCACCGGCGTCGGCCCGTCCCACAGGTCGAGCTGGCCGTTGCTGGTGGCATGGGTGTAGTAATCGACCCCGCCGCTGCGGATGCCCCAGAAGGACTGGTAGCCGCTCTTGATCGGATCGAAGTCGGGCAGGCTGCCGAGGTGCCATTTGCCGACAAGCGATGTGCGATAGCCGGCCTTGGCCAGCAACGAGGGCAGCGTCGGATGCGACACCGGCAGGCCGATGCTGGGGCGGAACGCCAGCGGCTCCTCGAGGCCGACCGGCAGGCGGTACTGATATCGCCCGGTTATCAGCCCGACCCGCGTCGCCGTGCAGACCGCACTGTTGGCATAGGCATTGGTGAAGCGCAGGCCCTGCGCGGCAAGCTGGTCGAGCACCGGGGTCTGGAAATCGCGGCGGCCATAGCAGGACAGGTCGGCATAGCCGAGGTCGTCGGCCATGATGTACAGAATGTTCGGCTGTCGTGCGCGCCGGCGAGCGATGGCTGGGGCGGCGCCCAGAGCCAGGGTGGCGGCTGCTGCGCCCAGAGTGGCACGGCGGGTGAGATTGAGGGACGAGGTCATGGTGCGGTCCGTTGTTGCTGAAGGCAGGTGGACCCGCGCGTGGTCGCGTGAGGCACGCATGACAGTATCGCTGGCCTGCGCAATATCTATCGATAAAATAGACAATTCAGCTTTGGCGATGAAAAGTTTTCCTTTCGCGCCAGATTGCCCGAACATCCCTTGACCGGAAAGACTCAACTGAATAAGTAGAGATTAACCCGCATGGCTCCCGGTGATCAGGCCGGCATGCTCGACAAGGGTCCTGATCCGCGGCATTTGATGGGAAGCAGCTTGCTCCGCGTGACCAACCGCTAAAGCGTGCGATGCTGGGGCGACCGCGCCAGGCATCGTATTCCCCTCCAGCAAGAGGTGATACGATGCATACCACGACCATGCGCTGCTGACGCGCCACCTTGTCGGACATTGCTGAAGCATCCGCTACCCTGAACGGGCGCGGATCCGGCTTTCCGCCAATACCAACATAACGCCAGTTCGGCGCGATCCTTCGCGGGTCGTCGCCCGGAGGAATGCGTCATGCGACCGCTTACCAGCTCCGATCTTGCGGAACTGGCCCGGTATCCCGCGTCCTTGCAACAGACGATCGTTGCCCTGTGCGGTGTCGCTTCCGGCGATACCGAGCGCGAAGCCGTGCCCGTTCCCGCCACATTCCATCGCCGCACCATCCAGGCGGCATATTTGGGTTCAGGGAAGTACTACAATGACAAGGTTTGATTTTTCGAAGCATCGGCAGCTGATCCTGGCCGGCGTTGCTATTGCTGCGCTGACCGGGGCAACCCCAGCGGTTGCGGCAGAAATGGCCGTTGCTGCCGAACCACTTGGCCAGCCTTTGGCCCCGCCAGCGCCCGATGAAGCGTCTGCCGAAGGTGGCGAGGCCATCGTCGTGACGGCATCGCGCCGCCGTGACGAGGACGTGCAGGACGTTCCCGTGGCCATCAGCGTGATCAGCAGCGAGGCGCTGGAACGGCGCGGTGACTTCACCTTGGGACAAATCCAGTAGCAAGTGCCCAGCCTGCAGGTGTTCAGCTTCAATCCGCGCAACACGAACATCAACGTTCGTGGCCTCGGCTCGAACGTGGCGCTGACCAATGACGGACTGGAAAACGGCGTCGGCTTCTATATCGACAATGTCTACTACGGCCGCGTCGGCCTGTCGCAGTTCGATCTGGTCGATCTGCAGAGCATCGAGGTGCTGCGCGGGCCGCAGGGCACTCTGTTCGGCAAGAACACGACATCCGGCGTCATCAACATCTCGTCGAAAAAGCCCACCTTCGATCCCGAATTTTCGGGCGAGGCGAGCCTTGGCAACTACGGGTTCCGCCAGATCAGGGCGTCTGCCGCAGCGGGGCTGGTGCCCGATCTGCTGGCGGTGCGCATTTCCGGCGCGATCAGCGGGAATGACGGATTCCTGTTCAACAAGACGACCAATACCCGCGCGCAGAACTACAGCAACCAGAGCGTTCGCGGGCAACTGCTGTTGACGCCGACCCCGGACCTGGAACTGCGGATCATCGGCGATTACGCCAAACAGGAACAGGACCACGTGCTGTCGGTCTTTGCCGGCCTGCACACGACCTACCGCAACGGCGCGACGATCCCCAACAACTTCGCGCAGCGCGCGGCGCGGTTTCCCGGTTATGCCCTGCCAGCCTTCCGTCCGTTCGATCGGTTGGGCGAGGCTGACAGCCACTACCAGTCGAACATGGAAGGCTATGGCGTTTCCGGCGAGGTCAACTGGGACCTGGGCGGCGCCGCGCTGACATCGATCACCGCCTATCGCTGGTGGGACTGGAACCCGGCCAACGATGGCGACAGCACTTCGTTGCCGATCACCACCAAGGCGCAGCAGGCCAATCGCCAGCGGCAGTTCAGCCAGGAGGTGCGGCTTGCATCGCAGGGCAACCGCACGGTCGATTATGTCATCGGCGCCTACTACTTCTGGCAGGTCGTCAACGGCTATGGCGCCACGCGCTATGGTCCGGCGGCGGCGCTGTGGAACCTGCCTGCGGCCAACCAGATCATCGCCAATGCCGCGCTAGATGGTTTCGAAGCGAATTCCACTTCGACCCCTGAGACCCGCACCTTTGCGCTGTTCGGCCAGACCGACTGGCACCTGTCCGATGCGCTGACGCTGACCACGGGCCTGCGCTGGACTCACGAGAAGAAGTCGGGCGCGTTCGATCAGTTCTGGGTCGATGGTGCGAACCTTTCGGGCCTGACCCCGGCGCAAGTCGCGGCGGTCAATGCGATCCGCACGCAGTTCAACCCGGTTACCAGCTTCTCGACCCGCTTCACCGACAACAACCTCTCGGGCCTTGTCACGCTGAACTGGAAGGTGGCGCCGGACGCGAGCGTCTATGGCAGTTATTCGCGCGGCAACAAGTCGGGCGGGTTGAACCTTACGGCGCTGCCCATCGGCATTCAGCCCGAAGTCGCGCCGGAAAAGGTCGATGCCTTCGAACTTGGCTTCAAGTCGCAATTCCTTGATCGGCGCGCGACCTTCAACGCCGCGGCGTTCTGGACCCAGATCCGCGATTACCAGACCGCAATCACCGAGCAGGTGCCCAACACCGTCAACGTGCGGCAATACATCGCCAACATCCCCAAGGTGCGTTCGCGCGGGTTGGAGGGCGACCTGGCCTTCCAGGCCAGCGACGCCGTCTCGTTCACCGCATCGGCAAGCTACACCGATGCGAAGTATGTCGAGTACGTCAACGCGCCGCAGGCGGTGGAAAACCTCAATCTCGGCGGAATCCAGGACCTTTCGGGCAAGCCGCTGTCGGGCGTGCCGAAGTTTGCCTGGTCGATCGGCGCCGATGGCAGCGCGCCGCTGGGGGACCTCGGCGGGCGTGGCCTCAGCCTCTACGGCCATGCCGATTATGCCCACCGGGCCAGCTTCAACACCTCTGCCACCAATTCGGCGTGGGCGCAGGTGCCGGGCTTTGGCATCGCCAACGCGCGCATCGGCCTGAAGACCGACGACGGTCTGTGGGACCTGTCGCTCTGGGCGCGCAACCTGCTCGACAAGGACTACTTCCTCAACCTCTCTGCCGCCAACACCGGCGTGGTCACGGCCCAGGTGGGCGAACCACGCACCTACGGTGTGACGCTGCGGACCCGCCTGTGAGGCCTGCCGCATGACCAACCGATCCCCCGCCGGTGCTTCATCCGGCAGCTACCACCGCCTTGCCGCGATCTATGTGCCCGTCACCGCCGCCGCGCAGCCGGTTGCAGCATGGCTCCCGGCCATTTTCGCCCGGGATTACGGCGTCCCGCTTGCGCTGGTCGGCACGCTCTATCTGGCGGGCCAGCTGCTCAACTGCGCGCTCGATCCCGTGGTCGGCGCGCTCAGCGATCGCACGCAAAGCCGCTTCGGCCGGCGGCGGCCGTGGGTGGCGGGCGGGGGATCGCTGTTTGTCGCGGGCAGCGCGATGCTGTTCTTTCCGCCTGCCAGCCTTGGCCTCGACTGGCTGGTTCCCGCCCTTGCCGCCTACTACGTTGGCCTGGCGCTGCTCTCGACGCCGCTGCTGGCGTGGAGCGGAGAGATCGCCACGGGGTATGACGATCGCACCCGCGCCGCCTCGACCTTCACCCTGTGGCAATCCATCGCGCTTGTTGCTGCGCTGGCACTGGCCGCCATCGCCCAGCACTTGCGGTCCGGCGATGGGCAGCTGCAACTGACGCTGTTCGGATCGCTGGTGCTTGCCGCCGCCATCCCGGCGCTGTGGCTCACCCTTTCCAACCGCGACGACAGTCCCGCACCGGTGCTGACCGCCCCGCTATCGCCGCTGGCCGCAGCCCGCGCCGTCTTCGGCAATCCGCTGCTGCTGCGCGTGCTGGCTTCGGATGCCGCCGTGCGTGCCGGGCAGGGCGTGCGCACCACGCTGCTGCTGTTCTACGTGACGTTCTACCTCGGTCGGCCCGAATGGGGCGCGGGCCTGTTCCTGTTCCAGTACGCGTTCGGCATGCTGTCCGGGCCGATCTGGCAGCGCATCGGCGTGGGGCTGGGCAAGCGCAACGCTGCCATCCTGGCCGAAGTGCTGCAGGCGCTGATCAACCTGGCGCTCGTGCTGACCACGCCCGACCGGTTCTGGCTGGTCCTCGCGCTCGCCTTTGCCCAAGGGCTTACGCAGGGTTCGGGCAACATCATGCTGCGCTCGATGGTTGCCGACGTTGCCGACAAGCATCGCGCCGAAACCGGCGAAGAGCGGGCCGGGCTCTACTATTCGGTGTTTGCGCTGGCCGACAAGATCGGCGGCGCGCTGGCCGCCGGCATTGCCCTGCCGCTTATCGCCTGGTTCGGGTTCGACCCGAAAGCCGCCGCCAACACACCGCAAGCGCTCAACGGGCTGCTGCTGGTCTTTTCGATCGGTCCCGCTTTCGCCCACGCCGTCTCCGCTGCCGTCATTTCGGGCTTCGCGCTCGATGCCGATCAGCACAACGCCATTCGCCGCCGCCTGGACACCGCTGCCGACCCCGCGCTCCAGCCCGCCGAATAACCCCCCCAAGCCACTACCCCAAGCAGGAGTTACCCACATGAATGCCATCACCACTTATGCCAACGCCAAGGACCCCGCTTCCCCGCTCGACATCGTGCCGATTACGGGCACGATCGGTGCCGAGATCCGTGGCGTGACCCTTTCGGGCGATCTCGACGCTGCGACAGTGCAGGCGATCAAGAATGCCGTCGTCCGCCACAAGGTCGTGTTCTTCCGCGGCCAGAAGGAACTGGACGACGCGCGCCACGAAGGCTTCGCCTCGCTGTTCGGCGAACCGGTTGCGCACCCCACGGTGCCGGTGGCGGAAGGCTCGCGCTATCTGCTCGAACTCGACAGCAAGGAAGGCTACGCCGCGTCCAGCTGGCATACCGACGTGACGTTCGCCGATGCCTATCCCAAGGGATCGATCCTGCGCGCGATCACCATTCCCGAAGCGGGCGGCGATACCGTCTGGGCCAATGGCGAAACCGCCTATGAAAGCCTGCCCGAGACGCTGCGCCAACTGGTCAACACGCTTTGGGCGGTTCACACCAACCTGTACGACTATGCGGCCGTGCTCAATGCGCCCAAGGGCACCGATGCCGAGCGCGAACGCAGCAACTTCCACAAGAGCGTGTTCGCCTCGACCGTCTATGAAACCGAACATCCTGTGGTCCGCGTTCACCCGGTGTCGGGCCAGCGCAGCCTGCTGCTCGGCCACTTCGTCAAGCAGTTCGTCGGGCTGAACCAGGCGGATTCCTCGCGGCTGTTCCAGATCCTGCAGGATCACATCACCAGGCCGGAAAACGTGGTGCGCTGGCGTTGGCAGCCCGGTGACGTGGCCTTCTGGGACAACCAGTCGACCCAGCACCGCGCTGTCGCCGACTTCGGCCTGCAACGCCGCACCTTGCGCCGTGCGACGATCGCCGGTGACGTCCCGGTTGCCATCGACGGCCGGCAGAGCCGCACCGTGCGCAAGGAAAAAGCCACCGAATACCAGCCCGCCTGAGGGCTGGCAGGGGCGGTGGCCCTCACCGCCGCCCCGCATCTTCCCGCGTATTTTTCGATTTGCCGGGAAATGGAAATGCTCCGCCGCTATGGGTCTAGTGCTTTTCGGGCCTGTCTTCGGGGAGCGGCTTGCCGTCATGAAGATAGGCTGGCGCTTCGATCAGGATGAAGGCGATGCGGCAGACCTTGTCGGTGGTGTTGCGCCACAGATGGTTGGTTCCGCGCTGGATGATGATCCCGCCCTGACCGACGGTGCGCTTTGCGCCATCATCCAGTTCCAGCTCGATCTCGCCCTCAAGGACGATGCCGTAGTCGATTCTGTTGGTACGGTGCATCGGGCTTT
>JAPLPG010000116.1 GCA_026400375.1 Novosphingobium sp. | reverse complement strand
GTGCGGCTCAAACTATCGTAACGGGCCCGGACATCGCTGTTCAGCAGCTTGAGCGCATCGAGCCTGGCCTGCAGCGCAGGATCGGTCGGGTAAAGCGCGGCTTCCTCCTGGGTGAAGCTCTGGAAGCCCGGGGTCAGGTTGGCCTTTACGTCCAGACTGTCGGTTTCGAGCGTGTAGTTGATGGGGAAGCCGATCGACAGGAAGGTTTGCGGGCTGAAGTAGCCGCCATGACCATAGGTGAAGTAGTTCTGGTTGTTGTCATAGGTCTGGTAATTGGCATTGATGCCACCCGTCAGCTGCGAGCGGGCGCCCTTCACCAGCCGGATATAGCCACCGATATTGCCTTCCACGCCGCTGTTCCGGCGCACGTTGATGCCGTTGTAGCGATTGTACGAAGCCTCGCCATAAACGCCGTTGCCGTTGCGATCATAGGAAAATCCCGCGCCGCCGCCGGTGCGCATGACATGGCCCCAGCGTTCGCCCGTTACCGGATCGCGCGTGCCGGCATAGGACAGCACGGAATCGGTCACCGGCTTGCGCTCTACCCAGGCCTTTGCCTGAACGCCGGGGGAAAGTTCTGGCGTGATGGCGGCGCGGAAGGTGGCCCTGGTTTCGCCCATGCCGAGAGGAGTCGTGCCGCCTTCGACCTGCACGGTATGATCGGCATAGCCTAGCGTGAAGGCAACGCCCGAGTTCTGCTGGGTCTTGGCCTGCGCAAGCGCGGCGCGCTGCTTGTCGACGATGGCCTGCGCTTCGATCGTGGCGTTCTGGCCAAAGCGCGCCAGGCCCGAGCCGGTGGGGCGGCCTGCATCGATCACCACCGCTTCGGCGCGAGCGCGCACGCGGCCGCCCATCACGCCGGTCGAGATTTCGGCTGTGCCCTTGATCTCGCTGAGCGCGCTGAGGCCGGCTTCGCCCTTGCGATTGCGGTATCCGGTCTGGAGATCGGCCCGCGGGCGGGCACTCTCGCTCAGCGTTGCGATGTCGGATGCGATGGCGGCAAGGACCGGGTCAACCGGCCCGGCGGGAACGCCGCCGCCAAATCCGGCACCTCCGGACGACATGGTCGGCGCTGCCATTCCGAACGATGCGGCACCCCCGCCCCAGCCCGCAGGCGCTTGACCAACCACTTGCGGCACGGGTGACGCCGCAGCGGCCGATGCGAAGGTTTGGGGCACGAATCCGGGATCGGCGAACCCTGTGCTGGCCGGGGCCACCTGGGATGGCAGGCGGGTGCCGTTGCCGAGGGAGAACGGATTGATTGCCGCTGGCGCGCCGGGCGCGGCGCCCTGGTTCCGGAAAGGGTTGCCGGAGCCGCCGCCCGCACCGGGCATCGCTGCAAAGGGGTTGGCGCCCGGAGCGACATCGGTGGAACCGCCATTCTGGCGCGCGTAGAGTTCGCGGGCTTCCTTCAACAGGCGAACGGCGGCGCCCTTGTCGCCCCGGTCCTGGGCCACGCGGGCCAACGTGAGGCGGACCTGATGATCGGTGGGATAGGCGGCCAGTGCGCGGTCCGCCGCAGTCTTCGACAGGTCACGGTCGCCCGCCGCCTGCGCGGTCTGGGCAAGGCCAAGCAAGGCTTCGCGATTGCGCGCATCGCGCAGCAGCACCAGCTGGTAGGATTGCGCCGCACGCGCGGGCATTCCCCCGCTCTGATAGAGCCGGGCGAGCGATGCCAGCACCTCGGGATTGTCTGGCGCGCCGCTCCACGCCCCTTGCAGCAGATCGAAAGCGGCGGCGAACTGGCCGGACGTGCGCATCCGGTCGGCCTGCGCGATGGCCAGCCCGGCCGACATGCGCGCCACGGTGCGCTGCGCATCGGGCGAAGATCCACCCAGCGCCGCGGCCTTCTGCAACGCTGTGCGGGCAAGATCGTCGCGCCCGGTCGCGGCAAGCACGCGCACAAGGGCGTCATAGCCGCCAATGTCGGTGATTTCCCCATCGAGCGCGGTGCGGGCAAGGCTCGATGCCGTGGCGCGGTCTCCCAGATCGAACAGGGCGCTGGCCACATCCGCCCTTCGTGCCGCGGGGAGCGATGGGAGATTGCCGATCTGGCGCAAGGTGGAAACGGCTGCAGCCTGTTGCCCGGTTTCTGCCAGCGCCTTGGCGCGCGCGATGGCGGCTTCGAGCTTTATCGAGATCGCAAAATTGCGCATCGCCGGGCTGCGGCGGCTTTCGGGCACGCGCTCGACCAGGGCGGAAGCGGCGAGGAGATTGCCGAGGTCCTTGTTGATCAGCGCTGCGGCATAGAGCGCATCGGGATCGACGGACTGCGACAGCGAAGCGACCAGCGATTCCGCCTCGGCACGGCGGCCGCGACCGATCATGAAGCGGGCAAATTCATAGCGAATCCATGGATCGCTGCGGTCGAGCATCAGGCCACCCTGAAACTCCTGTTCGGCGGCGTAGTCATCACCCCGGGCCATGGCATCGAGCGCCCGGCCACGGGCAGCGCGGCTGGCGAGGCGCGCTTCGTCTGCGCCGCCGCCGGCGCTGGCCTGGCGGTAAAGATCGGCAGAATCGGCAAAACGGCCCTGCTTCTCATAGATCTGCGCCAGCAGTTCCAGCGCCGGCTGTGGCTCGGAAAAGCCGAGGCGCACGGTGTCCTGTGCAATGGCCTGCGCCTTGTCGAGCAGGCCACGATCAAGCGCATCGCGGGCATCTTCGACCCCGCCGAAGAACCGCGCAGACGCCAGGGCTTCGGCCCAGCGGGCGGCGCCGGGCTGGCGCGAGGCGCGTTCGAGCAGATCGCGCGCATCGGCAAAGCGGCTTTGGCGCAAACGGACCACGCCCAGCCCGCCAAGCGCATCGCCATCGTTGCGATTGGCGGCCAGCGCGCGTTCGAAGCGGTTGGCGGCGGTTGCCAGATCGCCGGAATCGAGGGCGGAAAAGCCGGCGACGCGCGCCGTGCCCGCGCCATTGGCTGCCGACAGGGCGGGCGCCGGGGATCGCTTGCGCGGCGCAGGGGCCTTTCGGGCAACCCTGGCAGCAGGCGCGGGAGATGGCGCAGGGGCTGGCTGGGCCACTGGTGCCGGAGCAGGCCTTGGCCTGGCCGGTGCAGCGACCGCCGCGGACGGATCGAGCGCCCGCGCACGGCGCAGCGCCTGATCGGCAAGGTCGTTGCGGCCCTTGGACCGCCAGAAGGCCGCCTGATCGAGCAGCGCCTTTACCGCGGGCGTTTCTGCCAGCGCGGCATACGGCATGTCGACCCCTGCCAGCAGCGCGGCGATCAGCCCCAGGCGGACAGCGTTTTGCATGGCAGTCATCTCAGGAACTCTTTTCATTATCGGTTGACAGCCGGGCCTTGGCCTGGCGGCTGAAGAACAGGTAGGCAGGGCCAGTGAGCGCAAGAGCCAGCAGCAGCGTGGACAGGGCCATCAGCAGCGGCCGCTTGCTGAACCAGTAGGCCACCTTCATCCACACCGGCAGCGAGCCGACCCAGTATGTCGGGCCGACAGCAAAGCTGGCCATGCCATCGCCCGACGTGACCGAAAGATCGCCCTGGATCTGCGCGTTGATCTTCTCGTCGGCCATCCCATCGACCAGCAATGGCAGATCGCGCACGTCATCCGCCAGCAGCGCCACCACGGTGCGATCGTCGGCATAGGGCGAACGGAAGCTGGTGATCCCTGAGAACCCCCGCGCGCCTTGGACGATGGCCGCGACATCTTCAGGGTTGGCCTGATCGCGGTTGCTGAACAGGGTGCCCACGTATTGCAGCGGCGATCGCTGCGCGACCTTCAGCCCCGCGCCATCGAAATGGACCGGCGCATCGGCAAAGAACTGATCGGCCCCGGCAAGTGACGAGCTGCCGATTACCAGGATGTCCTGATCGGCAAGGCGGGAGGGTTCGATGCGGTCGGTTACTGTAACGCCGGTGGCCGCAGCCCCGGTGGAATCGCCGAAGCGCCCCATCAGGCCAAGGAACGCTTCGACCGATGCCGCCGAGGGATTGCCGACCATGACCACGGTCGTTTCGGCAAGGTCCGGCCGCACCGTGAAGGGAAAGCCCGCCCCGGCAAACGGAGCAAGATCGGGCATTTCAAGGCCGTGATAGGCATCAGTGAAATCGATCACCGATTCCGGAAGCACCGAGACGCGCACGTTGTCGGGCAGCATTCCGGTACACTTCTGCTTGTTGGCGACGATCAGATTGTAGTCGAACACCACTTCGTTCTGCCCGAAGAGCGCATAGCGCGGCAGGACGACGCTCTGGTGCCCGTCGTCACTGCTGGCGCCCTGGATGCCGAACAGCCCGCTCCACCAGCTGCCGGTCAGCGGCAGCGTCTTGAGATATTGCCCGTTCAGCGAAACATCGAGGCGCGAGGCATCGCGGTCGAGCCATTTGGCCATGGGGTAGCGATAGCGCAGATCAATCGTGCCACCCTGGCGCGGCCAGAAGAACAGGTCCGGCGCCACGCGGAACCGTGCGGTCAGCGGGCCCGGCGGCAGGCCAAGACCCTGCAAGGCATAGGGCTCGGTCAGTTCCCCCAGACGCATGGCACGATCGGTGGCGATCCAGCGAGGCGCGCCGTAGCGCGGCCAGGTGGGAATGCGCGCGCCCTCAAAGCTCATGCGCTGGCCGCCGAACACGCCCTTGCCCGTGGCGATCGCGCCTGCGGCGATGCGCAATTCGGCGTTGTCACGACCCATGATGACCAGCAGCGTGCCCGTGCGATCGCGCGGATTGGCAATCACCGCAGCCGATGGGCCGGTGACGGCAAGGCCAAGTTCGGGCATTGCGCCGTTGCGATTGAGGAACACGACCGCGTTGCCCATCGGTATCTGGCCAAACGACGGCTTGAACGAAAAGCCGCGATAGCTGGCCAGGCTGCCCAGCCACGACGCGATCGGTGCGGCGGCCTCGAGCTCTCCGGCTTTGGGCTGGCCCGCAAAGACGAACGGCACCTTGAGCGTGGTGTTGATGCCCTTTTCGAAGAACGGGCCAGGCAGGCGGGCAAGGTCCGGGCGGCTCGGCAGATGCTGCGTGGTCAAATCGAGCCACGAGCGCGTATTGCTTATATTGGCCCACAGCAAGCTGCTGAACGGATCTTCACAATCGCGGGCGTAATGGCCGATCAGGCGGAGATTGAGCTGGTTGTCGCCGGGCAGGAACAGCGCCGGATTGACCGGGACGCTGATCACCTGTCCGCCCGAATTCTCGGGCCGCAACGGTACGATCTGCGCCACTTCGCCGTTCACGATAACGACAAGCTGGCTGCTGTCTCCGAGCAACGCCGGAGACCATGCGGCCTGCAGCGTGATCGAGGCCGCGCTGACCACCTCGTCCTTGCGCAGGCCGAAGGGAATGCTGATCTCGCCGCGCGTGCCCTGCAGGCGAACCGCATTGCGGATGCGCAAGTCCTTAAGCGTCAGCCGCTTGCTGTCCAGCCCAACTGTGGCGGGCGCTGCGGTGACAGGTGCAGCGCTGACGGGCGCGGCGTAAAGCTTGCCCGGCAGGATGGCAAAGCCTGCTGCAACCACGCCAAATGCGATGGCGGCAGCCTTGGCGAGGGGTGCGGACCCGGTGGAAGCGGGCTTCTCTGCCCTCGCCTTCGCCTTGGCAGCATCCTCGATCTTCAGCGCCTTGCGCTCGGCAAAGTTCAGGCCCAGCGCCCGCTTCACGGTCATGGCATCGATCACGATGATATCCTGAAGCGAGCGCAAGCCGGGCACGTGTTCGGGCGGGGCGCTGCGTTGCCAGGCATCGGCGCGACCCATGATCGCACGCACCAGCTGGCGCGCGGCGATGTTCTCCAGCGGAAGGAACTTGACCGACACGAAGCCATCGCGGCGGCGCACCTGATCGACCTTGATCGCCAGGTTTTCCGCCCCGGTGGACAGGACCAGGTGCGTCACCGGCACATCGATCGACACCACGCCGGCGGGCAGTTCCACCGCCGCGCCGCCCATCGAGATGTCGGTCGTCGTACCCTTGGCCACATGGCCGATGCGAAATGGACGGTGACCGGCAAGCGCGCCTGAAGGCGGATTTCCCGCCGCGCCTGCCGTGTTTCCCGCGCTACCGAAACGGCGGCGAGCAAGAGCGTGAGGCTGAAGGCGGCCCATGCCAGATTGAGCGCCAGCGTATCGATCTGCACGTTGAAGTACTGCGGGAAGAACGCGTACTTGATGATGGCCAGCAGCATACCGCCCGCCAGCAGCCCGAGGGTGATCAGGTGCGGCCTGACGATGGCCCAATCGAAATAGGTGCGATCGAGCACGCCGCCCTTGTCGGTCACGTTGAACTTGCCCTTGCGTGGCTGGAACCAGGTGATGACCGTCGGCGCGACCAGATGGAACGCAAGGATCGTCTCATAGATCTCACCCCAGAACGGACGGCGCCAGCCCATGTGCTGCCGTTCGGCGGCCACTTGCGAACAGAACAGATGCGGCAGGGCATAAGCGAAGATCAGCGATGCCGAGGCCTGGATGATGTTCTGCCCGAAGATCAGGTAGGCGAGCGGGCTGGTGAGGAACACGATCCGCGGCAGCGGAAACTGGAAGTGCAGCATGGCATTCAGGTAGCAGAGCCGCTGCTGCCACTTCAGGCCCTTGCCCAGCAGCGGATTGTCGATGCGCATGATCTGCGTCATCCCGCGCGCCCAGCGAATGCGCTGGCCGACATGGACGACAAGGCGTTCGGTGGCGAGGCCGGCGGACAGGCGCGCCGAGATGTAGGCGGTGTTCCAGCCCATGCGCTGCAGCTTGAGCGCGGTATGGGCGTCTTCGGTCACCGTCTCGCCGGCAAAGCCGTTGGTCTGCACCAGCGCTTCGCGGCGGATCACCGCGCACGATCCGCAAAAGAACGTGGCGTTCCACAGGTCGTTGCCGTCCTGCACCGGGTTGTAGAACAGATCACCCTCGCCCGGCATATCGCGTACCGGCGCAAGATTGCGCTGCACCGGATCGGGCGAATAGAAGAAGTGCGGCGTCTGCATCAGGGCGAGGTTGGCATCCTTCTGGAACCAGCCGAGCGTGAGCTGCAGGAACGAGCGCGTGGGCACGTGATCGCAGTCGAAGATCGCAATCAGTTCGCCATCGGTCTTCGTCATCGCGGCGTTGAGATTGCCGGCCTTGGCATGAAGGTTATTGTCGCGCGTGATGTAGCCGCAGCCCGCCTCACGGGCGAAGGCGCGGAATTCGGGGCGGCGTCCATCGTCCAGGATGAAGACCCGGAACCGGTCGACCGGGTAATCCATGTCCATCGCCGCATAGACCGTGTTGCGGACGATCTCGAGGCTCTCGTTGTAGGTCGGCACGTAGACATCGACCGTAGGCCAGGTATCGGGCTCGCCCTCGATCTCTACCGGGGGGCGTTCGAGCGGCCAGCTGGTCTGCAGGAAACCCAGCAGCAGCAGTACCCAGGCATAGAGTTCGGCAAGATAGAGCCCGCTGCCGAACAGGAACTCGGGCAGGGTGTTGAACTGCGGCGTCAGGGTGGCGCGCCAGAAGATGTAGCACGTGGAGGTCAGGATCGCGAGAAGGCCAAGGGTCAGCGCAGCCT
>JAPLPG010000017.1 GCA_026400375.1 Novosphingobium sp. | reverse complement strand
GCGGCTTCATCGCCGTGGCCGGCAAGGACATGGCGATCGATCTCGTTGAACGCGGCGTTGGTGCGGCCGCCGGTAAACCAGCGCCAGTGCGGCGGGTTCGAGGCATCGAATGTGGTGGTCCAGGGCGCGAAGTCCGCCGGGACCGAGGCGGTGAGCGGATCGCCGGTCGTGGCATCCCAGCCGGACCATGCACCTGCTTCATCGCGTGAAAGCCATGCGCCTGCCGTGCCCTGATCGGCAACGAACCAGTGGATGCGCCGGGCGGCGATGTTGCCGTGGAAGGCACCGGGATCGGCGAGCACGGCGGCGCGCATCGATTCCCAATCGGCGCGCGTTCGCACGGGATTGACGCTGGCTTGTGGAATCGCACCGCGCGCGGCTGCGGACAGACCGGCTGCTGCCATGATCGAATCGCCCTCCCTTTTTGATTATGCGGGCAGTGAGCCTGAACAATTCGCGCTTGGCAATACGACCTGCCGGGCCAGCGGCGGGCGCCGTGGCCATGGCATCCACCATACATCCAGCCCTGTCTGGTAGATTGCCCTGGTCCGGCGTTGTGTTGCCGAGGCCGGTTTTGCTTGTTTTCCAGAACGTCCAGCGGCTAGAAAGGCCTGCCACAGGGCCATGCCGTCGCAATCGGTTCCACTTACTTGCAGGAGCATCCGGGCCAAGCAATGGCGGTTCCGTTGACGTTATATACCCTTGTCATACTTCCGTTTCTTGCCGCTTTGCTGATTGCGCTCGGCACCCGGAAAGGACGCTTGTTGCACAGCGTGCTGGCCGCCGGGAGCAGTGCGCTGGGGCTGACCATCGTGCTGTCGCTTGCCGGGCGCGTGATCGGTGGAGAGGTGCTTGCGGTTGCGGCGCCGTGGGTGCCTGCGCTGGGTCTTGATTTTTCGCTGATGGTCGATCCGCTCGGGCTGATGTTTGCAGCGATGATCCTCGGCATCGGCCTGCTCGTGGTGATATTCGGCCACTTCTACCTTGCGGCGGACGAGCCGACCGGACGGTTCTTTGCCAGCCTGATGCTGTTTCAGGGCGCGATGCTGGGCATCGTCATATCGGGCAATGTCTTGCTGCTGCTGGTGTTCTGGGAGCTGACGAGCCTTGCTCGCCGGGTCGTTCGATCTGGCAACGATCCTGCAGCGCGGCGACATCGTGCAGGCATCGCCGCTCTACCCGCTCATGCTGATCCTGATCCTGATCGGCTGCTTCACCAAGTCTGCGCAGTTTCCCTTTCACTTCTGGCTGCCCCACGCGATGGCCGCGCCGACCCCGGTCAGCGCCTATCTGCATTCGGCCACGATGGTGAAAGCGGGCGTGTTCCTGCTGGCGCGGCTGTGGCCGGTGCTTTCGGGGACCGAGCTTTATACCGTGATCGTCAGCGGCACGGGCCTTGTCACCATGCTGTTCGGCGCATGGGTGGCGCTGTTCCGGCACGATCTGAAAAGCATCCTGGCCTATTCAACGATCAGCCAGCTGGGCCTGCTGGTGATGCTGCTCGGCTTTTCGATCAGGATGGCGGCGGTGGGTGCGGTGCTGCACATCATCAATCATGCCGCGTTCAAGGCGGCGCTGTTCATGTCGGCAGGGATTGTCGACCATGAAACGGGCACGCGCGATATCCGCAAGCTGGGCGGCCTTGCCCGGGTCATGCCGATCACCGCGCTGGTGGCAACGCTTGCGGCGGCCTCGATGGCGGGGCTGCCGCCGTTTGGCGGTTTCATCTCGAAGGAGATGATTCAACCCGGCCATGTTCGCGGGCGTGGTGTGCTGCGAGCTGCCCTTCGACGCGCTCGTCGACGCCGACGCGCCGCGGTGCTTCCCCACGCTGTGGCGCGCCGCGGCGCCCAGGGCCCATGGCAAGGCGCACGACCCCAGCGTGGGCATGTGGGCGTCGCCTGTGTTTCTGGTGGTCCTGGCCGTGCTGCTGGGTCTTATCCCGATGACTCTGGCGGGGCCGCTGGTCTCTGCCGTTTCGGCAGCCGTTATTGGCGAGGCGGCGCCGCCGCTGGAACTGGCGCTGTGGCATGGCGTGAACCCCGCGCTGGGCATGAGCTTGGGGGCGGTGGCCGTTGGCACGCTGATGGTTTGGCAGCACGCAGGCCTGCTGCGGGCCTACGAGTCCTTGCGCCACCTTGATGCCAGGACCCTGTTCGACCGCGGCCTTGGCCTTGCCGACAGGCGGGTGCGCAAGCTGATCGTGGCGAGCCATGCGCCTTCGCTGCAACGGATGCTGCTGGCGACATTTGCCGTCGTCGTCGCGCTGGTCATCGAAGGGGCGGTGACCGGTGGCGGCAGCCTGACGGGCATGCGCGCCGGGCAGCCCGCTTCGGCGGTGGCGGTGATCGCATGGGGCTTGCTGATTGCGGCGACGCTTGCCGTCGTCGTCGCGCAGCGCCAGCGTTTTCTGGTGCTGGTCTATGTCAGCGTGATCGGCCTGGTCATCGCGCTGGCCTTCGTTCACCTATCCGCGCCCGATCTGGCGCTGACGCAGATCTCGGTCGAGGTCGTCACGATCCTGCTGCTGCTGCTGGCGTTGAATCTTCTGCCCAAGACGCCGGTGCAGCTGTCAGGCAATGGGCGGCGCCTGCGCGATGCCGCGCTGGGCATCGGTGGCGGGCTGGGCGTGGGCGGGGCGGCCTGGGCGATGCTGACGCGCGACGCCAACGACCCGATCTCGCGCTATCACATCGCCAACAGCTATAG
>JAPLPG010000330.1 GCA_026400375.1 Novosphingobium sp. | reverse complement strand
GCGACAATGCAGCGGCAGCAGCAAACAGTTCCGCCTTCAGCAAGACAGCCTCCTCATTTGCACTGGTTGTAGCGGCGCGGGCCTTGCGGTGCATCGTCGCCATATTCGGTCAGGATCAGCACTTTGCCGCCATCGGCCAGTTCATAGCGGGCATCGCGCTGCCATTGCATGCCTTCGCCCTCGAAATCGAACGTCGCGCGCACCAGCGTGTCGCTGCGCTCTGCCACCACGCCGATCTCGCCGACCGATTCATAGAACTTCACGCTGTTGGGCCCGACCGTCATCAGGCCCTTGTTGTCGGCGCGCGCCGGATCGCAGTCAGCCGCATTCATCCCCCAGCGGCCGCGCATCGCCATCGGGAACGACGCCTCGGTCGGCGCTGCGGCAGAAGCGCTCGCGCCGGGCGCCACGGGCGGCGCAAGCGCTTCGGATTCGCTGACGATCGGGGCCATGCTCGGCGTCGCTGTGGCATCAGGCGCGGGCGAAGGGTCCGAACATGCGGCCAGCGCCAGCGGCAGGACAACAAGGGGAAGGGCGAAAAGCTTCATCGGGAAACTCCGGTGCGGTTGCAGATGGCATGAACAACGCGCACCGGAGCGATCCTTTCCTCAGACCCCGTTTCTCAACCCATCGTCGGGATGACGAAAGCGTTGCCGCCGTCGGGCGAACCATCGGGCCAGCGCTGCGTGATGGTCTTGACCTTGGTCCAGAACTTCACGCCTTCCATGCCGTGCTGGTTGGTGTCGCCAAACGCCGAACGCTTCCACCCGCCGAAGGTGTGATAGGCCACCGGCACCGGGATCGGCACGTTGATGCCGACCATGCCGACATTGACGCGCGCCGCAAATTCGCGCGCGGCATGGCCATTGCGCGTGAAGATCGCCACGCCATTGCCATACTGGTGCTTGCTGGCGAGTTCGAGTGCGCCTTCGAAGTTTTCGGCGCGCACGATCTGCAGCACGGGGCCGAAGATCTCGTTGTGGTAGCTGTCCATGTCGGGCGTGACATGGTCGATCAGCGTCGGGCCGACGAAGAAGCCGTTCTCATGGCCCTGCAGCGTGAAGCCGCGCCCGTCGACGACCATTTCGCCGCCTTCTTCCACGCACTTGGCAATCCAGGCTTCGACCTTTTCCTTGTGCGCCTGTGTCACCACCGGGCCATAGTGAGCCTCGGGATCGGTCGAGACGCCAACCTTGAGGGCATGGATCGCCGGGATCAGCTTGGCGCGCAGGCGCTCGGCCGTGTCGTGGCCCACCGGCACCACCACCGGCAGCGCCATGCAGCGTTCGCCTGCCGAACCGAAGGCCGCGCCGCACAGGTCGTTGACCACCTGGTCCAGATCGGCATCGGGCATCACCACGCCGTGGTTCTTGGCCCCGCCCATCGCCTGCACGCGCTTTCCGGCAGCCACGCCGCGATTGTAGACATAGTGCGCGATGTCCGAAGATCCGACGAAGCTCACCGCGCCGATGGCCGGGTGATCAAGGATGGCGTCGACCATTTCCTTGTCGCCATGGACCACCTGGCAGATGCCTTCGGGCAGGCCCGCTTCGATGAACAGTTCGGCCAGCCGCACCGGCAGCGAAGGATCGCGCTCGCTCGGCTTGATGATGAAGGCGTTGCCCGTGGCAATCGCCACCGCGCTCATCCACAAGGGGATCATGCCGGGGAAGTTGAACGGGGTGATGCCAGCGCCAATGCCGATCGGCTGGCGCATCGAATAGACATCGATGCCCGGGCCTGCGCCGTGGGTATATTCGCCCTTCAGCACGTGCGGAATGCCGCAGGCAAATTCCACCACTTCCAGCCCGCGCTGAATGTCGCCGCGCGAATCGGCGATCACCTTGCCGTGTTCGGACGAAAGCAGGTGGGCCAGGGCATCGAGGTTCGCCTCGACCAGTTCCTTGAAGCGGAACATCACGCGCGCGCGCCGCTGCGGATTGGTCGCGGCCCACGCCGGCTGCGCCTTCAGCGCGGCCTGAACGGCGCGCTCCAGCGTTTCGGCGGTGCCGAGCGCGACCTGAGCCTGCACGCCGCCATTGTTGGGATCGAAGATGTCGCCCTTGCGCGCCGGCGCGCTGCCGGGTCCGCCGACGATGAAGTGGTCTACGAAACGCATGGATAATCCTCTTTCAAATCAGGCCACAAGCCGCATGCGCCACCTCACGATTGCAGGCAACCAGTGAATATGCGAGATAGACCTGCAAATTTGCAGGTGACCAGATGCAGCCCAGTGACTGGAATGATTTTCAGGCGTTCCTCGCCGTGGCGCGGGCTGGGCAGCTGGCCCGCGCCGCCAGCGCGCTCGGCGTCGATGCCACCACGGTCGGTCGCCGCCTGCGCCGGCTGGAGACGCGCACAGGCGCAACCCTGTTCGAACAGACGCGCGAAGGGCAGGTGCTGACCGAAGCGGGCGAGGCTATGCTGGCCGAAGTGGAGGCCATGGCCCAGGCCGCCAGCCGCATTGCCGAACATGCCGCCAGCGGCAGCGGCCCTGCGGGCCTGTTGCGGATCAGCCTGTCCGAAGGCTTTGCCAGCTGGATCGTCGCGCCCGCGCTGCGCGGCTTCGTCGAAGCCAATCCCCGGCTGGTGGTCGATCTGGTGGCCTCGTCCGGCTTTCTCAGCCCGTCCAAGCGCGAGGCCGATCTTGCCGTCACCCTGTCGCGGCCCCGCGCCGGGCCGGTGATCGCGGGCAAGCTTTCGGACTATGCCCTGCGGCTCTATGCCACGCGCGGCTACCTGGCGCAGCGCGGCCTGCCGGAAAGGCCGCAGGAACTGGCCCGGGGGCACCGCCTCGTCGGCTATATCCCCGATCTGCTCTATGCGCCCGAACTGCGCTATCTGGCGGAAATCGAACCGGACCTTTCGGCCACGGTGCGGTCGTCGTCGATCAATGCGCAGCACCGGATGATCGCGGCGGGCGCGGGCATCGGCGTGCTGCCGTGCTTCATCGGCGATGCGGACAAGTGGCTGGTCCCGGTCCTGCCCGATCGGCGCATCACCCGCTCGTTCTGGTTGGTGACGCACAAGGACACGCACAACCTGGCCCGCGTGCGCGCCTTCAAGGACTGGCTGACCGCGCTGGTGGCGCAAGAGCGCGGGCGCCTGCTGCCGCGCTGACTTTCGCACCCATGCGCCCCCGCGAAGGCGGGGGCCTCGCGCCTTTCAAGCCGACGTTCCGCAACACCCCTGAGGTCCCCGCCTGCGCGGGGACACAGCAGTATTGTGGTCAATCAGGCCTTCGCGACCGGCGCGCCTTCGCCCAGATCTTCGTACCATGCCTCGACCGGGCCGTTCAGCTTGATCGTCAGCGGATTGCCCTTGCGATCCATGCTCTTGCCCGCCTGCACGCGCACCCAGCCTTCGGAAATGCAGTATTCCTCGACATTGTGGCGCACCACGTCCTTGAAGCGGATGCCTACGCCCCGGCGCAGCTTGTCCGCATCGAAATGCGGGCTGCGCGGATTGATGGCAAGCCGGTCTGGCGGCACATCGGAACCGGATGGTGCAGCAGGTGCCACGGTTTCGGTTTCGGATTCGGGCTGGATGGTTTCGTCGGTCATGGGTCGGGCAATTATCTTGATTGCCCCACTTGTCAATCAAACCGCTTCGTCGTAATGGCCCGCCCCTGTCCTGAGGGTGCGCCACCGGCCACCCCCGGCGGGCGCGTAGCTCAGCGGTAGAGCACACCCTTCACACGGGTGGGGTCACAGGTTCAATCCCTGTCGCGCCCACCACCTGTTCTTTTGAATTCAGGTGGTTTCCAGCGGCTTCGGGCCGCGGCAGGATCTCTTTCAGGTATTCGGCGGCGATGGCCACGTCTCAAGCGGTGGCGCGGGCGTATCGTTCGCGTTTGGCTTGTGTGGCTTTTCGGGCTTCGGCGAGGGCGCGTTCTTCGGTGGCGAAGAGGAGGCCGTCGAGGACGGCGGAGAGGTGGGCGCGCATGGCGGCGCGGGCGGCGTTGGGGTCGCGGGCGCGCAGGGCTTGGAGGAGGGCGGAGTGTTCCTCGACGACGGGCCTGATGTTGGCGTGGCGGGCCTTTTCGTGGAGCAGGGCGGCCTCGGGCGAGGTGGCGCGCAGGTCCCACAGGCGTTCGACGGTGTTGTAGACCGCCAGGTTGCGGGTGGCGCGGGCGATGGCGAGGTGGAAGGCGCGATCGGCCTGTTCGGTGCCGTTGGGGTCCTGGTTTTCCTCGGCGATGCGATCGACCAGCGCGGCGATCTCGGCAAGGTCGGCCTCGGTCATCTGCGTGGCGGCGAGGGCTGCGGCCTCGCCTTCGAACAGCAGGCGGGCCTCGGTCAGTTCGAAGGCGGTGACGTTGAAGCCGGGGCTGTCCTCCTCGCCGGGCAGGCGGCGGACATAGGCGCCCGATCCGATGCGCACCTCGACCAGGCCCTGCACTTCGAGCGCGATGATCGCCTCGCGCACGGTGGGCCGGCTGACGTCATAGCGCAGCGCCAGGTCGCGCTCGGCCGGGAGGCGGGCGCCGACCGGGTAGCGTCCGCTGGCCAGTTCCTCGAGCAGGGCGCGGGCGAGTTCCTGATAGAGCCGGTCGTTTGATTTGCCAGCGATCTTGCCAGTTGCCATGCCGCGCCTTTGGTAATACCAGTTTGATGAACTTGACAGACCGAAAGCGGTCGGTCAATCGGTGTTACCACAAGTTGTCTGCTTAAAGCGAGTTCCGATCCCATGAAAATCACCGCCGCCCGCGTCATCGTCACGTGCCCGGGCCGCAACTTCGTGACGCTCAGGATCGAGACCGACCAGGGCGTCCACGGCATCGGCGATGCCACGCTCAACGGGCGCGAGCTGTCGGTCGTCGCCTATCTCGAGGAACACGTCATCCCCTGCCTCATCGGCATGGACCCGCGCCGCATCGAGGACATCTGGCAGTATCTCTATCGCGGGGCCTACTGGCGCCGGGGCCCTGTCACCATGCGCGCGATCGCCGCGGTCGACATGGCGCTGTGGGACATCAAGGGCAAGATGGCGGGCATGCCGGTCTACCAGTTGCTCGGCGGCCGCAGCCGTGACGGCGTGATGGTCTATGGCCATGCCAATGGCTCGGACATTGCCGAGACGGTGGACGCGGTCGGCCACTACATCGACATGGGCTACAAGGCGATCCGCGCCCAGACCGGGGTGCCCGGCATCAAGGATGCCTATGGCGTGGGCCGGGGCAAGCTCTACTACGAACCGGCCGATGCCGCGCTGCCCTCGGTCACCGGATGGGATACGCGGCAGGCGCTGAACTACGTGCCCAAGCTGTTCGAGGAGCTGCGCAAGACCTACGGCTTCGACCATCACCTGCTGCACGATGGCCACCACCGCTACACCCCGCAGGAGGCGGCCAACCTTGGCAAGATGCTCGAGCCCTACCAGCTGTTCTGGCTGGAGGACTGCACGCCGGCCGAGAACCAGGAAGCGTTCAAGATCGTCCGCCAGCACACCGTCACGCCGCTGGCCGTGGGCGAGATATTCAACACCATCTGGGATGCCAAGGACCTGATCCAGAACCAGCTGATCGACTACATCCGCGCGACCGTCGTCGGCGCCGGCGGCCTGACGCACCTGCGCCGCATCGCCGATCTTGCCAGCCTCTACCAGATCCGCACCGGCTGCCACGGCGCCACCGACCTGTCGCCCGTCACCATGGGCTGCGCGCTGCACTTCGACACCTGGGTCCCCAACTTCGGCATCCAGGAATACATGCGCCACACCCCCGAAACCGACGCCGTCTTCCCCCACGACTACCACTTCGACAAGGGCGAACTGTTCATCGGCGATACCCCCGGCCACGGCGTCGACATCGACGAGACACTCGCCGCAAAATACCCCTACAACCCCGCATACCTCCCCGTCGCAAGGCTGCAGGATGGAACCATGTGGAACTGGTAGACACCTGTCGCTCACGGCGCCGACACCGATTGTGCAAAATCAGGCGTGATCTGGTAAGTCCGGTTTGGTCAGGAAGGGCGGCGTTCCCAGGCTCCGCTTGGTACGTTCACAGGTGGCCCATTGTGCAATTCCCGCATCGGGCCTACTGGCGTCAGCATGGATTTTGACGACCAGCTTCGCCGCTACTTCGGCACCGATGACCTTACTGCGGCCCCGCCATCGGCCATCGACGCCGGGGTGGAGCGCATGCTGGTCGATTTCGGGCTTGAGAAGGACCGCGCGCGCCGGTTCGGCCTGTGGTCGCTGCTGTTCATGCTTGGCCGCGCGCCCGATCTTGATGTCGCGTTCAAGGATCCGGCAGATCGCGACGCGGCGCGTGATTTCATGGACCTGATCGACCGCGCGGCCCCGGAAAGCTGATGGCGCTTTCGTCCCTCAGCCTGTGAACGGCGCCGGCCTTGCGCAGCGCAGGCTGGCCGTGCATAAGAACAAAGCATGATCGCAAAACTCACCGGCATTCTTGATGATACAGGCCCCGACTGGGCCGTGATCGACGTTGGCGGCGTCGGCTATCTTGTCCATTGCTCGGCCAAGACGCTCAGCCATCTCGGGATCCGCGGCGACAAGGTGGTGATTCACACCGAAATGCAGGTGAGCGAAACCGACCAGCGCCTGATCGGCTTCACCACCGCCGGGGAACGTGCGTGGTTCCGGCTGCTGACGGCGGTGCAGGGCGTGGGGTCCAAGGTGGCGCTGGCGATTCTTTCCGCATTGTCGGCAGAAGAACTGCAACGCGCCTGCGCCCAGGGTGACGCGGCAATGGTGGCGCGCGCAAATGGCGTCGGGCCCAAGCTGGCGAGCCGGATCGTCAACGAACTGAAGGACAAGGCTGGCGGGTTGGCGGGCTACACCTCGTCGATGGGCGCGGACGCCACGGGCTTTGCCCCGATACCGGGCGATGCTGCGGCCGATGCCGTATCGGCGCTGCAGAACCTGGGCTTCAAGCCACAGGTGGCAAGCGCTGCCGTGGCGACGGCCGTCAAGGAACTGGGCGGCGACGCCGGGCTGAACGATCTGGTGCGCGTGGCGTTGAAGAGGGCGGCGGGATAGGATGACCGACAACCCCCTCCTTTCGTCCGAGCGCATGGTCGAGGATCAGGACGCTGCCCTGCGGCCCAAGACGCTGGCCGAATTCGTGGGCCAGGCGGCGGCCAAGGACAACCTGCGGGTGTTCATCGAAAGTGCCAGGATGCGGCGTGAGGCAATGGATCATGTCCTGTTCTTCGGGCCGCCGGGCCTGGGCAAGACCACGCTGGCACAGATCATCGCGCGCGAACTGGGCGTGAACTTTCGCGCCACATCCGGCCCGGTCATTGCCAAGGCGGGCGATCTGGCGGCGCTGTTGACCAACCTCGAATCCGGCGACGTGCTGTTCATCGACGAGATTCACCGGCTCAATCCCGTGGTCGAGGAAGTGCTCTATCCGGCGATGGAGGACCGGGCGCTGGACCTCATCATCGGCGAGGGGCCGTCTGCACGTTCGGTGCGGATCGATCTGCCTCCGTTCACGCTGATCGGTGCCACGACCCGGCAGGGCCTGCTGCAGACCCCGCTGCGCGATCGTTTCGGCATCCCGGTGCGGCTGCAGTTCTATTCGGTGGACGAACTGGAGCGCGTGGTGGCGCGCGGAGCCTCGCTGCTGGGCATCGGCATCGACAAGGGTGGCGCAACCGAGATCGCCCGCCGATCGCGCGGCACGCCCCGCGTGGCCGGGCGTCTGCTGCGCCGCGTGCGCGATTTTGCGCAAGTGGCGGGCGCCGAGACGATCACCAGGGACAATGCCGACAATGCGCTGACCCGGCTGGAGATCGACCAGATCGGGCTGGACCTGCAGGACCGCCGCTATCTGATGATGATCGCCGACATCTACAAGGGCGGGCCGGTGGGCGTGGAAACGCTGGCGGCGGGTCTTTCCGAACCGCGCGACACGATCGAGGAAGTGATCGAGCCCTACCTGATCCAGCTGGGCCTTATCGCCCGCACCGCGCGCGGGCGCTGCCTCAACGATCGGGGCTGGCAACATCTCGGCCTGACCCCGCCTGCTGGCCAGATTACCGGGCAGTTGCCCGGTCTGTTCGATCCGGACGCCTGATGCGGGTGGCCGATTCGGTCAGCGCCCGGTGATCGAAGGATACGCGGGGCCGGCTTGAGAAAGAGTCGGGCAACATTCGGTCCCAAACTGGCACAGACTTAACCCGCGCAGCGCCGCGGTCCCGTTTTCGGGCAGATTCCGGCCCGACAACAGGGTTAACGTCATTGCCCTGACCCCAGCCATCTGCGTTGATTGACCGGTCGGGAAAGCAAAGCATGGCGTTAACCTGCTTTTGCTAGGTGCTTTCCCAAGGAAAACGAGAGCAACGATCATGTCGGTTCGGATGGCATTGGCAAAACTGGCAGCGGCTGCAGCGGGCGGGGCAATGCTCGGCGGCGGTGCCGTTCACGTTTCTGAAGCGCCTTCGCAGGGCGAAATTCACCATGTGAAGCCGGTGAAGGTCAAGATGGCCAAGGGCGCCAGGCGCGTGGCCGCGCACCGTGCTGCCCCGCGCGAAGTGCATCGTGCCCGCCGCGTGGTCACCACGACGACCACCCGCACCTGTGAACCTGCCCAGCAGATGGCGATGGTGCCCGTGCCCTACATGCCGCCCATGCCACCCCAGCAGCCGGGCGGCGGCGGCGGTGGCGTGCCGGTGGTGATCGGTGCCGGCGGTCTTGGCGGCTTTGGCGGCGGATTCTTCGGCGGGTTCTTCGGCGGCGGCGGCGGAAGCAGCGGCGGCGGTGGCAGCGTGGTGATTTCCTCCACCAGCACCGGCTCTACCTCGACGTCGGGCGGATCGACCTCCTCGTCGGGTGGCTCCAGCTCCACGTCGGGCGGATCGACCTCGTCGACCAGCGGCGGCGTTTCGACGTCGACTGGCGGTGTCTCGACATCGACCTCGACCGGCGGCGTCTCGACGTCGACGGGCGGTGTTTCGACTTCGACCGGCGGCGTTTCCACCTCTTCGTCCACCTCGTCCGGAAACGTGTCGACCTCGAGCGGTGCGGTCAGCTCGTCTTCCGGCAATGTCAGCAGCTCTTCCGGCAACGTCTCGTCCTCGAGCGGCAACGTCTCCTCCTCGAGCGGGAATGTCTCGTCCTCCAGCGGGAACGTGAGCACCTCTTCCGGCGCGGTTACCAGCAGCTCGTCGACCTCGACGTCCTCGGGCAACGTGACATCCAGCTCGTCGACTTCGTCGTCCACGTCTTCGTCCACCTCGAGCAGCACCAGCAGCTCCACCTCGTCTTCGACGTCGACATCGGGCGGGACGACCAATGGCGGCACCGATGTGCCGGAGCCTTCGATGATCATCCTGTTCGGCGCAGCAGCGGCCGGGCTGGTGGCGCGTCGCCGCTTCGGCAAGGTCAAGCAGCAGGCCTGACGGCATTATACCACCCGCCGCGGCGGGTGAGCGGGAAGGGCGGCGTCCGGGGGGAGGTCGCCCTTTTTGTGTCTGGTGAAGCTTCCGGCCGATGGGTCCGCTCGGTTGCTCCGGGCTGCCGTCGTGCGGCGTGGCCCAGGCTCTAGCGGTGGCTGCCGAGCATGTTGGCGTGGGTGATCGCCACGGCCAGCGCATCGGAGGCATCCTCACCCGCCAGGACCACGCCCGGCAGCAGAATCTTGAGCATGTGCTGGATCTGCTGCTTTTCGGCGCCACCTGTGCCGACCAGCGCCTTCTTGATGACCTTCGTCGGGTACTCTGCCACCGGAATGCCCGATCGCGCCACGGCAACCATGGCCACGCCGCGGGCCTGTCCCAGCTTCAGCGTCGACTGCGGGTTGACGTTGACGAAGACCTCTTCGACCGCGCCACTATCGGGCTTGTAGCTATCGATCACCGCGGCAAGCGCCGAATCGAGTTCCACCAGGCGTTCGGCCATCGTGGTCTTGGCGTTGGTGCGGATCTGGCCGTTGGCCACGTGGCTGAGCCGGCTGCCGGATTTGGCGACCACGCCCCACCCGGTGCAGGTCAGGCCCGGATCGATGCCAAGGATGATCATGTCAGAGCTTCAGCCCGAAACGCGGGCCTATCTGCATCATGGCAAGATAGAGCACCACGGTGATCGCGCAGCCTGCGATCAGCGCGATCCAGAAGGACGTGCCATGGCGCAACAGTGCCGGGATGATCAGGAACATCGGCAGACTTGGCAGCACGTACCAGAAGGTCGCCTCTGCGTGGATCGCCATGTTCTCGGCATCGGGCCGGGCGTTCCACAGCAGGATCATGCCAAGCACGGAGACCAGCGGGAGCGAGGCGACGAGCGCGCCCACGGCCGGCAACTTGCGCCCGATTTCCGAGACAATCACGATCAGCAGGCCCGAGATCACGGCCTTCAGGGCAAGTGGCAACATCGGTCAGTATATCACGTCAAAAGGGCTGTCGGGCATTTCGTTGCCATCCCAGTGGCCGGGAGCCGAGCGGTAAAGATCGGCAAAGGCCTGCAGGTTGAAGCGCGCGGCAGACCGGCATCGCAGGCTGGCGATGGGCGTGGAACCTGTCTGCCCGCCGAGCACTTCGATGCCTGAAGACCCGATGCCGGGATTTTCGTTCAGCGATCCGGTCTCGTCCTGATGGACCACATAATGCGTCTGGCCATTGGTGAAACGGATGTGGTCCTGATTGAGCCCGCCCTGGCTGCGATTTCCCCCGGTGTGGATGTTGCTCCAGTCCGGCGTGCTGGCCAGCGCGATTTCCGGCGAACCGGGGCGGCCGAAGCGGTAATGAACCGACTTTCGGCCAAGGCAGACGCTGCCCAGCCTTGTCCCGAAGCGGCAGGAATAGACCACGCGTTCGCCACCGGTGCACAAGCTCGCAGGCAGCGTGGAGCGAGAACCTGCGGTTTTTGCCACAGAGCCGCCGGTAAAGAGCAGCGCCGCAAGGGCAGCGGCAACGCGAAGGGCTGCCGCGCCGTTGCGCATCAGCCCAGCTTTTCCATCACTTCGTCAGGTATTTCGTAGTTGCCCCACACAGTCTGGACGTCATCGTCATCGTCCAGCACATCGATCAGCTTGAGCAGGGTTGCGGCATCGTCGGCCGAAACTTCGGTCTTCAGGCTCGGGCGCCAGGCGAGCTTCACGCCTTCGGCCTCGCCCAGCACCTTTTCCAGTTCGCGGGCAACCTCGTGCAGGTTTTCCACCGCGACCCAGATCTGGTGGCTGCCGGGGTTTTCATCGCCATCTCCGGCATCGGATTCGACATCGTCGGCGCCGGCTTCGATGGCCGCTTCGAGGACCTTGTCCTCATCGCCCGCCTTGCCCGGATATTCGATCAGGCCAAGCCGTTCGAACCCGTGGCTGACCGCGCCCGACGCGCCAAGATTGCCGCCGTTCTTGGAAAAGGCGGTGCGCACGTTGGTGGCGGTGCGGTTGCGGTTGTCGGTCAGTGCTTCGACGATGATGGCCACGCCGCCGGGGCCATAGCCTTCGTAGCGCACTTCTTCGTAGTTATCGCCTTCGCCCTTGGTTGCCTTGTCGATGGCGCGGGCGATGTTGTCCTTGGGCATCGATTGCGCCTTGGCGGCGTTGACCGCAGCGCGCAGGCGCGGGTTCATGTCCGGATCGGGAATGCCCATCTTGGCGGCCACGGTGATTTCGCGGCTGAGCTTGGAAAACTGCGCCGAACGCTTTTTGTCCTGCGCGCCCTTGCGGTGCATGATGTTCTTGAATTTGGAATGGCCTGCCATGATCCGTCTTCTTGCGTGTTTCAGGAATCTCAGGCTGCCCCTAGCCGAGACAGAGGCGTGCGGCAATCTATGTGGCGTATTGGCGTTTTTGGCGGCATGAAGCCCGCATGATCCGTCCGCTTTTGACCGAATTCGCCGCCTTCCTGCGCCATCCCCGGCCGATGCATGCCACCGGGCTGAACGCAGATGGTGCGATTTCCCGCTGGCTGGCGCTGAGCATCGTGCAGATCGCAGTTCTGGGGCTGGTGGTCATGCCGCTGATCCTGGCGTGGAAAAGCGCGTTCGGCCTGCCATCGCCCGACGCCTTCGAAGGGTTGAGCCCGCTGGCGCTGTGGGGCGGCGCCGTGCTGCTGGGCCCGGTGCTGGAAGAGCTGTTCTTTCGCGGCTGGATGAGCGGGCGGCCTGCGGCGCTGTGGCTGATGCTGGCGGTCATGGCGGGACTGGCGCTGTTTGCGGCATTCGGGCGGGGCAAGCCGCTGGTTGCCGGGGCGATCCTGTTGGGCACGGTGGTTCTGTCCGGCATTGCCTGGCTGCGCACGCGGCGCGACCGTGAAGTCAAGGCATGGTTCGCGCGCGGATTTCCGGCGCTGTTCCATGGAATGACCGTGCTGTTCGCGCTGCTGCACGTGTTCAACTATCCGCAGGTCAGCGCGGTGGTGCTGCCGATGGTGCTGCCGCAATTGTGGTCCGGCCTGATGCTGGGCTACATCCGCGTGCGGCTGGGCCTGCTGGCATCGATCCTGGCGCACGTGGCATCGAACGCGGTCATGCTGGCAGCGGCGCTCGCTACCGGGTAAGCGGCAGGGTCAGAGCACCACCGCGGTGCCGCTGACGCTGACCATCAGCATCGATCCGCGCGATCCGATCGTCTCGTAATCGAAATCGACTCCGACCACTGCGTTGGCGCCATAGGCGCGCGCCTTGTCCTCCATTTCGCGCAGGGCCTGTTCGCGGCCACGCGCCAGCACTTCCTCGTACTTGCCGGATCGGCCACCGAAAATGTCGGTCACGGCAGCAAAGAAATCGCGCACGATGTTCGCGCCGAGAATGACCTCCCCGGTCACGATGCCGAGATGGCGCTGGACCGGGTGGCCTTCGACGGTGTTGGTGGTGGTGATCAGCATGGGCCAACCCTACCAGTTTGCCGGGCGGGGTAAAGGCGGCTCCTGCCTCCAGCTGGAACTCCGGCTTCGGGCCGCGTCAGCTGCCAACCACGGTTCCGCCGTTGGGATGCAGTACCTGGCCCGACATGTAGGAGGAATCCTCGCAGGCCAGGAACAGGAAGCACGGCGCGACCTCGTTGGGCTGGCCGGGGCGGCCCATCGGCGTGCTTTCGCCGAAATGCTCGAGCTTTTCGGGCGTCGCGCCGCCACTGGGGTTGAGCGGGGTCCAGATCGGGCCGGGGGCAACGGCGTTCACGCGGATGCCGTCCTCGATCAGGTTTTCCGAAAGCGAGCGGGTGAACGCGGTGATCGCACCCTTGGTGCTGGCGTAATCGAGCAATTCGGCCGAGCCCTGGTACATCGTGATCGACGTGCAATTGACGATTGCGGCACCGGATTTCAGATGCGGGCGTGCCGCCTGGACGAGGTAGAACATCGAGAAGATGTTGGTCTGGAACGTCCGCTGCAACTGGTCGGTGGTGATGTCGCGGATATCCTTGTCGGGATGCTGCTCGCCGGCATTGTTGACCAGCACATCAAGCTGGCCCCATTCGCCGATGACCAGATCGACAAGCGCGTGGGCGACTTCGGGATCGCCCAGATCGCCTGAGAACGTCAGGGCCTCGGCGCCTTCCGCCTCGCACAGTTCGCGGGTCTTCGAAGCGTCCTCGTCCTCGCTCAGGTAGGCGATGGCGACGTTCGCGCCCTCGCGCGCGAACAGCACTGCCGTCGCGCGGCCGATTCCGCTGTCGGCGCCGGTGACGATGGCGACCTTGCCTTTCAGGCGCCCCGATCCGGGAAAGCGCGGCTGCCATTCCGGCTTCGGGTCGAGTGTCGCCTCGCTGCCGGGAAGGCCATCTTCGTGAATCGGCGGGCGGACGGTGGCGGTGTCGTTCATCGGGATTTCCTGTTCATCGTGCAGGAAACCAATCGGGCGGCAGAACGGAAGTTCCGCCCTGCCGCCCGACTATGCGACGAGTTGTGACTTATCAGTTGATGCCGAGGGCGTTTTTATACGTTTCGAGGACCGCTTCCATCTCACGGCGATCGTCGGGCTTCATCTTCCGCAGGCGGACGATCTGGCGCATGATCTTGGCGTCGTAACCGGTGGACTTGGCCTCGCTGTAGACATCCTTGATGTCGTCGCCGATGCCCTTCTTTTCCTCTTCGAGGCGTTCGATCCGTTCGATCAGAAGGCGCAGGCGGTCGTCAGCGGATTCGGCCATTGGGGAACACTCCGGGTAAGATGCGTGAATCGGTTGGCGCGGCTGATAGACGCAGGCCGGGATTCGGGCAAAGTGGGGCTGTGGAAATCTACAGCCGGATCGGAGCGTTCAGTGCGTGCCGCCGTTGCGCTTGAGGCTTTCTTCCATGCGCGTCATCTGTTCGGGCGTGGCCTCGGTCTGGTAGGCGGCTTTCCATTCATCGAACGGCATGCCGTGGATGACAGTGCGCGCCGCTGCCTTGTCGCCCTCGAACCCGGCATCGCGGATCCAGTCAGCCAGGCAGTTGCGGCAGAAACCGGCCAGACCCATCAGGTCGATGTTCTGCGCATCGTGACGGTGTTGCAGATGCTTCACCAGTCGGCGGAAGGCAGCTGCGGCAACATCATCGGGAAGATCATCGATTGCATTCGTATCCACTGTAAACATCCCCGGTTTGAAATGGCGTTTTGAAACGGCATGGGCCATAGGCGCGATGCAGTTCGATATAGGAGTAGTGACGCCGTGGCCAAGCTCGATCCACGTTCAAGCATGGTTTTGGGACGCAAGGTGAAAATCCTTGCCACGGTGGGCCCGGCAAGCCGCGACCCCGAAATGCTGGAAAAGCTCTATCGCGCAGGCGCAGATGCGTTCCGCGTCAACATGAGCCATGGCGAACATGCCGTGCACGCCGAAACCATCGCCAATATCCGCGCGCTGGAAAAGAAGGTGAACCGCCCGATCACCGTGCTGTGCGATCTGCAGGGGCCAAAGCTGCGCGTCGGCCAGTTCAAGGAGGGCCGCGCGGTCATCCGTCATTCCGGGCACTTCACCCTGGATCGCAACCCGGAGCCGGGCGACGAAACGCGGGTGTGTCTGCCGCACCCCGAACTGTTCGGCGTGCTGCAAAAGGGCCAGCGCCTGCTGATCGACGATGGCAAGCTGCGGTTGCGCGTGATCCGCGCCGATCAGGACGAAATCCTGTGCTCTGCCGAAGTCGGCGGCGTGATCTCTGACCGCAAGGGCGTGAACGTGCCCGATGCGGTCGTGCCGGTGCCTGCGCTGACCGAGAAGGACCGCCGCGACGTGTCGTTCGCAGTGGAAAACGGCGCTGACTGGATTGCCCTGTCCTTCGTTCAGCGTCCCGAAGACGTGGCCGAGGCGCGCAAGCTGATGGGCGGATATGGCGCGCTGATGGCCAAGATCGAAAAGCCTGCCGCCATCTCGCGGCTGGAAGAGATCATCGAATTGTCCGATGGCATCATGGTGGCGCGCGGTGATCTCGGCGTAGAACTGAATCCCGAAGAAGTGCCGCCGCTGCAGAAGCGCATCGTGGAAAGCGCGCGGCGGCAGGGCAAGCCGGTGGTCGTTGCCACGCAGATGCTCGAATCGATGATCGAAGCGCCCACGCCCACCCGCGCCGAAGTGTCGGACGTGGCGAATGCGGTCTATGACGGGGCCGACGCGGTCATGCTGTCTGCCGAAACCGCGGCAGGGGCCTGGCCGGAAGAAGCCGTGACGATCATGCATCGCATCGCCGCGCAGGTCGAAGCCGATCCCGGCTATGCCGCGCGCGTCCACTTTGTTGAAACGCTGCCCGATCCGACGACGGCCGACGCATTGGCGCAGGCTGCGGCCAGCATCGTCAACACCGTGCCGATCGCGGGCATCATCGTGTTCACGGGATCGGGGTCGACCGCGCGGCGCGTGGCGCGCGAACGGCCTGCCGTGCCCATGCTGGTGCTCACCCCCTCGCAGAAGACGGCGCGCAAGGTCGGGCTGTTGTGGGGCGCGCACGCAGTCAGCACCAAGGACATCGGCAGCTTCGAAGAGATGATCGCCAAGGGCAAGCGCATGGCGCTGCGCCACGGCTTCGGCACTGCCGGATCAAAGCTGATTGCCCTGGCAGGCGTTCCGTTCGGCACGCCCGGGGCAACCAACCTGCTGCACGTGGTCACCCTGGCCGGCAACGAACTGGATCGTTATAACTGACAACGGTGCAATTAGGCCACACCTGAGCATTACATTTAATTGCTCGGTTGAATAACGGTTGAAACTGGCGGCGCGTCGTTCATCTACAGCTCCATAAAACAACGGGAGCTGTGAATGCCGAAGAACTTCAGGATGGTTGCGCGTGCCGGTCTTGCCTGTGGGTTGAGCGCGATGGCGCTGCTTGCCACAGGGTTTGCGACGGGCGCTCATGCGCAGGAGGTGGCGCAGGCAGACGAGCAGATGTCGTCGATCGACCAGCTCAACGCCGATATCATCGTGACCGCCACCAAGAAGAAGGACGTCGAAAACGTCCAAGCCGTGCCGATGGCGATCACCGCGTTCAATGCGCAGACCCTGCAGGCGTTGCAGGTGCGCGATCTGCAAACGCTGACGTTCAGTGCGCCGAACGTCTCGCTCGACCAGGTCGGCACATCGCGCGGCACGGCGAACTTCTCGATTCGCGGGCTCGGCGTAAACAGCTCGATCCCTTCGATCGACCCGACCGTGGGCGTGTTCGTCGACGGCGTGTACATCGGCGTCAATGCAGGGCTGGTGTTCGACGTGTTCGATCTCGGCTCGATCGAAGTGGCGCGTGGCCCGCAGGGCATCCTCTATGGCCGCAACACCACCGGCGGCGCGGTGCTCATCAACACCGGAGACCCCACGTCGGACTATCGCGGCAACTTCCGCGTGTTCTATGAAGGCCCGGTCGATTCCGGGCGTGGTTCGGGCAACTTTGCCGCACAGGCCGTGGTTTCCGGCCCGCTGATCAAGGACAAGCTGAACTTCAAGCTCGGTGGTTACGTCAACAACGATCGCGGCTACTTCAAGAACCTCTTCGACAACAGCAACTTCGGCAAGGCCGAGACCCAGATCGTGCGCGGCGCGCTGGAGTTCCTGCCGACCGACGCGATCCGGATGGTGGCCAAGGTCGAGTACTTCACCAGCAATGGCGATGGCCCGGCCGGCCAGAACCGCGCGCGTTTCAAGCGCGACACCTTCGATTTCTCGGTCGACAATCGCGGCTTCTATCGCAACGAGGCATGGTTCGCCACGCACAAGACCGAGATCGACATCGGCGATGGCCAGCTGACCAACATCTTCGGGTTCCGCGATTTCCAGTCGGCCACCAGCGGCGATATCGATGCTCTGCCGGTGTTCCGCTTCCATTCCGAAACCCAGTTCAACCAGCGCCAGTATTCCGACGAGCTGCGCTACAACGTGCGCCTAGGCAACCTTGACCTGACCACCGGCGGCTTCTGGTTCCAGCAGAACCTGGGCTATGACGAGATCCGCCGCTTCCCCACCTTCATCAGCCCGCTGACGCAGATCGGTGGCGGACGGCAGGACCACGAAGTGCTCGGCCTGTTCGTCGCCGGCGATTACGACATCACCGAAAAGCTGACACTCACGGCGGGCTTGCGCTGGTCGCGGGAAACGAAGGATGCCGCCGTCACCTATATCCGTCCGCGCGGCAATTGCTCGGTCGTGGCCGAAACCTGCCCGACGTCGGGCAGAAATCCGCTTATCCCGACCGAAAACAACGGCTTCACCGATAGCCGCGCGTGGGAAAACTGGAGCCCGAAGATCGGCTTCCAGTACCGCTTCAATCCCGATGCCCAGGTCTATGGCAGCTGGTCGCGCGGCTTCCGTTCGGGTGGGTACAACTTCCGCATCACCAACGCCCGCGCCTTCGAGTTGCTGGCAGGCGTCGGTGGCCCGAACCCGCAGTTTGCCTTCAACGAAGAGCAGGTGGACAGCTACGAAGTGGGCGTGAAGTATCGCAGCCCCGATCGCAAGCTGACTGTCAATCTTGCCGCTTTCCGCACCGATGTCGGCAACATGCAGCGCGAGGTCAACGAAGGTTCGGCCGCGGGCGTGGCGCAATCGATCTTCAACACGGCCGATGCGCGCATCGATGGCATCGAGGGCGAAGGCCGCTTTGCCGTGAACAAGAACCTGCTGCTGACCGCCAACTTCGGCTACATCGATGGCCGCTATCGCAAGGTGCTGTTCGATCTGTCAGGCGATGGCGTGGTCAACGCGGCAGACCGCGCACTGGCCCTGCCGCGCTTGCCGAAGTGGACCTATGGTGCGGGCGCGGTGCTGGACTTCCCGGTTGGCAATGAAAAGAGCGTCATGGCACGCGCCAACTGGCAGTTCCGCGATCGGTTTGCCTATACCGACAACAACTTCGGGTGGATCGCCTCGGCAGACAACGTCGATGCCTCGATCAGCTACCGGACCGGCGGGCTGACCTTTACGGTCTATGGCCGCAACCTGCTCGATCAGGTGCAGCACGGCGGGGACACGCAGTTGGGCGCAGGCGCGGCGCAGATCCCGGTGTTCGGTGGCCCGCTTTCGACCGGGGTGAACCGGCCCTTCAGCGAAAACCCGGCTGTCGGCACGTTCTCGCCGCTGGTGCGCGGTCGCGTGCTGGGGGTCGAGATCAACGCCAACTTCTGAATCCCCGAAGCCTGAGACAGGACGGCGGGCGGGTGCATGAGGCACCTGCCCGCTTCTGTTTGTGCCAGAGGGTCAGCGGCTGCCGAAAAGCGCAGAGCCGACGCGGACGTGCGTGGCGCCCAGCTGCACTGCCACGTCCAGGTCTTCGCTCATGCCCATCGACAGCCCGGCAAGGCCGTGATCGTCGGCCAGCTTGTCGAGCAGCGCAAAGAACGGGGCGGATTCGATGTCCGCAGGCGGCACGCACATCAGGCCGATGACATCGATCCCGGCAGCGCGGGCCTGATCCAGCAAGGCGGGCAGATCGGCCACGGCGCACCCGCCCTTCTGCTCTTCGGCACCGATATTGACCTGCACGAAGCAGGGCACCTTGCGGCCCAGCCGATCCTGCGCCTTGCCGAGCGCGGTGACCAGGCTCGGCCGGTCAAGCGAATGAATGCAATCGAACAGGGCGATGGCGTCCTCGGCCTTGTTCGATTGCAGTTGCCCAACCAGATGCAGCGCCACATCGGGATGAGCCGCTCGGATATCCGGCCACTTGGCTTGCGCTTCCTGCACGCGGTTCTCGGCAAACACGCGCTGCCCTTGCGCGATCAGGGCCAGGATCGCCTCGGCCGGCTTGGTCTTCGATACGGCGACCAGCGTAACGTCAGCCGCCTTGCGCCCGGCAATGCGGGCGGCGGTGGCGATGCGGGCCTGCACCTGCTGCAGGGGGGTCTGATCTTGCGATGATGAAGGGACTGCCTGTTCCATGGCGCGGTGCTATAGCGCGGGCATGGGAAAGCGCCAGAGCGAGAGTCTGCGGCTGAAAGGGCAGGGCGCGCCGCGCTGCCTGCTGCTGACCGATGCGCGCAACGACGATGGGCTTGAACGGGCGATAAGGCGGCTTCCGCGCGGTAGTGCGCTGGTGTTCCGGCACTATCACCTGCACGGCGCGGCGCGGCGCAAACGGTTTGCACAACTGGCAGCCCTGGCCCGGGCGCGCGGCATCGCCGTCATCGGCGCGCGGGTGCCGGCGCAGTGGCGCTGTGATGGCGTCTACGGGGCGGCACGCGAAGTGGCGGGCCGGCCCGGCGCAAGGCTGGCAACCGCGCATTCGCTGCACGAGATCGGCATGGCGGTGCGTGCAGGCGCCCATGCCGTGCTGCTTTCGCCGGTCTTCCCGACCCGTTCCCATCCGGGGGCTGGTGCGCTGGGATCGTTGCGGTTTCTGATGCTTGCGCGCCTTTGCCCGCTGCCGGTCATCGCG